>JBFILZ010000206.1:0-4600 GCA_041611945.1 Bacillus sp. (in: firmicutes)
ATTTACTTATCAATTCTATGCTTTATTCTATAAAATTCGACTAATATCCTTTAATTCTTACATGAAAATTTTAAAAAAGGTAGGTCAGGGGGTCAGGGACAAAGGGTACAGTTCACAGGCACCTTGTCCCTAGAAGATATTTTGCTAGTGGGACACTTGACCTGCCCCTCACCCAATATTTGCACTTTCACTAGATTTTAGGCAGAATAAAAAGAGATAGTTTGCTAGTTGTCATAAAAAAGTGATTCAGTGGGACGAAGTGCCTGTCCCCCTGTCCCGTAAAGGATGCTGAATAAATGAGAGTTAGTTTGCGTACGAAGATGTTGGTTATGTCTTTTATTGTGGTATCGATCTCAATCATTACGAGTGGTTGGATAATGGTATATAGTATTTCAGATGCTCTTGAGAAGGAGCTAGGGGAACGTGCTAGGGCAATTGCAAGGACGGTTGCGCAAATGCCGGTCATGCGGGATAACATTGGCAGAGAGAATGGATCAAAAGTTATTCAGCCTATTGTTGAACGTACAAGGCTTGCTACAAATGTCGATTATATTGTCATTATTGATATGAATCGAATTCGTTATTCTCATCCATCAGAAAGCTTAATTGGTAAAGAGTTTGTTGGTGGAGATGAAGGTGCATCATTAGCTGAACATGATTATATATCGAAGGCGAAGGGGACACTTGGATACTCAGTGAGGGCGTTTGTTCCTATTATGGATGAAGAAGGGGTCAAACAAGTTGGTGTTTCGGTTGTAGGAATATTAACACCTACTTTTCAAGCATTAGTTGAGCATTATCGTAATGATATTTTATTATCGCTTATATGGGGATTATTAATAGGATTAGTTGGTTCTCTTTTCTTAGCTCATAATATTAAGAGGCAAACATTTAACTTGGAGCCGTATGAAATAGCGAAACTCGTTGAGGAAAGATCGGCTGTGATGCAGGCGATGGATATGGGAATTATTGCACTAGATGAGGAAGGGCAAATTACCTTTATGAACCGGTTAGCAAAAGAGTTTACTCGTGAGAACGATCGGGAAGAAATCGCGAAAGGTTCTCTACATATCTCTCATGTCTTTCCTAACTCATGGGAAAATATCGTCAGTCTTCTAAAGAATGAAGATCACCAGCCTACAGCTAATCGAAATATTGCATTGTTTAATAAAACGTACTTAATATCCTTGCATCATATCCGTGTTAAGGGTGTGTTAGTGGGGTCGTTTATCACAATGACAGACCGAACGGAAGCAAATCGTTTAGCTGAAGAATTGACGGGTGTGAAAACGTTGGTTGATGCACTGAGAGCTCAAAATCATGAATATATGAATAAGTTGCATAGTATTGCGGGACTTATTCAATTAGATAGAAATGAAGATGCTCTTAACTTTATAATAGAAGAAACAGAAGACGAGGAAAATATTGTTCAGTACTTGAAAGACAATATCCTTGATTATTCTGTCTCCGGCTTACTATTAGGGAAAAGATCAAGAGCGAGAGAACGAGGTGTGAGCTTTCACATAAACAGAGATAGCTATCTTCAACAAATAGTAGATGGTAGTAATTCTGGTGATGTTGTTACTATTTTAGGGAATTTACTTGAAAATGCATTCGAATCGTTCATACAAAACCAAGAGCAAAAACGGGTAGAATGCCTAATACAAGGAGACGACCAATTATTAATTATACAAGTTCAAGATACAGGTTCTGGGATTGATAAAAAAGAAGTCGAAAATATTTTTAAATATGGGTATAGTACAAAGGGGAAAGAAGGTCGTGGTATAGGACTAGCCCTAGTGAAACAAATTGTTGAAACGCAACAAGGAGAGATCACTGTTGAATCAGAGATAGGTAAAGGGGCAGTAATAAAAGTCATGATTGATAGAGGGATTAGACAATGATTAAAGTATTTATTGTAGAAGATGATCCGATGGTGCTGGAAGTGAATTGTGGTTTTTTAGAAAGAGTACCGCTTTTCGAGTTATGTGGTACAGCGAGAAACGGAAAGGAAGCTACCGCTTTAATTCAGGAACTACAACCACATCTCGTTTTACTTGATATGTACTTACCAGATACGTCTGGATTAGAAGTATTGAAGACGATACGAGATCAGAAATTACCAACTGATGTTATTATGATAACAGCGGCAAGAGACACAAATACGATTCATGAAGTATTTCGACTTGGGGCTGTAGATTACTTAGTGAAGCCATTTCGGTTTGACCGTTTTAAGTCAGCCTTAGAGGCTTATCAGAAGATGTGGAATAAGTTAACAGATTCTTCTACCTTGCAACAAGAGGATATAGATGAACTAAAACAAATGAATGCAAGTGAAGAATATCTTCCTAAAGGGCTAAGTGATAAGACATTACGCCCCATACTTGTAGCATTGATGGAACAACAGAAACCTATAACTGCAGAAATTTTAGCTTCATATTTAGGTATGTCTAGAGTCACAGTAAGAAGGTACCTAGAATATTTAGTCAAATCCGGAAAAATTCAAGTTCAAATACAATATGGAAGTGTAGGCCGTCCAAGTCATTTTTATTATATAAATGAAAGACGTTAATGTGAGATAACATATTCTTTCGGAATAAATCAACACTCAATAAATCGAATACTAGTAACTTACTACTATTCACAAGAAATACCAAGACCTAAAAGACCAATATAACCAATATGGTCTTTTTATTGTTTAAGATTGAAAGCGCTTTATAATTTAAATTATCGGAATACAGACATAAAATTGTCACTTTTCCGAAAAGGAGAGAGAATCCTAGGAGGATTTCCCGTGAGTTTTCAACATGTAAATAATCATCTACGATGTCTAGGGGCATTAACGGTTATGTTGTTACTAACCACTCTAGTAGCCTGTCAGACTGGTGAATATCCTGTCGACCATGAACAGTTAAGTTCAGAAGACAGAATTGTTATCCGCTTTTCCCATATTGTCGGTGAAAATACACCTAAGGGATTGGCTGCAAGAAAATTCGCGAAATTAATAAGGGAAAGATCAAATGGACTCGTTGAAGTACAGGTGTTTCCGAATGGATACTTGTATAAAGACGGTGAAGAAATGGAAGCCCTTTTAAATGGAGATATTCAAATGGTTGCTCCAGCTACCTCGAAGGTAACGAAGGTAGTTCCAGAATTCCAAGTACTTGATTTACCATTTGCTTTTAGAAATAGTGATGAAGTACATGAATATCTATCAAGTGAATTAGGAAAAAAGGCATTAGCCCAGCTACAGACGAAAGGTTATTATCCTTTATCCATTTGGGATAATGGTTTTAAGCAAATGACGAATAATCAACATGAGCTCAAACGTCCTGAAGATTTTTCAGGTCTAAGGTTTCGCATTATGCCTAGTGAAGTAATCAAAAATCAATTTATTACTTTGAATGCTTCTACACAATCAAACTCATTTAATGAAGTTTTCCAATTGCTAGAGGACAAGGTCATAGATGGTCAAGAAAATACATTCTCTAATATTGTGAGTAAAGAAATTCATTCCTTGCAACAATTTTTAACCATCAGTAACCACGGGTATCTAGGTTATGTAGTTTTAATGAACAAGCAGTTTTTGGATGGATTACCAATAGAAATTCAGAAACTTATAAAAGAAACGATGAAAGAAGTAACAGCTTGGGAAATTAAACTATCAAAAGAGTTAAATGAACAGAACTTAAATGATTTGCAGACTTGTAATTGTATGGATATTCATAGTCTGACAGATCAAGAGAGGCAACTTTGGGAAGATGCTTTACAACCTGTTTACACGCATTTCGTAGACCGATTTGGAGCTGAATATATAGAACAACTTCCAAGATTTAAGGAAGTAAATCATTCGAAATAAATAATTAATAGGGGGAAAATGAACATGAAATGGAATTGGAAAAAGAAAGCAATCGTAGCATTTGCTGGACTATCATTAATTGCTACAGCTGCATGTAGTAATGGTGGAAATACAGAGACAGGTGGAAGTTCTGAATCTGGCGAAGTAACATATAAAGAATATCCAACAACTGTAAAATTAGGTACTGCTTCACAAGGTGGAACTTACTTTATCGTTGGAGGAGGCATGGCCACACTTTTAGAACAAAAATTAGATATTACAGCTAATGTTGAAGTAACTGGTGGTCCTGTTCATAACATGCAACTAGTACAAGCTGGAGAGCAAGATCTTGGATTTGCAACATTAGGACCTGCTTATGAAGGTTATACAGGAACTGGTGAGTGGACAGGCGGAACTAAATTAGAAGATGTTCGTATTGTTTTCCCGATGTACACGACTCCTATTCACTGGTGGGCATTGGAAGGATCAGGAGCAACGAAAATTGAAGATATTAAAGGACAACGTGTAGGAGTTGGACCAGCTGGTGGAACTTCTGGAACGTATGTACCTTTAATTCATGAAGTATTAGGATTAGATACAGACAACGTTCAAGCTGGTGCTAGTGACATGGCTTCTCAGCAAATGGATGGTCAATTAGATATTATCGGATATGCTGCAGGTATCCCAATTTCAGCTGTTTCTGAAATCGAAGTTCAAAGAAAAATTAACTTCTTTGGTATTGATGGTGAAATGAGAGACAAG
>JBFILZ010000207.1:0-4568 GCA_041611945.1 Bacillus sp. (in: firmicutes)
AATACCCTCTCGATCGAATTGAATATGCGGATTTAGTAGAATTATATATCTTTGTACCAACTGATAAAGAAGAAATATTTTCCGGTTGGATAACAGACATAACGAATGGACAAGCGGTTTTCGAACATATTGGAGAGGAATTCCTCGAGTTTGTTATCTAAATGATACAAACATTTTCTTTTACTGAATGGGTGAAACGCTGTATAATGAGGAGTACTGAAGTTTGAAATGAAACCATTTAACAATTTTAGACGTCTTATTGAACGAGCAAGGATATAAACCTGCTCAGAGGAGAATTCAAATGAAACGAAAAGAATATCAAACTGTTTCACATAAACCGTCAAAAAAATCATTAATTTTAAAAATATCAATTATGCTTGTAGCTTCCATGTTAATTAGTCTTACCGCTTATGGTTTATACCTTCACAAAAAAGCTGAAATTGCTGCAGGGAATGCTTATGAAACAATTGGCGATAGAAATAAGTCAGAATTACGTGAAGAAGCTGTTCAACCATTAGATGATAATGTATCTATATTATTTGTTGGAATAGATGATAGCGCACAACGAGATCAAGGAACTTCTAATAGTCGTTCTGATGCTTTAATGCTCGCAACATTAAATAACAAAAGTAAAACAGTTAAGTTAGTCAGTATTCCTAGGGACTCATTGGTTTATATTCCTGAGCTAGGATACGAAGACAAAATTACTCATGCCCATGCAAACGGAGGCACGAGAGTATCGATTGAAACTGTTGAAGATTTATTAGAGGTTCCAGTTGATTATTATGTAAGAATGAACTTTGATGCATTCATTGATGTAGTTGATGCACTTGGTGGAATTGAAGCGAACGTTCCTTATTCAATCAACGAAAAAGATGCGTTTGATAAAAACAGTATAAAATTATTACCAGGCTATCAACATTTAGATGGTGCGGAAACCCTTGCATTAGCACGGACACGCAAAAAAGATAATGATATTGAACGAGGTAAACGTCAACAAATGATTTTGCAAGCTATTATGAAAGAAGCCTCTTCCGCAAGCTCTTTTACAAAATATGGAGATGTAATTGATGCGGTTGGAGATAATATGAAAACTGATATGTCTTTCGATGAAATGAAATCGTTTTTTGAATATATTAAAGATGGTGCCCCTCGCGTAGATACATTCACTCTTGAAGGATCAGATGATATGTCAACTGGTACCTATTATTGGTTACTCGATCAAGAAAGTCTTGAAGAAACACGAGACATACTTAAATCTCATCTAGGAATAGATGATTCTTCCTCCAGTTTCTCTGACAGCGAGACGGATCTAATTGAACTTGCTTCTAAAAAAAGTAAAAACTAAATATACTTCTTCAAACTGACCTTTTTAGGTCAGTTTTTTGTTGTGAAAAAAAATACAAGCCTTTATTTAAAATTTGTCGTATCGTGGCAAGCAGTTAAAAACTCCACCTATATGAATCAAGAACAAAAACTAACTTACTTGATTAACAACTATCACAAGATTTTAAACATAAAAAATATGCACAACCCAATGTGACATCAATGGGTTGTGCATTTTCTATTACTATTATTTACCAATCATTCTAACAAAATTAATAAGTGGTCGATAGTTCTTACCTGCTAACCCTACTGCTTCAACAAATAATTCTATCGCAACTAGCATAACCGCAATTAACAAAATAGCTCCCCATACAGTTGCTTGTGAGAAAATTAAAGCAGCAAGTCCAAACATCGCGGCCAAAGCATAGATAATTAATACCGTTTGTCTATGAGTAAATCCAACATTCAACAAACAATGATGCAAATGCGACTTATCAGGTGCTGATAAAGGTTGTTTCAATCTCCAGCGGCGAACAATCGCAAAAAATGTATCGGAAATTGGTACTCCTAACATAATGACTGGAATGATTAAGGAAATAACCGTAATGTTTTTAAATCCTAACAAAGCAAGAACCGAAATCATATATCCTAAAAATAATGCTCCTGTATCCCCCATAAAGATTTTTGCAGGATGGAAATTATAAATTAGAAATCCGGCAGAACTTGCTGCTAAAATGGCAGCCATCGAAAACACGAACATGTCGCCTTTCATTAAGGCCATTCCTGATAAAGTAATTAAAGCAATTGTAGAAACACCCGCTGCCAAACCATCAAGTCCATCAATTAAGTTAATGGCATTTGTGATTCCTATGATCCACAAAATGGTTAATGGAATACTAAAGTATCCAAAATCCAACACTCCACCAAAAGGAAGATTAATAAATTCTATTTGTAATCCACCATAGACAACAATGCCTGCAGCAACAAATTGTCCCAGTAATTTTGCTTTAGCTGTAATTTCAAACATGTCATCCAAGACACCAGTAATGATAATCATAACCGCTCCACCTATAATAAATGGCGCAGTTAATGGAGATTCTGGATCAACAGGTTGTAATATAAAATATGCAATTAAAAACGCACCGAATATTGCTAAACCGCCTAGGCGAGGCATAATTCGTGCATGTACTTTTCTGTAATTAGGTCGGTCAACGGCGCCCACACGGAACGCAATGGCCTTCACCACTGGAGTTAACAGTATTGAAGCGACAAATGCCAGAACCAGAGTTAGGTATAGCATGTCTTTCCTCCTTAAATCTATGCAACTTTGCAAGTGAATCCAATAGTATTATAGCATGTTTTCGCCAATCGTAAACAAAATTCATCAACAATGAGCGTTTCTTCCTATTAGAATAACCCAATTTCCTCTCTATCAATCACTTAATTTTATAGACGAAATTCACTTCTAATATGTTTCATGGTTTTTTCATTCGAATTTTGTTAAAATAAGCAAGTGTCTAGAATTTAAAGGGGCGTAAAGCTATGTATTCAATGTTCAAAAGGTCTAATCAAACATCCGATCGACAATTAAAAAAATACCGTAAAACGGTAGATCATATAAATAAGTTAGAGGAAGTCTTTGCTTCTAAAACTGATAATGAACTGCGACAAATCACTGAACAGTTCAAACAAAGAATTTCTGATGGTGAAAAAATACATTCGATTATTCCTGAAGCATTTGCTGTAGTAAGAGAAGCTTCTAAGCGCGTACTACACATGCGTCACTTTGATGTGCAATTAATCGGAGGTTTAGTGTTAACTGAAGGTAATATAGCTGAAATGCCAACTGGTGAAGGGAAAACACTTGTTGCTTCTCTTCCTTCATATGTTCGCGCATTAGAAGGTAAAGGTGTGCATGTTATTACAGTTAATGAATATCTAGCTAAACGTGACTTTGAACAGATTGGTCAAATTCATCGATTTCTAGGTTTAACAGTAGGCTTGAATTTGCCTTTAATGCAAGCAGATGATAAACAAGATGCTTATCAATCAGATATAACGTATGGTGTAGGCACTGAGTTTGGGTTTGATTATCTACGTGATAATATGGTTGGCGATATGATGCAGAAAGTTCAACGTCCCTACCATTTCGCCATTATTGATGAAGTCGATAGTGTATTAATTGACGAAGCAAAAACTCCGTTAATTGTTGCAGGGAAAATGCAAGCTAATACTGATTTGCATATGATTTCAGCAAGATTAGCAAAACGTTTTATAGTGGACCGTGATTATGATTTTGATGATGAAACGAAAGCCACATCACTTACAGACATTGGGATTGAAAAAGTAGAAGCCGCATTCGGTGTAGAGAATTTATATGAACTTGAACATCAATCACTATATCATTATGTCATTCAAGGAGTCCGAGCTCATGTCATGTTTGAACGTGACGTGGATTATATAGTTAAGGATGACAAAATTCATTTAGTGGATATGTTTACGGGTCGTATAATGGAAGGTCGTACTCTTTCAGATGGTTTACATCAAGCAATTGAAGCGAAAGAAGGCGTTTCAATCACTGAAGAAAACAAAGCACAGGCGCAGATTACAATTCAAAACTATTTCCGTATGTACCCATTATTATGCGGAATGACTGGTACAGCTAAAACACAAGAACAAGAATTTAGAGAAGTTTATGGTATGGATGTTCTTCAAATTCCTACGAATCGTCCAATGATTAGATTTGACCATGATGATATAGTATTTGAAACAATTGACCAAAAATATAAGGCAGTCGCTAGTGAAGTGAAATCATGTCATATAAATGGACAACCTGTTTTAATTGGTACAACTTCAATATTGCAATCCGAAAAAGTTGCTAAGTATTTGGATGAACTTGGCCTAGCCTATCAGCTATTAAATGCTAAAAGTGTGGAACAAGAAATTGAATTGATTTCTCAAGCTGGTCAATTAAATCAAATAACAGTAGCTACTAACATGGCTGGTCGTGGAACAGATATTGAACTTGGGCAAGGGGTTGCAGAAGTAGGGGGACTATTCGTTTTAGGTACAGAAAAACATGAAAGTCGTCGAATTGACAATCAATTACGTGGTCGTTCAGGTCGACAAGGAGATCCCGGTGAAAGTCAATTTTTCATATCATTAGAAGACGATATGTTTAGACGTTTTGCAAAAGATGACCTTGAGAAATTTAAAACAAAACTTAAAACTGATTCACTTGG
>JBFILZ010000208.1:0-4540 GCA_041611945.1 Bacillus sp. (in: firmicutes)
AACACTCGCTTTCCGTGGGGCGGGCGGTGAGACAACTCGGCACTTGCGTCTTCGTTGACTAACCTGTCCCGCTGCTCCAGCAAGAGTCGCGCGTCCTTCCACTTCAATCAACTTCATTTGAGAAATCAACATTGAGTTTTAACAGAGCCAATAACTAAAAAAGAACCGATTCTCCTGTTTGGTACACAGAAGAATCGGTTCTTTTGATAGTCTCTTGTTTATTGGGACACTGTACCTGTCCCCTTGTCCCATTTAAGTTCAGCCGCTGCTGTGTAAAGTACGTCTGTTGATGAGTTAAGTGCTGTTTCAAAAGAATCTTGTAAGACACCTATGATAAAGCCTACTCCAACCACCTGCATAGCAACATCAGCTGGAATACCGAATAAGCTGCACGCCAGAGGAATTAGTAATAACGATCCACCAGCAACCCCTGAGGCACCACATGCACTAATAGCCGACAATACGCTGAGAATAATGGCTGTAGGTAGATCCACTTGAATGCCAAGAGTATGAACAGTCGCTAATGTTAACACTGATATAGTAATAGCCGCTCCTGCCATATTGATGGTTGCACCTAATGGAATGGATACTGAATAACTATCTTTATTCAACCCTAAATTCTCACATAACCTCATATTTACAGGTATATTCGCCGCAGAGCTACGAGTAAAGAATGCTGTAATTCCGCTTTCTTTCAAGCACTTAATAACAAGTGGATAAGGATTTTTCCTTATAACGACATACACAATAATAGGATTAATAACTAATGCCATAAATGCCATACACCCTATCAATACGGCTAGTAATTGTCCATAGCTTGCTAAAGACGCGATTCCATTAGTAGTAATAGAATCAAATACTAGACCCATGATTCCTAATGGTGCAAACATAATCACCCAAGTAACCATTTTTGAAATAGCTCCTGAGAAATTAGAAATCATCGTTTTTGTCGAATCGGCAGCATTTCTTAAAGCCAAACCTAGTAAGATCGCCCAAGCTAGAATACCAATATAGTTCGCATTGTAAATGGCTTTAAATGGGTTATCTACTATATTTAAAAGTAATGTTTTGATAACCTCTACTACACCTTCAGGGGGAGTCAAACCCTCAGCTCCCCTTACTAGGGTCAAGCTTACAGGAAACATAAAACTCACCAATACGGCGATGAATCCAGCTAAAAAAGTTCCTATAAGATATAAAGAAATAATATATTTCATATTAGTTTGGTTACCAGTCTTGTGTTGAGCAATCGCAGACATAACCAAGAAGAGTACTAATAAAGGTGCAATTGCTTTCAAAGCTCCTACGAATAGGGAACCCAATATCACAACCGGTTTTGCTAATTCCGGAATTGTTACAGCAAGGATTATACCGACAATTAAACCCAACATAATTTGTTTGACAAGACTCAAATGACTCCATTTTTTTAGGATACTTTTCACAGTAATTCCTCCATTCGCTTAAGTTTATTCTAGATGACTATTTACCGATCTATTTATGTATCATAACCTAATGGTAGAATAAATTCTCTTATTGGCTACTTTCTATGAGACAAAACGAAGTAAAGAATCACCCTATCTTGAACCATGATAAATAATCAATTTTCACATTCGGCCTCATAAACACCTTTAAAATTCTTTAATTGGTTACCATCTGTTTTCTTTATTGCTATCTTAATAATTGGTGATAATAATTTCCAAATCCTTTTGCCTCACAACTAGCTTCAATAGTAACCACCGTTTCATTTCCCTGTTCCCTGAACGAATATGTATAATTTGCTCGGAAATTCCCTTGCACTGAAGTTAGGGTTATCATTCTAAGATCTTCATATGAAGATACAAAAGATGTATGTTTCTTCCCTCTTGCTAAGAAATGGTAAGTTGAATTATATCCTAGTTCTCCGTCTGAAACCTTTGATATCGACGTAATACCAGGTAACCACTCACTTCCATTTTCTTCTAATTTCACGAAATAATCCCACACTTTACTGATATTACTTGTAATAACAACTTGGTCAGTGAAAATTTCTTGCATATTCAATCTCATTTAGACTTAATTGTGTAACATGTGAACTAACGGTTTGTTCCTTTTTCCTAAATTAGCCCTATGTATAAACTATATTGCAGAAGACTACTAAATACAAAAAAACTGTAGAAGACAAGGCTAACTAAAAATACTTTTTTCATAAATCTTTTGGACATTATATTTAAATCCATGATAGTCGTAGTTTTGCTTTTGATACATTTCTCTAGGGGTATCTTCACCATCTGCCACTAATATAACAGTTTTGTTTGGAAAAAGATTCATTACATATTTTTGGAGTCTGCTTCCAATCCCTCTTTCCCTGTAAGACTCATCAACTGCTAAATCATCTATTTCAACTGTCTCATTTGTTAGAATGACAGCTACCGAACCTACTGGAACACCTTCATAAAAACTAAGAAGTTGAACTATATTCGGGTTTTGGAGTTGTTGCTTATAAAGATTTATCTTTTGATTTGCAAATTCCTTCCCAAGATCTAAATCCTGTTTATATTGCACGGACAGAAACTCTTCAAAATTCCTATCACCCACAACTTGAATCTCGATGTTTGGATTTTCAACTATCTCAGGAAATTGACTAGCTTGAATGCTATATAATTCAAGAAATCCTATATCATAAATTTCGTTCTCCATATAGTCCAAAAGTTCAGTTGTTAATTTTTCATTAGCTGGAAAAGTAAACTTCACATGCTTTTGACCATTTTTAACATGGTAATCTCTTAGATACGTCGCTGCATTTATAAATTCTTCTAGTGAAGGCATACTTTTAAACTCTATGAAATTACTATCATATCTAATAAGCATCTTCGGATAATGAAAATGCTTGAACAAATCATTTTCAAATACAATTTCCCCTAATGTATAAATGTTATTAAATGTAAGTTGTTTCATTATAAATCCCCCATTTACTTAAATATAGGCATCCCTGATTTTAGCATATGAGTCTCATTATGAAAAATCTTGTAAAAATAATAGGTATCGTCGCTGTGATCTGTAAATTATCCTTATGTAAGACTTTTTTGATCCTTTTCATGTTAATTATTTTGGTGTATACAACCGGAATGAAAGCGTTAATAATAGTACTCTTTTGGTATTTACTGGCCTTTTTCATCTTTCGGCAAGGGGCAGGTATCTGATTGAAAGGGAATCTCACAATTACGAGAAATTAAATATAGTCTATCAAATAAACCAAAAATACCCACCCTAACTAATAGAAAAGGTTAGAGTGGAGATTTTCTTTGAGGATAATCTTATAGTAAATAACATCATCGGATATTAAGTTAATCTTTTCGATTCAAGCTAGTGGCTAGATGATTCAATACCGTCATAGTCCATCCTCTTCTCAGACCATTTACCATCTAAAAGTTTTACATGTTCATTAGCTGTTCTAAACTGTCATTTTCCAATTTGATAAGGCTAACCAATATTCCTGTTCTTTATAGTCAGGCATTATTTTTCCAACGAGTCGCCAAAATGATCGATCATGATTCATATGGACCATATGACACATTTCGTGAATCACAACGTAATCAATCACTTTCTGTGGGGCCATTGCCAGTCTCCAATTAAAGGTTAGCTGCATTCTTGAATCACAGGTACCCCAGTTCGTTTTATTATCAGTAATACGGATACTCCTTGGTTTTGTTTTAAAATTGCTTTGATAGGAGGAAATACTCAATTCTACTAAGGCTTTACACTTCTGATAATAAAACCGTTTTAACGCTTGTTTAATTTTTTCATCCTCAAGCAACTTAACATGTATTTGTAAATGGTCCTCATCAAATACTACATAATCTCGATCGATACTTACATCTTCAAAGATTCTTATTGGGTAAGTGCCTCCTAAAAAAAGAAAGCTTTCCCCATGTTCATAAGTCTTTTCCTTCGGACCATCCAATCTATCCTTCATTTCCTTTAATTTTTGCTGAATCTGATCCCAATTTTTTTCGATTAAGTGAAGTACTTTTTCATTTGGTGTCCCTTTAGGAGCCTTGACTTCGACATTCCCATAGTGGTCGATCGTTATGCCCATGGATTTTCGATTTTTGTACATTATCTCAAAACGTATTGTCTCACCTGCGTATGAATGGATCATTTCATCACCTTTAGAATTATATAATCTATTTATGCTAATCGTTCAACTAATCTTCTATCATTTTTTTTAAGCACTTCTACTGCAAAATGCACTTTTTCCCCCATAAAAAATAAACCTCCTTAAGTAATATAGAATGTCTACATTACTTAAGAAGCCTACTTAATGGTTTCAGTTTCTTTGTTTTATTCCAAGTTTGACTATTATCGGACTTAGATTGGTTAATGAATTTTGTTAGCCAAAAGTGGGACAAGGAACCTGTCCGAAGGCACTGAAAAAATCCATATTTTTAAAAGTATATGTTAGTATACCTGTTGATTTCCGCTCCAGGACGCTCGCTTTCCGCGGGGCGGGCGGTGAGCCTCCTCGTCGCTCTAGCGCCTGCGGGGTCTCACCTGTCCCGCT
>JBFILZ010000209.1:0-4448 GCA_041611945.1 Bacillus sp. (in: firmicutes)
AATCAACTTCGTTTGAAAAATAAACATTGAGCTTTAACAGAGCCTTTATCATATACATTTGTCCTGTTATTCTACAATTTTTTTGAATATTTGTAAAAAAATCTAGCATCTTCAACACAATTTGACTCATACAGTATCATTTTGAGATTGTTCCTCTAACTAAGGAAGGTTGTGGTGATACAGAGTCGGGGAGGAAAAGTGACTTATTTAAATAATATTTTTGAATGATTCCTGTCCAAACGAATCAATTCGTGAACTTTTGGGTTTATAATTTAGTAAAGTGTATAAGATGTATGTAAAGGAATGAATGGACTATGGAATTCATTAATAAATATAAGCATTTCATTGGTGGAAGAATATTAAAGACTGGTCTTGCTGTTTTTTTAACTGCGCTACTATGTGAATTGTTAGGTTGGCCGAGCATGTTTGCCGTAATAACAGCTATTGTGACAATTGAGCCTACAGCAGCGGATTCGATAAAAAAGGCTTATGTACGTTTTCCTGCTACTGCGATTGGGGCTGCATATTCACTTTTATTTTATGTTGCAATGGGAGATTCTCCTTTAACCTATGCTCTTGTTGTCATTGCTACGATTGTCACCTGTCATAAATTCCACTTAAATGATGGGATACTAGTTGCGACTCTTACTGGGGTAGCAATGATAGCTACGGTTCATGACCATTTTGTTGCCTCTTTTTTCACTCGGTTAGGTACGACAACGATCGGTTTATTCGTTTCTACCTTAGTGAATTTTTTTGTTATGCGACCTAACTATTCTCCAACTATCACAAATAAAATTCATGAACTCTTAATAGAGGCTGGTAATCTAATTGAAAGAAGTGGGTTAGAAATCTTAAAAATCCAGACTAGTTCGAATCTAAAAGAGACGAAAGAATTGTTTCAAAAGCTGTTGAACAATATCGAAAAGATAGAAATGCTTTGTAGTTATCAGAAAGAGGAATGGAAATACCATAGGTTCAAACGACAGGATACGAGAGTTTTTCACTATGAATATAAAAAATTAAAAATACTGCGCCAAATTTCGTACCATATTGGGAATTTTATGACTATACCAAGTCAGAATGTTTGTATTGAAAAGGAAAAAGCTGACAGGATTATTCAGACTATCAAATCAATAAAAGGTATTCTGCACCATGACCAATATAAAATTGATGCAGAGCACCATGAACTGGTTAATGAATTAATTGAGCAATTTTGGCATGAACGACCAGAAATCCCGCCTCAATATACGAAAACAATCCATCACTGTTTTTCAGCAGACACGATAATCTTCTATGAATTAATATCAATAAATGATTTATTAGAGGATCTGAATCAAGTTCAGGCACATGAGGTCCGGCATGATTCTTCAGTCAACCGAGAATGATTGTGATTAGTATAGTTTGTGTATTGAAGTCATAGGAAATTGAGGCTAGTTTTTCTATGCCTGAACCCTGCTGATTCCTTGTTATTTCTGGATTCTAAATTCAAATTCTGTCTTCTCTTTTGTACCCGTAAGTACGAATACATCAACTTGAGAAGTGTTTTGATTCAAATTAGTTTTTAAGTTGTACGACTTCCATTCATCAGTGAGTTGGAATTCTGGGGACCGTTTTTCTTTGATGAATTTCCCTTTAGAATCCGTTTCTTCTATTTTTAGGTAAACAAGTCCTTTTCCTTTTAAATAAATTTGAAAATCAAACTCTGAATCTTTATTTAGAATCTTAGGAGAATGAACAAAACCTTCATCTGTGCTTTCTCCCTTTGTTTTTACAGTGTGAGTGTTGACTGTGTAGAAATTTTCTGATTCCTCAACAATTGCCCCAACACCAAAATAGTTTTTCGATGTTTCCTCATTCGCAACAGCTGTAAGACTGAAAGAAAACACAATAAATACTACCATAATCTGAATAAGTTTCTTCATAATAAACCTCCTATTTTCCATTAACAATCGAATCTAATTTAGATAAAGTTGTGGGACCTGCAATTCCATCTGCCTTCAATTTGTATTTCTTTTGAAAAACTAGAACGGCAGTTTTAGTGTTGCTATCAAATTTCCCATTAATGTCTCCCTTTAAAAAGTTTGCCGTTTTTAATTTTCTTTGCATATCGGCTACTTCTGTCCCTTTTGACCCGACTTTTAAGTTGGGATATTTAGTAGGAACCGTTACCTTAGGTTTAACAGGAATTTTTTGTTTTATGCTTAATTGAGAAGCTAAGACCCATCCTGAAGAAGTACCTGATTGAACTTTTAGCCAAGTTACCTTTGATGGATCTGTAAACGATTGTGTTACTTTAACAGTTTCAAGGGTATTTAGTTTTTTTACAATTTTACCTGTGGTCGAAGCTCCGTTTCTGACGTACGTATTATTTACTTTAGGAACCATATTCTTTCCAACCAAGGAAGGTGCTTCCCTAGGTGTTGGTGGTGTTACCTTTGGAATAGATGCTGAAGCTTCTGGAATTAATATCGGTGCAGAGATAGCTCCTGGCGTACTAGTGGTAGGGGCCGGGCTGGTAGTATTCTGCTCTATATTTGGTGTTAAGATAGGTGTTGGTGCTAGTGATAATATTTGACCCACGTTAATTCTTTCGGAATTCAGGTTATTGAATTGTTTAAGTTGGTCGATCGTTACCTTGTATTTATTTGCTATCCCCCATAATGTATCTCCTGCTTGCACAGTATGTGTTTGTATTTGTGTAGGTTGTACAGTACCAGTCTGTTCCTTTGGCTGATTCGGATTCGATGGAGAGACAGAGATACTTCCATCATGTGAAATCCATGAACGATAGTTTTGCCAAATCGAGGTATTCTCTTGTCCTAAACTCCAACTGCCTGATCCTTTTATATTATATTTATGAATTAACTGTAGTTTAGCTTTGATGGATTCATGGTTTTCATACCAAATATGGTAGGTACCTACTCCAAGCGTCTTACCGGCGATGATTGTCTGAGGGTCACCTTCTTTTATCGTTATGATTGCTTTAGGTGACTTTGATGTAGCATCAAAGATAACCTCTCCTCCATATTTAGCAAGTAATTCATCAACACGTTTATTTGAAATTCCTTCTCCACCTGAAGTTGCGCCTTCTTTCCAATAACGACCATAAAAAGGGATACCCATAACGACTTTTTCAGGTGGGACTCCTTGCTTTAGCGCATATTGGATTGACCGCTCTACCCATCCGTAACTTGCGACAGGTCCTTCAGGGCCACCTGTATAACTTTCATCATATGCCATGATCATGAAATAATCCGAGTGTTTTGCTAGTTCTTTATAATCATAGGATCCATGCCAACCCTTTGTCCATCCATTTGGATTTGCAGCTACAGCAACAGAAACTTCCTTATGAGAGGGTACCTTTTCATTGAGCAATCTTACTAAGTCGGTATAGTTATCTCGATCAACATCTGTGACATTTTCGATATCGACTTGAACACCATCTAAATTGTTTTTAATGATGAAATCAGCAATCTGACTAGCTAGTTGTTCTCGGTTTTCTAAAGCAACACGTCCTAAGTTACGATCCCAGTGATTACTCAAAAAAGGAACAACCTTTATTCCCCTATTGTGCATTTCTTTTACAAAAGCGGGATCATATTGGGAGGTTATTTTTAGTGAACCATTTGAATTAATGTCAAAATAACTAGGAGATACAAGACTCAAGTTCCCCTTAGTGCTATCAACTTGGGAAATATAAGACTTAGTATTACCAAAATACAAATACGTCATATTGAAATCTACTTCATGTGCCTGTGCTTTATGTAATGGGAAGCTAGACACTATTAATGCTCCTGCTAAAACCACAACTGTCGCCACTTTTAGCATAGGCATTTTTCTTTTTATAAATTGGATTGCGGACTCTTTTAACATTTCTTTCTTGGAGGTCTCAAAGAATCCATTTTCTAAACTGAATTCCGTGTCGTATTTTCCATTTGACGGGTTTATTAGCAACGTTACTTTTATTTCCCCATTTATCTCCTCGAATTTGTAATTATCTAAGAAATGGATAGTCATCCAGCTAACCTCCTTACGACTAGTATGTATAGTTAGCTAATGATCTATAACAAATAACAAAAAACCATATTATGGTTTTTTGATAAGGAAATCCCAGTATATTAAATGAATCAATTGATATATATTTATCTCACGACTTCAACACAAGTTAATACTATGAATGGAAAAGTTGATTATAGATAAAATTTGAATCAAAATAGGAGGTGTGTACACATTGAAAAACATTTTATATGTAAGTTTGCTACTTTCTCTAATTTTCTCAACAATTGTACCTACTGTACATGCAGAAACTCCAACTGACAAAGAAAAGATCATTATTATTTTCAAGAGTGAGATAGATGAAAGTGTTATAACTGATTTAAATGGAGAAATTAAAGAATCATATGAGAATATATCGGTACTGACAGGAGAAGTTCCAGAAGCGGCTA
>JBFILZ010000210.1:0-4430 GCA_041611945.1 Bacillus sp. (in: firmicutes)
GTGTTGTTGATTTCAGCTGCAGCTGTGGGACTAGCGGGACAGGTGAGACCTGAAGGCGCTATCGCCGAGGGGCTCACCGCCCGCCCCACGGAAAGCGAGTGTTCTGGAACGAAGATCCCCTTATTTTCAGGGTAGCCTAAATGAAAAAAGTACCATTGTCTTTATTTACTTCTTTCGACACTTCGTTTTATTTCCCTTTCAGCTTACTAATAAAACCTTTATTTGGATTCAAAAAAAAAAAATTACTAATTGAAATCTTAGAAGATCATTTAGAATTAATAGATCATTAAAGTAAGCCCTAATTAATTCTTCAGAAACGGCTTCTATCATATCTATCATTGATCCTGCATACAAATGTCCCAAATCTTTATTTATTTGCTTTTCAATATTATCTAATTTCTCTATATAATAGATTGAAACTCTTATTTCTTGGAAACTCTGAGATGAACAATAAATAGGTACTAAAAAAGTAGTCTTGCAGTAAGATCGCAAGACTACTAAACAATTTTATGATAATTACCATTTCGATGAAGAAAATATCATGCTAACAAGTAATTAAAATCCAGGTCTTTTATATTGGTTTTTCGACTATATTATGCGTCTCCTCACCAATTTCAGACTCTCTCCCAAATAATCTCGCATAAACTCCTCGACTATTTCTTAGTAAATCAGCATGTGCTCCTTCCTCCACAATTGCTCCATTTTCAAGAACAATGATTTTATCTGCAGAGAGAACAGTAGAAAGACGGTGAGAAATAATTAAGATTGTTTGATTTTTGCTTGTTTTCAATACGGCCTCATTGATCTTTGTTTCGGTGATTGGATCGAGAGCTGAGCTTGCTTCGTCCAGGATAAGAATGGGCGCGTCTTTTAAAATAGCTCGAGCTAATGATAAGCGCTGTTTTTGACCTCCCGAAAGAAGGCTTCCACGTTCGCCCACCTTTGTATTTAGTCCTTCTGGTAAGGTGGCAATGAGTTCACCGAGGCCGCTATCATGTAATGCCTTCAGTAATTCTTCCTCTGTAGCATCGCGCTTTCCAATTCTCAAATTATCTGCGAGTGTACCACTACGTAAAATTACATCTTGGGTTACAATCGCCATTTGAGACCTGAGCCATGCAGTATCCCATTGTTGAATATTCTTACCATCGACTTCAATTTGTCCATTATTCGTATCATAGAGTTTAAACAACAAGTCGACAATCGTTGATTTCCCTGAACCACTTGGACCGACCAAGGCCACTTTTTCTCCTGGTTGAATGTCAAATGAAACACCGGATAAAACATTTTCTTGGTTGCCAGGGTATGCAAACGTCACGTTTTTCAGTTTAATATGACCACTTGCTCTATCACCACGCAAGCCCTTGGCTGTTTCAGCGACTGAAGGCTGCTCAGATAGAAGAATGTCTGATCGATCAAGGGCAGGACCTGTTCTTCTAACTGAAAGCCAGTTTCGCAGCAATCGTTGCAATTCGTTAGCAGCAATCGTGACTAATCCGCCCGCTGTAAGCATTTGTCCACTTGTTAATCCAGCGTTCCAAATTAGTAAAGTACTAATCAAATAGACGAGACCTAGAGCAAACCCATTATAACTAGCAATGACAATGACAGATTGCATTCTTGCCTTTAGTTCTTTTATCGAATGTTGTACAAAGGTGTCTCGGATAGCAATTACACTCTCGACCTCGTTCTCTGAAACGCCCATCACACGTGATAAATGAATTCCAGTCACCGATTCTCTTAGCCTTTCAAGATATTTGGATGCTTCTTTTCTAGCATCAGCGGAAGCGACCCTCGTTCTTGCTCCGACATAATTACTCGTCCAGTAAAAAATAATCCCCAAAACGACACTCGTAATCATCAAATAAGGGTGAATCCATAACAGCACAATACTATAAATTAACACTCCCTGAACACTTGCCATAAAGGTTGACCCTTCCCAAGCTAGAAAGTTATGAAGCGTATCTGGATCATCTGAGGCTCTCGCTAGTAGTTCCCCTGATGAATTATTATGGTAAAAGGAGTATGGCAACACTTGCAAATGGCGGAATAATCTTAACTTTTGCCAATTGGTTACGGTTTTTGCCGTTTGGTGGCAAAAATATTCATCGATGACCATCATGACTAAATCCAATACTGATGCTAAAACTAATAACCACATTAACCCCCAAAGCCACGTTTTGCTTTCGCTTGGAATAATCGTATCAACAAGCCAGCCCAGGGCTAATGTCGGTATTAACGCAGAAAAGACCTGACTAATGGCAATGACGACTGAGTCGGCAATGACCCAGTTTTTATATGGCTTTAGAAAAGACAGTACTCTTCTTCCATCCCGACTTTTCGTTTGAGATACTCTGTTCATCAGACCATCTCCTTTTCTAGCTCACTATATTGGGCTTTGTATAATTCGTAGTACTGCCCCTTTTGGGCTACCAGTTCTTCATGTGTTCCTTTTTCCGCCACTACCCCTTTGTCTAAGAGGATAATCATATCGGCGTTTCGAACGGTAATCAAACGATGGGCAATAGTAATCGTTGTTCTTCCAGGTATTATTTGTTCAAGAGCAGCCTGGACTCTTTCTTCCGTTTCTCCATCTAAAGAGGAAGTCGCTTCATCAAAAATTAATACTGACGGCTGACGTAGAATTGCTCTCGCAAGTGCTACCCTTTGTCTTTGTCCACCCGAGAGCTTCAATCCTCGTTCACCGACAATCGTTTCATATTTTTGATCCAGGGACTCAATTAATTCCTTCAACCCAGCTGCTTCCACAGCTCGCTCCAACTCCTCCGTAGTTGCAGAGGGTTTCCCATATAAGAGATTTTGGCGAATAGTACTATTTAATAAAAAGGTTTCCTGCGAGACCACACCTACTTGCTGACGGAAGCTGTTTCGATTGTAAGAGAATAAATTCTTTCCATCAATGTGAACGGACCCCTGACTAGGTTCATACAATCCTAGTAATATTTGAACAAGTGTACTCTTTCCACCACCACTGGTCCCTACAATACCAATGTGATTTCCTCTATCCAATGAGACCGACACTCCTTTTAGGACTTCATTATCGCTAGAAGGGTACGAGAACCAGATGTTTTCTAGGACAATTTTCCCGTTAACGGTTCCAAAGGAAGGGAGATTTTCTTCATGTTCCTCTGGTAGATTGAAATATTCATAGATTCGATTCAATGCCGGAATGGCCTGTTGAATAGTCAGCGCATTCTCAGCGAGGGATCTGACCGGTAAAAACATAATTGGGATAAAACTAAGGCAGGAAATTAGGGTACCGATCGTGATTCCATTATTCCAAATAGCAAATCCCCCAATTAACATGACAACACCAGGAGTTGCAATATTAAATAAATTTCCAAGTCGCCAGTTGACCTTTCCGATCAGTGCAGCACGAATTGAGAAGGCTTTCCAATCAGATAATTTTTTTTGTTGTGTTTCCACTTCTTGGTCTTGTGTCTGATAGGTCCGAACTAAGCGAATGCTTTCAATACTTTCTTGTAAATGTTGGTACATATCGGCGCTCATTTCTCGTTGAACCGCGCTCATTTTCCGCATCGTATTCCCTAGTTTAAACGAAGGTAAAATGTAAATGGCAAAGACGACAAACATAACAATTGCCGCGGGCCAGTATAGAACAAATACCGCGGTAAATGCGGCAATAGCACCAACAACTTGCTGTAATATCCTAGGTACGACTGTATTATTTAAGTTTTGAATCGATTCTACATCATGAGTTAAGCGGTATAACATATCCCCTCTTGGAGTGGTCGTAAAAAATGACATCGGCGTACGATGTAATTTTCTAAAGGCACGTATCTGCATATCCGTAATCACATCCAGCCCAATTTTCACTTGGACATATTCCTGCATCGTCTCAAATAGAGACTTACCTAAGAAGGCAATAAGGACCCCACCAACTACCCATAACAAGAAGGTCATTTCCTTCCCACCTATTACCTCATCTACTAGTTTTCCAACTAGAATTGGCGGCATAATTGTAAACGCCCCACCGATTAAAGAAAATACCAAGGCAAAAAGAAGCCTTCGCCAATATGGCTTAAAATGCCGTAATGTTGTTTTTAATAAATTCATGTTCTATCCTCCACATAAAATTTTACTTTATTACAAAAGTTGGCTAGTAAAACATCATTTTGGATCGGTTAATACTCCGATCAGTTTTATATCGTTCTCCTGTATATGATGGAGGGGCGGAATTCAATGGGCTGGCATAAAGAAAAAACCTCCCTTACACAATTTGGAGGTTTTTTGACTAATGCTTTAATCTTGGCTACCCTGAAAATAAGGGGATCTTCGTTCCAGAACACTCGCTTTCCGTGGGGCGGGCGGTGAGCCCCTCGGCGATAGCGCCTTCAGGTCTCACCTGTCCCGCTAGTCCCACAGGACTTTGAATAGGCTTCCATGAA
>JBFILZ010000211.1:0-4397 GCA_041611945.1 Bacillus sp. (in: firmicutes)
ATCGAGAATCACCACAAGTTCACTTAAACTTTTTGTTGGTGGTGTAACTTCGGGTGGCGTAACTACAGGTGGCGTCACAACCGGTGGAGGTGATGTTGTAGAAGGTTGTTCTAATTGTAAAAATCCGCTATGTAAAAAGCCGATTTGACCATTTACACGTACATATGACCAATCACCAATTGAATATGCGAATTCAACTTTTTGCCCTTTATTAAATTTCCCAATTGACGGGAAATTCGTATTAGGACCTGTTCTAAAATTTAAGTTATCTGCATTTACATACATCTCGCGATTGAAATCTTCAGTTTGTGCAGTACGATAAGAATCATTAATTCCTCGAGTTAAGAAAACTGCGAAATCTGCACGTTTTAAAGTTTGACTTTCACCAAACGTGCCATCTGCAATCCCCTGTGAAATACCTTTATTTATCAAAGCTGATGTAGCTAGGTTTACTGAACTAGCTCCATAATTAAATGCTCTACTTATTAAAATTGCCATTTGACCACGTGTTAATGTATCGGTTGGGTGGAATTTTCCGTCATTAAAACCAGATATAATTCCTTTTTCGACCATTTGTTGGATATATCCAGAAGCAAAGTTATTGGCCGATACGTCAGGAAATTGAGTGTCTCTCTTTTCTCCATTTAATCCTAAAGATCTACCAATTAATGTTGCTGCTTCTGCTCTATTGACGAGTCGATCTGGTGCAAATGTTGTAGTAGTTACACCACTTACAATACCACCTTGTACAAGATAATAGATTTCAGCCTGGGCACGGTGCGTCGTTCCGACATCAGTAAAGTTTGTGTTTGCACTCGACTCTTTTGCTGGTAATAACCCCAATACCAACAACGTCATACAGAACACAGCTATCATTTTTTTCAAACCAACTTCCTCCAATTCTTCTAATCTATCAAAAGTTTACATGAAATAGTTGGAAAACTCTATATTGCTATGGGGCTATATTTTGTAATATTTTAAGGCTTTATCAAGAAATATGCCTACGTTACATAGGAAATATTATGCATTAGTTAAAGAAATGCCAAGTTCCGACACAATTCAAGAATAACTTAGAATTGTGTTGGTACTTGGCAAAATTATTACTTTATTCAGCTGCTGGGCTTGCTACGTTAACGATACGACCTTCAATGACTGGTGCTACTTCAGTTAGTGAAACAATATAGTCTATGAATAGTTCATAATCCACGATTCCCGGTTCAGTTCCACGTCCGTCATTATAAGCTCGTTCAAACACTTCATACCCATCTCCACCCTTCATAGTGAAGGTATTAGTTGCTACATAATATTTCGAAGCTTCTTCAAGAGCAACATAATCTGCACCTTGTAACACTTCTACTTTTGTAACACGCTCATTCGCAGGTTTTGACGAGTCATATTCAAACTTCATACCCGAAACTTGTAAGAAGGCTCCATTAGCATTAGGTGCTTCAGCTACTGAATGTTCAAGTGCTTCTAAAATTTCTGCTCCTGTTAATTCCATAATTGCTAGTGAATTTCCGAAAGGCATCACTTTTAAGACATCACCATACGTAATTTCACCTGCATCAATCGATGTACGAATACCACCAGAATTTTGAACAGCAATTACTGTATTTGCATTAAACTCTTTCGCTTTTGCTAACATACTATCCGTAATTAAGTTCCCCAAATTTGTTTCTTTAGTACGGACATCCGCTCTTTCACCATTTAATATGTCAGCTGTTGATGCGCCTGTTGGTGCCGATTTTAACTCATCGACTTCAGGTTTGTATTTATTCAAAATTTTAGTTGCTTCAGCGTCAGGTTCAATCTTTGTTTTTTCTGGATAGCCTTGAGGATCAGTATTAATGACAGTTCCACCAAACATCGAAATTTCTCCCCATTGATTAAAGGTGACATCTAATAGACCCAATGCTTTTCCATATTCGGATGCTTGCACAATAACTGTTGGTGCTTCGAATTCCTCAGATAAGAAAGGATCCGGTATTTCAATATGAGTATGGCCACCGACAATTATATCAATGCCTTCCACATATTTAGCTAATAGCTTATCATTATCGTATTTTACAGCATCTTCGAATCCAATATGAGTTAAAGCAATGACCTTGTTAACTCCTATATCTTCAAAAGCTTTAACAGCGTTTTTAGCTGCTGAAATATAGTTTGAAAACTCTACAGATCCCACACTTGATATGTCTGGAGTTTCTTCCGTTGTTAAGCCAAATACGCCTACTTCATGTCCATTTACATTCAATACAACACCATTGTAAATATGACCATTGTTAAAATTAGATGCATAAGAATTCGATTGTAATCCATCAAATAGAGGATCAGCTGAGAAATCAACGTTTGCGGAAACGAATGGGAAAGAAGCATTCCCTACAAAATCAGCTAGTGCTTTATGACCCTCATCCGACGCACCTAAGTCAAATTCATGATTACCGAAAGTCATAGCATCATAACCTAAGTATTTCATCATTTCTAATGTAGCTTGGCCTTTAAATAAATTGAAGTATAAATCTCCTGAGAATACGTCTCCAGCATCTAGTAATACACTATTCTTAAACTCAGAGCGAAGTTCTTTAATTGCCGTAGCATAATATGGAGCTCTTTCTAAGTAAGAGTGAGTATCATTTGTGTGCATGACCGCTAAATCCATGTAACCAAAGTGTTCTTTAGCTCGGTTAAGGAATAGAGCAAGTTCTCCTCGCTTCAAAAATTCTTCTGAACCGAATTTAGTGTTGGATTTCCCAAAAGCAATTCCCGCTTTAACCAAGGCATCAACATAAGGAGCAAAACGTTGGTTAACATCGGTATATTGAGTCTTTGTCACGTTCATATTTACATTTAATCCTGTCGCATTAGC
Organism: Bacillus sp. (in: firmicutes); assembly: GCA_041611945.1. GTDB lineage: Bacteria > Bacillota > Bacilli > Bacillales > SA4 > Bacillus_BS. The sequence goes on from JBFILZ010000211.1 coordinate 2,867, forward strand.
AATTATTAAAGCTGATTGATTTCTTGTAAGAGGTTGGTTTGAACCGAAAGTGTCAGCATCCAGCCCGTTAATCATATTTAATTCAAATAACGCATTTACAGCCCACTGACCTCGTACTGGTACATCAGTAAAACCTGCGTCTTCATAAGTACCATTTGGATCAAGATTTAAAGCATTTGCAATTAAAATTACTGCATCTACACGTTTAATTTCTACAGCTGTTCCAAATGTAGTTTCTGTCAAGCCATTTGTCATTCCATGCCCTACTAAAAAGTCAACTGCATCAGCGTATTTATCAGATACGTCATCAAACTTTGTAACTTCATTAGCAGATGCTGTAGGTACTAATGCTGTAGCAACTGCTGCAGCTGTAATCGTAGAAGCTAAGAACTTTTTGTTTTTCAACATGAACTTTCCCCCTTGTAGTGAGATTCTTATGAATCTCTAACATCTACTACTTTAGCAAAAAATAATAGATTCGCAAAGGAAGTTTACACAATTTTTAGAAACTTTTTGAGAACGTTTACATTTTTTTGTTTATAAATAAAAAAGTGTACCTATCTCGGCACACACTTGTTTCAATTACCTAGAAATGATTCTGATTAATGTTTGAGAAATTTCACTCATAATTGCTTACTATTTAAATACCTCTTAATCTGAATGACTAAGTAAATTGTCAAAAGTGCCAAAATTGCACCAATTGTATCTAAATATACATCTTGTATCGTTGGTGTTCTGCCTCCCGTTAATGATTGGTGATATTCGTCGATAACGGCTAATACCACTGTTATGATAAGAGTAAGTACATAATGTTTGGTCATAATAAATACAGCAACTGCTAGAGCACCGAAAGTGACGATGTGTGCCCCTTTGCGAATAAGGAACTCAATAAAATAATAATAGCCTCTTTCTTCTACTGAAATAATTCTTCCCCAATAAGGTATTTGTAATTGGGATAACCACGCTTTCAATGGTTCATTTGGTAGCCATTGTTTAAGATTAGGAATGAGTGACTGTTGTTCATAAGTTTGTCCGGATGAGTAGAATAACGCTACCACAATTAATATAAATAAAATGTATTTTTTCATAGGTTTAATTTTAACACGGTGACCTGAGATTATAAATTCAAACAAAATTTGTGTACCGCGCGTGCCAGTTTGAATAGCTAAAGTCTACAGGCATAATTCACTTAATAAGCTTTAAAGTGGTGGTGAACTGCCATTCTCCATTTCGCGGGTGGTGTTCTAGGATTGGATAGTGTGATTCTATATTTAGTTGGGGGGATTCAAGGATTCGACTAGCCTATTCTCGATTTGGAAGGGGCTATTCTAGTATTCACGTTTTTCGCACAATTCGACGCGTTAAAGTGTGCCAGGAATCTGGCACGAGTATAGCTTTTATGTGGTAAATCGCGATTCTCCATTTCGCGGGTGGTGTTCTAGGATTGGATAGTGTAATTCTTTATTTCGTTGGGGGGATTCAAGGATTCGAATGGCCTATTCTCGATTTGGAAGGGGCTATTCTAGTATTC
>JBFILZ010000212.1:0-4369 GCA_041611945.1 Bacillus sp. (in: firmicutes)
ACTGTGAAAAGAGTGCAACAAGATCTTGAAATGCAAAATATAGTAGAAGTTGCTAAAATTTTTAAAGCATTGTCTGATGAAACTAGAGTGAAAATTGCCTTTGCGCTAGCGATTGAAGCGGAACTTTGTGTTTGTGATGTGGCCAATATTGTCGGCAGTTCGGTAGCTTCGGCATCACATCATTTGCGTATTTTTAAAAAACTGGGACTTGCAAAGGTTAGAAAAGAAGGGAAACTTGTATATTATTCTCTTGATGATGATCATGTTCAACAGTTAATGTTCCTTGCACTCACTCATCAAAAGGAGGTGTCACTTCGTGGAAAATAGCATTGAAAGTCCTAGAGAGAAGAATGTTTATCGTGTACAAGGCCTTTCCTGAGCAGGCTGTGCGGCTACGTTCGAAAAGAACGTCAAACACCTGGATGGTGTTTTCGATGCAGAGGTTAACTTTGGTGCGGCAAAAGTGACGGTACACGGCCAGGCGACAATTGAACAATTAGAAAAAGCAGGAGCATTTGAAAAATTGAGGGTTATTCCGGAAAATGAACAGTTTGTAGAGAGAAAATTACCATTCTATAAACAATATGGAACAGTCTTGCTTTCCATTGTCTTTTTACTGTTAGGCTGGGTTGCTGGACAAATATACGGTGAGGGAAGTTCTGAATCTGTTATTGGTTATGGTCTTTCTATCCTCATAGGAGGCTCACGTCTGTTTAAAGCAGGGCTACGCAATTTAATAAAGCTTCAATTTGATATGAGAACGCTGATGACGATTGCAATCATCGGTGCAGCTTTTATCGGTGAATGGGGAGAAGGGGCAGCTGTTGTGATTCTTTTCGCTATAAGTGAAGCATTAGAAGCCTATTCAATGGATAAAGCAAGGAAATCTATACAGTCACTTATGAATATTTCCCCAAGGGAAGCGTTAATCAACAGAAATGGAGAAGAGAAACTCATTTCCGTAGAGGAAATTGAAATTGGCGACATTATGATTGTGAAGCCAGGTCAGAAGATTGCAATGGATGGGAAAATTCTAAGTGGGACTTCATCAGTAAATCAAGCCTCCATTACCGGTGAATCAGTACCTGTCTATAAACATACACATGACGAGGTATTCGCAGGGACATTGAATGAAGAAGGCTTGTTAGAAGTTGAAGTTACAAAAAGAGTAGAGGATACAACTCTAGCGAAAATTATCCATCTCGTTGAAGAAGCACAATCAGAAAGAGCACCATCACAAGCGTTTGTCGATAAATTTGCCAAATACTATACTCCAGCCATTATGCTGGTTGCCTTAGGTGTTGCTACTTTACCCCCATTATTTATGAACGGAACATGGAATGAGTGGGTATACCAAGGTCTAGCTGTGCTTGTTGTTGGCTGTCCTTGTGCATTAGTCATATCAACTCCTGTTTCCATCGTTACAGCAATAGGAAATGCAGCTCGAAATGGTGTGTTAATAAAGGGTGGAATTTATCTAGAGGAAGCAGGTTTAGTAAATGCAATTGCTTTTGACAAAACAGGTACTCTGACTAAGGGAACTCCGGTTGTGACTGATTTTCTATCAATGGAAAATGTGGATCCTGATCACCTATTCACGATAACAGCTGCATTAGAAAATCTGTCTCAGCATCCTTTATCAACTTCGATTTTGAAGCGAGCAGAAGAAAAGGGATTGGAATATAGGGAAGTGGTAGTCTCTAATTTCACCTCTATTACGGGAAAAGGATTAAAAGGACTTGTTAATGGAGTCACTTATTATATTGGTAGCCCGGGTCTATTTAATGAATTGCTAAATGGTAGCGAAGAGATGTCTCAACAAGTAAAAGAGTTGCAGTCACAAGGTAAAACCGTCATGTTGATAGGCACGAGCAATGAATTACTTGGTATGATTGCTGTAGCTGATGAAATGCGTGAAAGTAGTAGAGACGTTATTGCGACTCTTCATAATATGGGGATTAAAAAGACTGTTATTCTAACAGGAGATAATCAACTTACTGCTAACTCAATCGGTAAACAAACAGGGGTTCATGAAGTGAGAGCTGAATTAATGCCACATGATAAATTGACCATTATTCAAGAGCTGCGTTCCAACTATAACAAAGTAGCTATGATTGGAGACGGTGTAAATGATGCTCCGGCACTAGCAGCAGCTTCTGTTGGTATTGCTATGGGTGGAGCGGGAACAGATACGGCTTTAGAAACAGCAGATATTGCACTAATGGGAGATGACATAAGTAAATTACCTTTTACAATCAAACTAAGTAGGAAAACTCTTACTATTATTAAACAAAATATTGCCTTCTCCATTGGAGTGAAGATATTTGCTCTCTTGCTTGTAATTCCTGGCTTGCTGACACTTTGGATAGCAATATTTGCAGATATGGGCGCTACTTTACTTGTTACCTTAAATAGTTTACGGTTGATTCGTTTGAAGCCATGAGTGTATAAAAACTAAAGAAACACTTGCAAAGTCTTTGCCTGAGTTTCTTTAGTTTTGGCTATTTGGGTATCAGTTTAGAGTACGTAACGAAGTTGATTACACAGGAGGGATACCAAATTGTCCATTCATGAACTAGTTGAAGAGTTGTTATCCAAATTAACAATGCATGCACATACTAATCGTCCTTTGATTGTGGCGATAGATGGACTAAGTGGTGCTGGGAAAACAACATTAGTAAAGGAAATTGAACAAAATTTAATTCAGCTTGAACAATCGGTTGTCACTTTCCATATTGATGACTTCATTGTTCAGCGAAATAGTCGATATAACACTGGTTTTGATGAGTGGTATGAATTTTATTACTTGCAATGGGATGTAAATAAGCTGAAGAATGATTTATTTGAAAAGTTACACTATGAAAGTAAATCCATTCTTTCATTACCTTTTTATGATAAATTTACGGATTCAATCCTTATCCAAAATGTCCTCATCCCTAGTGAAAGTATCATTCTTATCGAAGGAGTATTTCTACAGAGAGTAGAATGGAGACCATACTACGATTTTGTCCTCTTTTTAGATTGTGATCGTCATATTAGAAATGAAAGAGTGTTAAAGCGAGATTCATATATTGGGGATTTAGAACAAAGACGTAACAAGTATGAAAGAAGATACTGGTTGGGAGAAGATTATTACATGGAAAAAGAACAACCTATTAAAAGCGCGGATATGGTTATCAAGGTTAGAGGAAACCAATAACGTTTTATTCATGAGGCTCACAACTTACATCTGAACAGAAAGTCTCAGAATTGATGTTTTATTACTTTACATACTAGAAGAAAATAGAGGTTCATCCATTTGCAATGACTAAAGGTAGAGAGTAAGAGTTTTACTTTGAAAAAATAAAGAAACCTTCCAGCACAGGAAGGTTCAACATATAATGTTTATTGTTTAGCTTTTGTATGATTTAAATCCCAAATAACCCCGAAGGAATCTTTTACTCTCGCAAATTTCGCTCCCCAGAATGTATCCTGAAGCTCCATAAGAATAGAACTGTTTACAATTAAACGATTGTAAATTTTTTGAATGTCCTCTTCGTTGTCAAACTCCAATACGAGTGAGATATTATTGCCAATCTCTACTGAATCCCCTGAAAAGGTATCAGAAGCCATTAAGAACAATTGATCCTTCTTGAACTGAGCATGCATAATTTTGTCATCCATCTCAGGTGGACTAGGATAGTCAGCATCACCATAAGTTTGAATGCCTAAAATCTCACCTTCAAATACCTCTTTGTAAAATTCAAGTGCCTCTCTAGCATTTCCATTAAAAGATAGGTATGGGGTTGCTTGGTGCTTCAATTCCATCACTCCAAATAAGTTTTTTAATAGGAAGTGTTCTAAAATATATGTGTGCTTCTAGTTAAACTATAAATGAAATATCGAGGAAAAGAAAGAATCAATCAAGCGATATCCAGCTACCCGTAAAGCTATCTATGAGAAGAGTAACTAATCTCCAAAACAACATTCAAATCCGGTGAAGAGTCGCATAACATAGAACAAGACTCAACTTGCGCTATCATGAAGTTGTATTTTAATCGGAATAGACCTTATTTAATTAGGTATATTTGGTTAAATTCTGATAAAAGGAAAATTGAATCATATATTTGAAAACGGTTCATGAAACTCAGATCCGGATGATAAAACGAAAATACCGCTGAAAATAACAGAGGCTGGGACAAATGTGTTTTAATTAAATGAAAAGCCGAACAATCCTAGTTGGTATAGGAACCCCGCTCCTGAAATATACTTCGCTTTCCGCGGGAAGCTGGTGAGCCTCCTCGCGCTTCGCACTGCGGGGTCTCACCGTTGCTTTGTATCCCACAGGAGTCTACGTATATTTCATCCGCTAAGTTAACGATTTGTTCGG
>JBFILZ010000213.1:0-4366 GCA_041611945.1 Bacillus sp. (in: firmicutes)
GCGTAATTCCGTTTATAACCCAATTCATCACTGGAGTATATTGAAGTAGTGTTACGATAATCGTGATTGGAAAAATGACCTTACCTAATAACCAAGTTGTCTTCAACCCTACAAAAAATCCCCGTTTCATACTTCCAACCATTTACTTTTCTCCTTTTACCTAGTGCTCTACTTATGGTCTTGATCCAGATACCTTGAGTTTGAATATCCCTTCACACGACGGAAAATGAGTAGAGCTATCGCTAAAAGGATTAGAGCTATTGATATTACTTGAGCAATACGAAGTGATTCAGTTAACATTAAACTATCTGTTCTCAATCCTTCGATAAAGAACCTGCCTAATGAGTACCACATCACATAGGATAAAAACAGTTCCCCACGGCGAAGATTTACACGTCTTAAGAGTAATAACAACGCCAATCCTGCAAAGTTCCATAACGATTCATATAAAAAAGTCGGATGATAGTATGCGCCGTTAATATACATTTGGTTGACAATGAACTCCGGTAAATACATCCCTTCAAGAAATTGTCTTGTAACTTCCCCACCATGCGCTTCTTGGTTCATAAAATTGCCCCAACGACCTATTGCTTGACCTAAGATAATGCTTGGTGCCCCGATATCTGCAAGTTTCCAGAATGAAATTCCTCGTTTTCTAGCAAAAACAACTCCTGTGACAATAGCTCCAATTAATCCTCCATGAATAGCCAAGCCACCTTCCCAAATCATAAAAATCTGACCAGGGTTTTCGAGATAGTAGTCTAATTTAAACAAAACATAATACAATCTAGCTGAAAGGATGGCGATAGGAATTGCCCACAATACTAAATCGACATAGAGATCCTTATCAAGTCCCCTTCTTTGTGATTCACGAACAGCTAACCATAATCCAAGCATAGCTCCTGTTCCAATTATGACTCCATACCAATAAATAGTTAATGGTCCTAGTTCTAAAAACACACGACTTAATTGCGGAATTGAATCCTCCATTTGCTTCACTACTCCTTTTCCTTAACACCCGTTTATATACCAATTTATCTATGATCATAAAAGAAAACATCCAAAACTTGTTACTTGGTTATGATTGTAATAATCTACTAAGATTAAAATTTCCCTATTTCAAATCATCTATATTGACTTCTAATCATTGGTTAGACCCTGTTATCCAACAAAATCCATTCTTACCTACTTATCCTTATACATCTTCATTTTCGCCGTCTTCAATGACACCGGATAATCGACTCGAAAATTGTTCGGCCGCATTTATTCCCATTCGCTTAAGACGGAAATTCATTGCAGCAACTTCGATAATAACAGATAAATTTCGACCAGGCTTTACAGGTACAGTAATTTTTGTTATATCCGTATCAATAATTCTCATCTTCTCATCTTCTAATCCGAGACGATCATACTGCTTCGCCTGATCCCATAACTCTAAATTAACGACGAGAGTAATTCTTTTGTAACTACGGACGGCCCCTGCACCAAATAATGTCATCACATTAATTATGCCTAGACCTCTAATTTCGAGGAGGTGCTCTATGAGTGTCGGAGCATTTCCAACAAGCGTATCTTGATCTTCCTGTCTGATTTCGACGCAATCATCAGCTACTAGACGATGACCACGCTTAATCAGTTCAAGAGCTGTTTCACTTTTACCAACTCCACTTTTACCAGTAATCAAAACACCAACACCATAAATATCGACTAATACTCCATGAATGGCAGTCGTTGGAGCAAGCTTACCTTCTAAAAAATTTGTAAGTCTACTTGATAACCTAGTGGTTTTAACAGTCGATCTCATAACCGGAACTGCTTCTCTTTCAGATGCCTCAATTAACTCCTTTGGTACTTCAAATCCTCTCGAAACAATAATCCCAGGTGTCAATTCTGTACATAGCTTATCCATTCTGTCACGCTTTTCGTTATCAGATAACTGTTCAAAAAATGACATTTCGGTTTTACCTAGAAGCTGAATTCTTTCTGCAGGATAATACGTGAAATAACCAGCCATTTCAATTCCTGGTCGCGACAAATCACTTGTTGTAATCGGTCTATGGATTCCTTCTGCTCCGCAAATCAATTCCAGGTGAAATTGGTCAATTAAGTCTTTCGTTCGAACCTTTACCATTCCTCAACCTCCTGTGATCGTTCTCTACTCTAAAGATGATATATCGTCAGATTTCTATTTACTATTTCAATATGTAATAGAGATATTGTATCATTATTTAATGGATCGATAAAAGGTAATAGATTAAAAACAAGTTTTACTTTTCTAAATTTTCCTATATTAACAAAAAAAAGAAAAAGCATCCCCTTGAGAATGCTTCACATCATATTATTATTTGAATAAGAATACTTCAAACTAAGTCAAGAAGAAGAATTAATTCTACCTATTTCTTTTTGGAAAGTGGCATAATAACTATCTTGTGGATTAACAGATTTAAGATTGAAATAATAATTGCAGCCAAAATGGCCATACCGAAGCTTTCAATCACAAATGAGTCTCCCATAAATGCTTGTGTAATCCAAAGTGTTATTGCATTAATAACAAATAAGAAAAGACCTAGGGAAAGTATGGTTACAGGTAATGTGAGTAACACAAGTATTGGCTTAACCAGCACATTAAGGATAGATAAGAGAATACTTGCAAGGATAGCTGCCCCGACCCCTTTTAAATAGAATGAGTCGAAGTAGCCAGCCACGACTATTAAGACCAGACTATTGATTAAAATGGTAGTAATCCATTTCATTAACTATTCACTTCCTCTTCATTTGGAACAAGAAACATCCATACAAGATAAACAAATGCTAATACGCCTGCTCCTAAAATTAAGCCAACTACAAATAATACCCGAAGTAATGAAGAATCCACTCCTGTATATGCAGCAATACCTCCTATTACTCCAGCAAGTTTCCGGTCTGATTTAGAACGAGTTAATTTTTTCAAGCTAGTTCACTCCTTTTCCTTTATAATAATTGAGCCTGTTTTCGTTTCAATGTCGAGTAATAATGGCTCTCTCTCTTCATTTAAAGTAGTCTTAAATTTCAAATACTTTTGAACAACTTCAGATTTTTCTTCTTTTCTCTCAATGGAAGGTAAATCACACTGAAAGTTTCCAATATTAGTTTTAAGTTCACCCATAAGGGAACGCTGTTTCGGTATGAATAAATCAATGTTGCTGGTGGTCGATTTAATTAACACCGTTTCACATTTTGTATCATTTACATTACAGATGATATTCCCATTAAAGCTTTGCAAGTCCAATTTCTCATACGAACCATCCACTCTTATTGTTCCATTTATTGTTTCTGCTTCAACATGAATACTAGAAATATCCGTAAGCGTGATGTGTCCGTTTGCCGTTTCAACCTCTAACTTGTCTGAATGAAAGCCATCAACTGTTATTTTTCCATTGGCTGTTTTTGCTTTAAAATTCTTAGTACGTAATCCTTCCCCATCAATGCTCCCATTAAACAAACGCACAGAAATTGTTTCATACACTTCTGTTGGTACATACAAGATGGAATTAACCTTCATTTTTTTTTGTTGAACTGAAAGTTTTAGTTTTCCATCTTCAATTGAAAATAAAACATTATTAATAAATGACCTTCTTGCTTCATCTTGAGAGTCCACCTGATATACATTTGCTTCACATTCAACTCGAACATCTCGCTCTGTCCAAGGGATAAGCCTTACACTACCATTCGCCACGTCAATATCTATATCTGTGACAAACACATCAGTATGCGAAAAGATATGACGAACAGACAAGGAAGTACCAAAATTAAAATCGAGGTCAAAATCTTTGATTTTTTGAAATGCTTTATCAACAAAATCCAGTAATGAATGCTTAACAGATGTTGTGTTCCCTTTATTTTGTGATTGAGTCCTTTCCGATCTTATGATCGTGGAAAGCTCAGTTACAATGGATTCATTCTTTTCTTCGATAGACTTGTGATCAGGCTCCAATTTTTCTAAAAGCAACAGAGCCTCTTCTGCCGAAAGGTTCCCTTTCTCAACCATCTTTAATATTCTTTTTCGTTTTTCTAAATTGGACATTTTTTCATCACACCTTTTCAAACGTAATAGTTATCCATTATCCGAGTGATAATTGAAAGCCATTTGAAATTAGTAACTCCTTAATACTTGAATCCCTTTTACAACATTCCATATAACTACAATGATATTTAATATAAACGTCAAGATTATTCCAAAAATCAGAACCCCAACAACCACTTCTCCAAGTCCTGACGTAATTCCTCCTATTACTAGAATCGGAATGGTCACTAACGGAATTAAATGTGAGATAAATGCATGCTTCGCGTGTTTTTTTACTTCTTTATTATCGACAATAAAATAGAC
>JBFILZ010000214.1:0-4345 GCA_041611945.1 Bacillus sp. (in: firmicutes)
ATAAAAAAAGTCTACCCCATAAGGATAGACGAAAACCAAATTAAATATGTCGCTGAATGACCTTGATTTTTTTAAATTGAATAAACAAGAAAATTAAAATGAATTCTATAAAAAATAAGGTAATGAATAGGCTAATTGATTTTGGTGTTGAACGAGTAGCATCTTGTTTTCCATCAGACTGTAAAACTTCTCGAATCCATGGACTAACTAGGCCAATAACCTCATCCGTTACCTGTGATTCAACTGGCTGATAACTAAGTTCCAACCTCTCCTTTTTAGGAGGAGGAGTTTCTTCCTTTGGGACCATACTAGGATCAAAATGTTCAAATCCATAATCAAATAAGGCAATCGTATCTTTATATGGTTTATTTTTTCCACGGGCATTTAAGGTGACTGCAATCAGCTTGATATCGTCTCTTTCAGCAACCGTCACTAAAGTGAATCCCGCCTGATTTACATAACCGTTTTTACCACCTATAACACCTTCATAAGGTATTTCTTTCATCAGCTTATGATGGTTATAAAGCGTAGTGTCCCAGCTTTCACCTTTCCAAGGCAATGACCAAGTACTCATTATCTCTGTAAAAGACTCATTTTCTATGGCGTATTGAGTTATTTTAGCCATATCTGATGCCGTTGTATAATGATTTTCATTAAACAATCCATGAGGGTTTGTGAAAGAAGAATTAGAAATTCCTACCTTTTCTATCACAAAGGAATTCATTCTTTCTGCAAATTTTTCAACGGAACCATCCATATGCTCTGCAATTGCAACTCCAGCATCATTCCCTGAATTTATCAAAAGTCCTTGAATTAACTTGTGTAAACTTACAACTTCGCCCTCTTCAAGATACACCTTTGTGCCCCCAGTATTACGTGCATTCTGGCTCACCAAAACGAGATCTTCTTTGTTTCCGTCTTCTAACGCCACAATTGCCGTGATAATCTTAGTAATACTAGCTGGATACATCTGTCTTTCGCTTGCTTTTTCGTAGATCACGTATCCACTCTTAGCATCTATTAAAATAGCACTCTCACTTGCTAGATTTAAATTTCTTGATTCCTCTGCGATAACAGGTGAAATGAAAAATAAATGGAGTAATAAGATGACTAAAGAAAGCATTTGTAATTTATTCATAGAATACCTCCACAACACAGTTCATTTGCTAACTTTATCATATTTACTGTGGAAAAGGGTTATTTGCTCGGCAATTTATAGATGAAGATATTTCCAAACCCATAAATTATTAATGAATAAATCTGAGCCTAGTCCTAGAAAGTAAAAAAAATTTCATAAAGCTATACCTTATTTTTCGTCTTCTTTCCTATTAAACTGTGAAGTGACATTCCAATTATGACAAACATAATACCCATTAAAGAGATGTTTGAGGGAATGGCAATAGATAAAAATAGAATTTCTCCTACCATAGCAAACAAAAGTTGAGTCGATTGCGTCGCCTCTACTGCGGCTAGCTTCCCACTATCATCCTTCACCATCTCTGTTGCAAAAAAGAAAAGCAATGTAGCAATGACTCCAGACGATAAGGCAATAATTAATGTCTGAACCAATTGATCAGAGCTCGGAGCTCCAACCGTTATCTGACCAATTGTTGCAAGAACAAGCCAAAAAGGCAGTGAGGCTATGGTCATTCCCAGTACCCTTTGAAATGTGTCCAGCTTGCCTGAATACAAAACCATCATTTTTCGGTTACCAAGTGGATAAGCAAATGCAGCTATGATGACTGGCAAAATCCCTATGACAAAAAGTTCAAACGACATTTCTCCCTCATTATTCTCTAGCTGGATAATCAAAATGCCAATAAGAATGATGATTGAGAACAAAAGACTTTTTAGAGGAAGAACATTGCGCTTTCCATCTGATCCAAGAAATAGTGGCGTTAACAAAATGCCTGCAATAATTGTGAACTGCCATGTTCCTGCAACTAGCCAACCAGGTCCTGAAGCAGCTGCGAAAGTAATCGGTGCATAAAAGAGGCCAAAACCAACAAAGCTCCAAAGTAGCCATGGTAAAGGTTTCTTGTATAATTCCCGCAAAAGTTCTAAAAGGTTCCCTCTTAAGGCCACGATAATAACTAGGAAGGGCACCATAAATAAGTACCGAAGTGATGCACTCCATAACCAACTCCCACCAGAAAGCTCCATGGATCGATTTAATATAAAGGTAATCGCAAAAAAAACAGAAGATAGAATGCCGATGAAGATGGCTCGCATAGGAGGTTCTCCTTTGTTAGTAAGTAAATATATTAATATGATAAATCATATGTTAACTATGACAACCTATTCCAGATTCCACCAAAACAATTTTGATAGAAACCTCAGCTTCTTCTACAGTATCCTAGTTTATTAGTAAATTTTCAATCAAGTTTTTTACACGATCAAAGTTCCACTTTAAATTTTTAACGAAAATAAGTAAGTAAACGGAAAGCGTGAGACCTTTGTACGTATCTAAGGGTCCTGCTTTTACCAATAGGCTACCCTGAAAATAAGGGGATCTTCGTTCCAGAACACTCGCTTTCCGTGGGGCGGGACAGGAGTCTCGCGTTCTTCCACTTCGATCACTGCTAAAGAAATATATTGCTTATTTTCATACCTCATGGAGCAAAATTGTTTTGCATCAAGGTCTCTGTTAAACGTTATTTAACAAATTAACATGGAGCTTTAAAAGAGCCTACCAATAAAAAAACGTCCCATTCCGATGAGGGTTTGAACGTCTTTTCGGGCTATGAACGGATCGATTGAGGAACGCTATTTCAATTAAGTCATTGTGTTTATTTTTTCCAAAATGAATGTTCGTCTATCTTCGACATATTTAAGTATTATATCAAGTTCTTGATCATACAAGTTCACTTTATCTTTTATAAAAGGGTCTTTTAAAACACTTTGTCTTAAATTAGTATGCAGATTCATAAGAATTGGACGTAATGTATCTGATGTAAAGGTCGAATTGACTATATTTCTTAGTATGTGATGATACTTTTCCTTAAAACTTGGCGTATCAAGAATTCGTGCAGTTAAGGTGTTGTATCCTGTAAAGGGAATATAGTCATACGATAGTAACTCCCCATTAATGTCTCTTCCCCAAGTTCCGTTACAATCCCAAGGTGCTATTTCAAACTTATTAGTCTCCGTATTTAAATAAAGTGAATAATTATGGATAAATCCGTCAAAATTTTGTACACAAACAATTCCGGCTAACCATTTTAGATAGTTTTCTATATTGATATATTTTTCAATTGAATGGCAAAAATCTTCACTAGATGCTGAATTAATAAAAAAAATGAGTTCTCTTAAGAAGGTCAGGTCATGATCGATACCTGCCTTAATAAAATATCCGTCCTCAAGCTTTTTTTTAACCTTCTTCTCTGGGGTTAGAATAGAAAAGTTCGCATCATCATTTATGGCATAGAATATGGGCCCTATCGGCATTTTTCTTTCTTTCAGAAAAACTTCATCAAATGACTCGATTTGTAAATAAACCCCTTTAGTTTCTCCATTAATTCGCAAGAACACATGAGTTGATTTTGGTGAAACCACACCAATTTCATTAAAAAAATCTAATGATAATTTATTTCGCAGGAGAGAAATATCCGTGTATTCGGCATTCAGATGAATTTCTGTAGCACCATGAAAGAATGGATGCTGTGGTAGTAAGATATCATATGACTTTTTTGGATACTTTCTGCTTGAATGGCCTCGGTACCCAATTTTCACATCAAATCTTTTTTCATCCACCTTTAAAACGGCTGGAACAAACTCATCCTCCCAAACATCTCTATTTATTTTCCGAATGTCACTAGGGTGTATATAGATTGAATAAATGGTTATTTTGGAATTCTCGTCTGACCACATAGTTCAAATCCCCCAATACTAAATCTAACTATCACATCTTTATTCGTTTAAAGGTCAATTTGTTAATAAATGACAAGTTAAATATGTATATGCCTATCTCCAAATGAAGAATACGAGCGTACTTTATTAAGAGTTACTTATTATTCTAATTAGAGAAGGTAGGAGAAAAGAGATGCAGGCATTATGTAAAGAAGAAATGACATTACTATTATCATCCGCTCTTCAAAACGGACTTTCCAAATATCTTGATCATAATCCAGAGGAGCTAGAAGACACGATACAGGCAAAAAAATCTCATAAGAAGAAAAAGTCGGGTGGCAAGAAGTCTCACGGCGACAAGAAATCTTGTGGCGATAAAAAGTCGGGTGGCAAGAAGTCTCATGGCGACAAGAAATCTTGTGGCGATAAAAAGTCGGGTGGCAAGAAGTCTCACGGTGACAAGAAATCTTGTGGCGATAAAAAGTCGGGTGGCAAG
>JBFILZ010000215.1:0-4333 GCA_041611945.1 Bacillus sp. (in: firmicutes)
AAAACTTTAAAACCTAAATCTAGCTTTTTAGCTTTTTCTGGATGTTCTTCAGCTATTTTTTTTGCAGCTCGACGGATACGTTCTTTTCCGATATCTGAAATTGTTTTATAACCATCTTTGAATGCTTCGCTATTAATATCAGTTGGCTCTGGAAGTTGAACCATTAAGTAATTTAAGTTTTGTTCTTCTTCATTATTAAATTCTAATATACCGTGAACAGTTGAAGAAGACCCTCCAAAAAAATCCAATATAATATCATTATCTCGAGTTGTCATTTCGAGCATAGCCTTTATCAAACCTACAGGTTTGGGGTTATTGAAAATTTGTTTTTTAAACCCTAAATCTACGAACTGTTCTGTACCTCTTTCGCTATTCGCAAATTTGTGCGTCCATGAACTAGTTGGTTTGACTCTCTTGTCTTCTGTTAGGTAGTCCTTTACAAAAACACCCCATTTCTCTCGAACGGTCATATATCGGGCTATCAATAGCTCATGTTTATTTATGGCACTATTTATTTCCCATCTCCAATTCCCATCGCTACCATCTTCTCTAGTTGGAAATATTTCAATAAATCCTTCCTTTACTATTTGCGATTTAGAAGGAATCAATTCTTTGGTTTTTTCGTTATAATAGAAGTAATAAAAAAGATTTGGTCTATCTTCTCTTCTGTCATTATCTCCTGTCTTTCTTAAATCTATTTCCCTGTAGACTCCATGAGAATCTGTTTTATTATATCTTCTGGTGATATGGTCACCAGGTGCCCAACCATAAAAAGTTATATCCTTTTTCTTGTAAACAAGTATGTGCTCGTGAGCAGTAGCTATATATTTGTCATCCGACCGTCCTTTGGGATTATTCACGTTAGCTATCGTAGTTATATAATTTGATTCTCCGAAAATTTCATTTGCGACTTTTTTTAAATTATCTACTTCATTGTTATCTAAACTAATATAGATGACACCATCATCCTTTAATAAATTACGAGCTAAGCTTAACCGAGGATACATCATATTGAGCCAATTAGAGTGATAACGACCATCACTATCCCTATTAGTACTTAATTTGTTTCCTTCATCATCTATCTGACCAGTGACTTCTTGATAATTACGTAAATTATCCTTGTAGTTGTCTTTGTATACAAAATCTTTACCTGTGTTATACGGTGGGTCTATATATATCATTTTAACCTTGCCAGCATAGCTTTTTTGTAAAAGCTTTAGTACTTCAAGATTATCACCTTCTATGTATAGGTTTTGAGTAGTTTCCCAGTCTACACTTTCATCCTTAGCTGGCCTTAATGTTCCTGTACTCGGTTTTTGAGCTTCACGTCTGGAATTGGCTTTTCCTGCCCATGTAAAGCGGTAGTATTCTTCACCTTCTTCTAGCTCGTTGCCCAATACTTCTTGTAACACTTTAAAATCTATCTTTCCCTCTGTTACTATCTCAGGAAATAAGGCTTTAAGTTTATCTACATTAGTTTCCACAATGTTTTCACTTTGAGAAAGCGTATCACCTATTTGTATTTTTTCTATGCTCATATCTCGATTAGTAAGTCTTTAAGAGATTGTATCTCTTTTCGTTTTTGTTGTATTTTTATATTCAGCTGTACTTTACTATTGAGCTGATTTTCTTTTTTTATTTGGCTTTTTAGCGAAATTATATCACGTTCAAGTAGTTCTATCTTTTCTAGATTCTGCATATCTTCTGCAGTACGTGTACTACTCCTTTTTATATATTTCCCTGTTATGCTGGCTGATTGAAATTGTACCACTGCTTGAATATAACTTTTATAGAGTAATTCTAAATTTGTCTTGTCTACGGCTCCAAAATCTAATGCTTTGAAAAGAGAATCACTTATATCGTGTTTATAGAGTTTGGATAGCATTCCTGTATTAAATAAGCGCTCTGCTATACGCTTAGTGGTATCAATTTGATTGATACGCTTGTCACAAGCATTTATTTTAAAATTATTATTATCCTCAACTATGACAAGCATTTGGTATGGAATATATTTTTGAAAAAGAGAAAAACATTTTTCCGATAAGGTTTCTAATGAATTGTCTTCGAGAGTACATACCATTATTTGTATCTCTTCATACTTATAATCAGAATTAACTACTGCAGGTATGTTCGCAGTCGCAGGTTTGATACTTGCCAGCCAACTCATTGATGTAATGTCATTATTAACCAATTTCTTTTCAGCAGATGAAAGTTCAAAATTCTTTAGAAAAAAAGCTTTGGTCAAGCGTTTATCCAACACACAACGTTCTGGGATTTTCAAAATGTTATTGTATAGAAACGCCATTTACTTAATGATTAAGTAACTTATTAGTTCTAGAGAACTTTCATCATTTACTGAGGAATTCATTAGTGTTGTACCTCCTTGGCTAGCTAAGGAATTTAGCCCTATCTCTTCCTGAACCCCAACGACTTCTTGTATGGTGTTTTGTAGAGTTTCAATGAAGGCCGACATCTTTTTAGTGCCCTTAGTCTCGGTATTAAACTGGGCAACTAGTTGTGGTAAAACGCTATCCTGCCCCATGCATAATTTACGAAAGTAATCCAAGGCTTTTTTGGACTGGGATGGATTTACCATGTAATTTCCATCCATACTTGAGTAAACCAAGAAAAAGGGGTAAAGTATATTATTTTTTAACTTGTTTTCTACATCTGTACCCGTATCCTTTAAACAATATATTACACCTTCTTTTACTTCATCAAGATTGGATTTCACTATTGCATAAGAGGCTGGAGGAATCTCTTTTAAATCTAGCAATTGTTGGTCTGAACTTTTCTCCAAATCAATTTTAAAATCATTAAAGGTCATATCCGTTATTGAAATGTTACCATCAATATCCTCCAAATCCAACACTTGATTTTGAAGTTGTTTAAGCTGGCGCTTTCGATATTCTAGGTCTTGCATTTCTTTATTAGACTTGCTTATCACATTATCTTCACCTGTAGCACTTACATCTAACATCACCATTCGGCCTTCAACTTTGGCCACAAGGTCTATAAATTGGTCAAGTTCCATAGAAGGAAAGAAGTTCACTAGTTGGATACTCTCATTAATAGACCCAATACGGTCTATACGCCCAAAGCGCTGAATTATACGCACAGGATTCCAGTGGATATCGTAATTTACCAGATAATCACAGTCTTGTAAATTTTGACCTTCAGAAATACAATCCGTACAGAACAGAATATCAATTTCACTTGTTGCCTCGGGAAATATATCTTTTCGATTTTTAGAAAGAGGTGAGAAATTTGTTAGAATAGAGCTTAGGTCACTACGGCACCCTTTCATATTGGTCTTATTGTTTCCAGAACCTGTAACCAAAGCACTGTTTAGGCCTTTTTCCTTCTTGAGCCAATCGCTTAACTCCTTATGAAGATATTTTGCGGTATCGGCAAAAGCGGTAAACACTATCACCTTTTTATTATTTGCATTAAAAGGATTATCTACCTTCTCGGAAATACGTTTTTTGAGCTCTTTCAGTTTAGCATCACGTTCTACATCGATGAGTTTAATATTCCCCAACAGAGTTGTAAGAATTCGTTTATCATGCTCTAAATCTTGTTTCCAGCGAATGGTATCTATATCTTGAATAAGGACTTTTGTTTTTCCACCCACCAATAAATCTTCTAACTCGGTATCATCTAAATCTACATCTGTAATATTAAGGTCGTAATCTATTTCCCCGCTTTGATGGTCTTTAAGTTGCTGCAAATTTGAACTTACCAGGTCAATGAGCTTTTCTGTTGTAAGTTTAAACGAATGTATGGAGCTCTCAAGACGTTTTAAGAGGTTTACACGCATTAAATATATCAAACTCTGTTCACGGTCAACCTGCCTAAACACGCTTCCTGTGTGCGTTTCCATATCATATTTTTGCTCATAATAATCACGCTTATCAGCTCTTACATAACCTAGCGGAGTATAAGAAGCCAATGTGAGCGTACTTATTTCATCGTATACTTGTCCGATATCTTTAAATTTACCTTTTGTATCAATTTCAGGTTTAACCGTATCGGGTTTTAGACGAGTTGGGAATTTTCCAATATCTGTTGTATCGTAGTACTTTTCTATATGTTTTCGAGACCTGGCAATGGTAAGCATATCCAGTATCCTGAAGTAGGCCCCATCCAAACTTTCCAAAAGCTCATTCACATTTAGGTTTTCTGGGTCTCCATCTCTATACCATTGTGTGAATCTACGCTGGGAATCACGCATTACCTGACTAATACTATCGATTCCATAGGATAAGAATGCCTCATCATCACCTTCAGTTATAAAAGCTATTTGGTTTTTCAGGTCATTCATTTTATTGTT
>JBFILZ010000216.1:0-4311 GCA_041611945.1 Bacillus sp. (in: firmicutes)
GATACCACATCCTTGCAACAATTCATTATGAAAGCTTTAATGACGGACTTCTCAAATTCAAAAGAGGGAGAAAATTTAGTTCCTCAACAAAATCTAATAGAGCTATTAAAAGATATGGCTTTAGCAGTAGGAGAAATTAAAGATGTTACTGATTTTGATACTTTGTATGCATCGTTGCTATCTGGAGACACGATTTTTTTAGTAGATGGCTTTGATCAGGGATTAATTGTTGGGAATAAGAAATGGGAAGAGCGAGGGGTTACTGAGCCTACTTCCCAAACGGTCGTTAGAGGTCCAAGAGAAGGGTTTTCTGAAAATCTTCGCATCAATACCGCCTTAGTGAGAAGGAAAATTAAAGACCCAAACCTTTGGATGGAAACAAAGGTAATTGGAACGAGTACAAAAACAGACGTAGCTATTATGTATATCAATGGGATAGTAAATGAAAAAATTGTTAAGGAAGTCAAAGAACGTTTAGATCGCATTCAAATTGATGGAATCCTTGAGAGTGGAAACATTGAAGAGTTAATACAGGATTCAACTGCTTCCCCATTTCCAACCATTCTTAATTCAGAACGTCCAGATGTTGTGGCTGCAGCTCTTTTAGATGGACGGATTGCTTTAATAATCGACGGAACTCCATTTGTGCTAATAGTCCCCGCGTTATTTGTTCAATTCTTTCAGTCTCCTGAGGATTATTATCATCGGGCATATATCTCAAGCTTAATTAGACTTCTTCGGTTCTTTTCATATGGTATCGCCTTATTAGCTCCTTCGTTGTTTATAGCACTCACGACATTTCATTTAGAAATGATACCCACAGCGTTGTTAATGAATTTAGCCGCTCAAAGAGAGGGTGTTCCATTTCCAGCTTTTGTAGAAGCATTAATTATGGAAATAACATTTGAAATTTTACGGGAAGCAGGCGCAAGGATGCCACGATCTATTGGACCAACTATGTCAATTGTAGGTGCTTTTGTTATTGGCACAGCGGCAGTTGAAGCAGGAATGATTACATCTACAATTGTAATCGTCGTGTCCATTACAGCCATTTCAAGTTTTGTATCGCCCTCATACGACATTGCTATTGCTGTTAGAATGTTGCGTTTCATCATGATGATACTTGCTGCTTCTTTTGGATTGTTTGGAATCGCATTAGGATTATTTGCTCTAGTTCTCCATTTATGTAGTTTACGGTCTTTTGGGATTCCATATATGTCTCCTTTAGGTCCATTTAATTGGGCGGATCAAAAAGATACATTGGTTCGAGTGCCTTTATGGAAGATGATCACTCGTTCTCGTTTAATCAATCAGCAAAATATGATTAGACAAAGGATTACTACTCATTCCACACCTGAAAACAAGAAAAGCTAGAGGAAAGGGAAGGGAAATTATTAATGAAGAATATAATCACTCTAGGTATAATTTCCACTCTTCTTCTTTCAGGTTGTTGGGATAAAAGAGAATTAAATGAGATTTCGATCACGATGGGAATTGGAATAGATGAATTAGATGATCAATACGTTGTAACGGCTCAAGTAGTTGTACCATCAGAGGTATCGGTTAAAGGAAGTACGGGAGGTTCTCCGGTTACACTTTTTAAAGCAGAAGGGGAAACGATTTTAGAGGCTACATCTAAATTATCAAGGATTACGCCTAGAACCATCTATCCCGGACATCTTCGCGTTTTAGTCATCAGTGATACAGTAGCTGAAAAGGGAATTGGCAGTATATTAGATTTTTTCGAACGGAATTGGGAGATAAGATCTGATTTTCAAATAGTGATTGCGAAAGACATGACAGCAGAGGATATCCTTAATGTAACTACAGCAATTGAAAATATTCCTGCAAATAAGATATATAATACACTCCATGTGTCGGATAAAAATTGGTCAGCTACTAACGTTATGACGTTAGAACAGTTAATAAGAGATATTAAAAGTTTAGGGAGTGATGCTGTGATATCTGGAATTCAGATTACGGGGGATAAAGAGTTAGGTATAAGCACTCAAAATATCCAATCGATTACGCCGAAGGCTCGTATTCAATTAAATGGATTAGGGGTCTTAAAAAAAGATAAACTTGTGGGTTGGTTAACTGAGAGTGAGAGTAAAGGGTACAAGTTAATAACAAATCAAATTCAAAGAACCATGACTACGTTATCTTGTCCAGATGGGGGAACCGTTTCTATTGATGTTATTCGAGAAAAAGCAGATATACACGCTAAAGTAAAAAATGGCCAACCGAAAATAGATGTAAGTATTCGTTCTGAGGCAAATATTGGTGAAGTTGACTGCCAAATCGATTTAACGAATAAAGAAACCATCAGTAAATTGGAAAAGATATATGAAGAAA
Organism: Bacillus sp. (in: firmicutes); assembly: GCA_041611945.1. Classification (GTDB taxonomy): domain Bacteria; phylum Bacillota; class Bacilli; order Bacillales; family SA4; genus Bacillus_BS. Next base: position 2,356 of record JBFILZ010000216.1, read on the forward strand.
AAATAAAAGAAGTCACACAATCAACTATTCAAACCTTACAAGAAGATTACAAAGCAGATGTATTAGGGTTTGGTGACGCCGTTCATCGAGTTGATCCGAAAATTTGGAAAGAATTAAAAGAAGATTGGGCACAACATTTTTCAACGTTACAAGTAAACGTTAAAGTGGAATCGAAAATTCGTAGAGTTGGAATAATTGTTAATTCTTACGAAAAAAACGAGGAGGATTAGTTGACTATGATTGCTAGTTTAGGAATTTTCCTTGTTGCTAGTATGGTGCTATTTATTGAGGGTCCAACGCTTAAAAAAAACAATCACAAAAAAGACACTGTGACATTTGCAGTCTTGTATATTTTTGGCGTAGGGTTGATTACTGCTCATGTCGTATTTAAGCCTTTACCAAATCCAATGGACTTCATTTCATTCTTATACAAACCCTTAAGTGATGCTGTTTGGGCATGGTTAAGTTAAGGAGAGACCTTCTCATTGGTAGATGGTTTTTTTACATAATATGTTTTGACAAAGATCAGGTAATAGATAAAAACATGCATTTAAATGATCTGATCGATATTTCAGGAAAACAAAAAGAATTCTTAATTTGAAAAGAGGATTAACTATGCTGAAAAAAGTAAACATAGATGGTCGACAGCTCATGATTTTAGTGACATTGTACACAATTGGCGATTCTATTTTACTTTTACCGTCTATAGTTACTGCTTCAGCCAAACAAGATGCGTGGATTGCTACTCTTCTGGGGGTTGCAATAGGACCATTTATAATGGTCATTCTATACGAATCGATAAGGAAGTATTACCCAGAGTTAACATTAATCGAGTATAGTGAAAAAATATTGGGAAAATATTTAGGCAAGTTCGTATCCATTCTGTTTTTACTCTTTTTTTTCGTCACATCAGCAACGTATTTAAGAGAAATAGGTGACTTTGTCACGACAGCATTTTTGCCAAATACACCAATTGAAGCAATCTTTCTATTATTTTTGCTAGTCATCGTTATGTCTGCACGTCTTGGAATCGAAACAATCGCTAGAAGTGCAGAAATTTATTTTCCAATCGTGTTTATACTTCTTGCCATTTTAGTGCTCTTACTCCTACCAAGTATAGAATTCAATAATTTACAGCCAATGTTAGAAGAGGGAGTTAGACCTATTATTAAGGCTAGTATTCCAGTTTTTGTATTACCTTTCATGGAGCCGGTTGCCATACTCATGATTCTTCCGTTTGTAAGTGACAAAGCTGTTATTAAAAAACAACTATTCAAGGGCACGTTTTTAGCTGGAGCAGTCATTCTGATAAGTGTATTATTAACAATCCTAGTTATGGGAGCTGATTTAACTGAAAGGCATTTGTACCCTACTTTCGAACTTGCGAAAAATATTGCCATAACAGATGTGATGAGAATAGAGGCTCTACTAGCTTTTATATGGATCATTACCATCTTTTTTAGACTGAGTATATTTTTTTATGTCACCTCTCTCGGACTTGCACAATTGCTTGACCTAAAAGATTATCGTCATCTTCTCTTTCCAATCGGTATGATATTATTTGTTTTTACCATTACCATGGCTCAAAATATTGTAGAGTACAATCAAATGATTGGTGACATTTGGCCATTTTATGCTATGACCTTTGGTTTCTTGTTTCCTTTCATCATGTTGATCGTGATAAAACTTAGAACGAAGAGAGTATAAATGTGTAACTGGATTTACATTAAAAAAGCAATCCCTACAAAAAAGGATTGCTTTTTTTCAACGGATCGAAATTGAAATTATACCTCGATAACAATTGGCAATATCATAGGTCTGCGCTTTGTTTTTGCATATAACATTTTTCCAATCGTTGCTTTGATGCTTTGTCTTAAGACACTTCTTTGATTTCGGTCAGAAATTTGAATGCTTTGTATGGTCGTTAAAACCAATCGATCGACTTCTTTCATCAAC
>JBFILZ010000217.1:0-4302 GCA_041611945.1 Bacillus sp. (in: firmicutes)
TCTACAGAGGTGTTTCCATTCACTATTAATCCTTGAGTATCGAAAGTTAGTATGCCATCAGGATGATTTTCAAATAAAGATTTAAATCTTTGTTCACTTTCCAACAGAAGATAATCTGTTTTTTTCTTGCAACTAATGTCACTTAACACCAAATTAATACCTATGGTCTCACCTGATTTATTTTTGATTGCTTTTGAAATAATGGAAACATCTATTATTGAAGTATCTTTTTTCTTCATCTTCGTTTCAAAAATTGAGTTCACATCATCTGCAAATAACTTTTCTTTTAGGCTTTGTTCATCTATTTCAAAACTTGGTATAAAAATTGGCAACATACTAAATCTTCGAGATACTATTTCTATTTCTTCGAAACCAAAAATTTGAGTGAATCCTTTATTTACTCCGATAACATTCATCATTTTATCTAAGACCACAACCGCATTAATTGAATTTTTCATATTCGACTTTAAAAATCCAACATTATGCAAGGATTCATTTTTACTAACCAATTCATAACACATCCTTATAATCAATTATCCAAACAAACATCCATAATGATAGTTTCGAACGTTAAATCTCATTCCAACTTTAATACCCTCCCTATCGAGAGTTCAAACTAAAGATTCATTTTACTAACTAGGTATATTTATTAGGAGAAGCAAATTACATTCAAGTAATAACATCTAATAAATACATCGGAATATGATTACAAGTAAAATACAAATAACCCTACAAATGTAGGGCCTTGGAAATTCATTATTATTTCGCTCATTTCTGATGAATCCCTTTTAAGTATTCCTCAAAATCTTTAACTGACAATGGCCGACAATAAAAGTACCCCTGACCAATTACATTGAATTTTTGTAGGAAATCAACTTGTTCTTTTGTTTCTATCCCTTCAACCACGACATCCGAACCTATTTCTCTTCCCAATTGAATGATTGCTTTTAATAATCCTGCCGACCTTTTATTTTTCATCACATCATGTAAAAATGATTGATCAATTTTCAGGTTATCAACATCAAAATTATTAATCATGTTTAAGGAGGAATAACCAACTCCAAAATCATCAATTGCAATACTAATTCCTAGTTTCTTTAATTGGTGAATAATATCTCCAACATCACGGACGTCAATCATGACACTTTCTGTAATTTCAATTTCTAGTAAACCATACGGAATCTCTGTTTTTTTCAGTATCTTTGCAACACTATGAGTGAAATTGGGATCTTTAAACTGCCTGGCAGATACGTTTACAGCTACTGGCACCTGAAGTAGACCGGTGTTATACCAATGTTTACATTGAATACAGGCTTTTTCAATTACCCATTCTCCAATGGCTACAATTAGTCCGGTTTCCTCTGCAATTGGAATAAACTCAATAGGAGAAACCGGACCGAATACAGGATTCCAGCGTAATAATGCTTCAATCCCTACTATATTTTCTGTATTTATGTCAACTTGAGGTTGATAATGTAACTGAAATTCATTGTTGTTAATTGCTTTACGCAATGCATTTTCTAGTTGAACTTTTCGAACTACTTTTTCATTAAGATCTTCTGTATAAAATTGATAATTATTTTTACCCTTTTCTTTAGCTAAATACATAGCCAAATCTGCATTTTTTATTAATATTTCTGCATTCCTATCTAACTCTGAAGTCACACATACACCTATACTTGGAGTAATAAAAATCTCGTGTCCAGAAACTTGGATTGGGTAATTAAATTCATCAATAATTCTTTTAGTAAACATACAAATTTCTTCTGACGTTACTCCTTCTACTAGGATCAAAAATTCATCACCACCTTGACGAGAAATCAAATCCTGTTTCCGTAAACATTTTTGCATAATGAAAACAACTTGTTGAAGTAATTTGTCACCAATACCATGACCCAAAGTATCATTTATACTTTTAAAATTATCGAAATCTATGAACAATACTCCTAAAGAACTTTTATTATCATTTGCTTTTCTAACCGCCTCATTTAATTTCAAACTAAATAAATATCGATTGGGAAGACCTGTTAATACATCTTTATATGCTAACTCCCTGATTTCCTCTTCAGCTCGTCTTTTATCAGTAATATCTTGGACAAAGGCGATAACATTTACATCACCACCATCTTTAAAAACAGGAATTACTTTAACATCTATTAAGAGATGATGTCCTTTTTTGTGGATAAGTCTAAGTTCAACTCTAATGGCTTCACCACGTTTAACTCTTGTAAATGTATCATTAGACTTTTCTAAATCACCTGAAAAAATAAGATCTTTAAATCCTAATGTTAATAATTGTTCCCTTTTATATCCCGTTAGTGTTAAAGCTACATCATTAACACTAAAATAATTCCCTACACTGTCTATCTCAAAAATCGCATCAAGAGAATTATTGTATAAAGATTTGAACTTAAGTTGAGTTTCTACTAACGTTTGTTCAACTTTTTTTTGCTCATTTATATCTCTAGCCACATAAACATAACGAGTTACTTTACCAGCTTCCTCAAGAATAGGTGAACCTTTCCCTTCAAGAAATACCCAGTGTCCATGTTTATGTTTAAAGCGGAAGGTTATTTTTATTGATTTATTAGTTTGTACCATTTTTTTAAAGGATTTCTCTACATTATTAGCATCATCTCTGTGTGTATAATCGAGCCAAAACTTACCAAGTAAGTCGATCGATGAATACCCTAAGTATTTTTCATGCGAAGGAGAGGTGTATTCAAAAAGTCCTCTTGAATCTAATATACCTACGAAATCCATTATATTCTCAGCAAGGATTCTATATTTTTTTTCACTTTGAAATAGTTTCTCAATTATCTTCCTATTTTCGATGGCTACAGAGAGTAAGTGTGTAAATACTTTGATTATTTTCCATAGTTCTTTATAAGGTTCAATTGGTACACGATAATAAATTGTAAGAGTCCCTAACACCTTATCCCTTGAAGATAAAATTGGTTCTACCACGCAAGCCTTAAACCCATAAAACAATGCTTCAGACTTATAATCACTTTCTATTACATCCGTTTCCATATTCTTGATGATCACAGTCTCTTTGTTATGAGCAGCTATTTCAATAGGACCGGAGTCTGATGCCACTTTATTGCCATCTAAAGACTTTAGATAACCTTTATCAAGACTTGACCCTATTCCTTGCTGTAACGAATCTTCCTCTTCATTTAATAATTGAACCCGACACAATGTCCCAGTTAGTATCCCTTCAATTTCTTGTATCAATGTAGTGAGCACAGTAGTTAGAGATTGGCCTAGTGATACCATTTCAAGAATTCTTACTTGTGTCTTAAACAAAATTGCATCTAAATTATTCTTATCCATATTCTCTTTCCTTCCACTAATATAAATAAAAAACACAACCGATTAATGGGATGTGTTTCCAAAACGGCACCTGGCTGGCTAACTTTACAGTTTAAGCCCCTATAGTTTTGCGTCCCTACATTTCTGAAGGTTTGCCCTTATCTTTTTTATTCTTATGTTTTTTTATTCTTCCTATTTACTAACTCTCCAAATTCGTCAGAGAATTATATCATGTAATTCGACAAAAAACGACATAATTCCTCTTTGTTCTACTTGCCAATCTTACCCTCCTTTGGAATCAGAATCTATCTATCTAATTTTCTCTAAATCTCTTATGATGAGTTTGTTGATTAAATTCAAATTCACCTTCTGCTGATACAGAGAGAGTGTGCGAACCTAATTAACTAATTTTGTGATTTATCATCTAATTTTCATTTATATATATCAAATATATCTTAGGAGGAATTCTTATTATGAAGAATAAAAAATTATTAACAAAGGTAATTGCATTGACAATGGTGGTTGGTATTTCGGCAACAGCATTTAGTACAAATTCATTAGCTAATACAACATCCACTGTATCAGGTGGAAGTTTGACTGGTGGACAAGTTACATTTTCACCACTTTCTTCAACACTAACTGGTTCTAAAACGACAACTACTGCAAACTGGGCGATAAGTGACGTTATTGATGCAAGAGGTACTGGTTCAGGTTGGAATGTATCAATGTCATTAACTCAATTTAAAGAAGTCGACGTCAACGGTGCTTTTGTTATTGGTGGTAAAACACTCTCTACAAATTCTCTTAAAGTAAAAACAGCTCCTACTATTGCAAAAGTAGATCCAACATCATCAGAGATTTCAACAATTACACCTGTTTCATTAGCCACAGCATTAGATTCAGGTACTCCAATAAAACTTTTATCTGCTCAAGCTGATGGAGGAATGGGAACATTTACAATAGGTGATTTAGGGGTAGAGTTAACAA
>JBFILZ010000218.1:0-4291 GCA_041611945.1 Bacillus sp. (in: firmicutes)
GGCTTTTTACATAGCGGATTTTTACAATTAGAACAACCTTCTACAACATCACCTCCACCGGTTGTGACGCCACCTGTAGTTACGCCACCCGAAGTTACACCACCAACAAAAAGTTTAAGTGAACTTGTGGTGATTCTCGATCCTGGTCATGGAGGAACTGACCCTGGTGGAGTTGGGAATGGATTTATGGAGAAAAATGTAGTACTAAATATTGCTAGACATATGAACAGGTATTTTGCTAAAACTCCTATCCAAACTAAAATGACTAGAACTGATGATTATTTTGTCTCTCTTGATTTCCGAACAGATTTCGCTGCTAAGAATCAAGGAGATATCTTTGTAAGTTTGCATACAAATGCTTATAATAACTCTGCGAACGGAACAGAAACTTTTTATTATGCAAAAACTGCAGCAACAAATCCTTATGTAAAAGAGTCACGAGCACTTTCAATCTACATGCAAAATAGAATGTTAGAAACTTGGAACTTAACAAATCGTGGTATTAATCCATTCGGTTACGGGAATTTACACGTTTTACGTGAAAATACAATGCCAGCAACATTAATCGAAATGGGCTTTATTGATAGTTCAAAAGATATTCAATACATTAAATCTGAAGTAGAAAGAGAAAGAATGGGTAAGGCCCTATTCCTTGCAACTCTAGATTACTATTATCATTTTAAAGGGCGTCAAGATGTACTTCCTCTATATAACGTAGCAAATGGGACACCAAGTAAAAAATTACATTAACTATTAGAAACTCTGGGTATTAAATATACTACCTAGAGTTTCTTTTCTTATATCAATGGGTATATAAGAAAGAACCTAGAATTTCTTTGAATAGTCAGAGAATTATTGTATGATTTGCTTAAGATAAAGAGAGTGGGGAATAGATTTTGAAAAAAATCATCATATGTATAGTTTTATATATTAGTTTAGTAATACCCATACATAGCAATGCCGAAACAAGACATAATTATTTAATATATGACTCGGAAACCAATATTCAGAAAATGATGAGAGAATTTCCGACCTTTACAAAAGCTTTTGATGTTGTCCCAATGATTGAAATACAATTAACAAGTTCAGAGAAAAATAATTTAAAAGAAAAATACCCAAACTCTACAATCTCAGAAGTTCAAATTTATGAAACGGCCGCTACAGTAGATACTGTGCCGTTTCAATTCCCATTAATAAATGCCGAACCCAAAAATACGACTCCTTATACAGGAAAAGGTGTAAAAGTTGCAGTAATCGATTCAGGCATTGATGCTCAGCATGCTGACCTTAAAATAGCTGGAGGAGTATGTACACTCAAAACGAATTGTCCAACTAGTCCATCTTATGATGATGATAATGGACACGGAACACATGTTGCTGGTGTCATTGCCGCTCAAAAAAATAATTTCGGACTTATTGGTGTTGCACCTAACGTCGAATTATATGCAGTAAAAGTAATGACAAGAACAGGCGGTGGGACAACGACGAATATTGCAGCCGGTGTCGAATGGGCGATCAAACAAAAAGTAGATATTATTAACATGAGTTTAACCACAACTGGAGATGATCAAGCGTTAAAACTTCTCCTTGAAAAAGCCTATGCAGAAGGAATTACAATTGTAGCATCTGCAGGGAATGAAGGATCTAACATTCAATCAGACAGTGTACAGTATCCTGCAAAATATCCGACTGTCATTGCAGTTTCTGCAACGACTGGATTTAATAAATTATTAGTAGGTTCCTCCATAGGACCAGAAGTAGAACTTGCTGCACCAGGTGATGAAATTATTAGCACGTATCCATCAGAATTGGATACTATCGATGGGAATAAAGATGGCTATAGCACTTTTTCTGGAACCTCAATGGCAGCTCCGCATGTCACTGGTGTATTAGCCTTGTATAAAGAACGCTTTCCACATTTTACGAACAAGAGATTGAGAGAATTGATTTCAAATACCGCTGAAGACTTAGGGGCAACAGGCAGAGACCAATCGTTTGGTTATGGTTTAATCAAATATAAACAAGAAATTACTGAAATTCCCTACCCTATTGTAGAAGAACAAGATGGGAAGATAATAATTTCCATACAAAATAGCGTAGAAGTAACAAATGCTCAACTGATAAGTAACAACGAAGTAATTCAAACAAGTAAGGTAAATCAGTGGGAAATTTACAGATTGAAAGGCGATTATTCCTTCACGATAACGTACTTGGACAAAAACAATATTCAACAAAAAGATACGTTACACATAAATGTTGCTAAACCAAGTTACCCGGATATAGGAGCTTTAAAATGGTATGCTCCACACGTTTCCTATTTGTCGCATAATAAGCTCATTTTTGGTCACTTAGATGGTACGTTTAAACCTGATAAACTCATTTCTCGTGCGGAAGCAGTAGCACTTTTAGGAAGGGTGTATGGGTTAAATGGCGAGCCTAAGAAAACTAGTTTTAGTGATGTAAGTGCAGGGAGTTTCGCTTCAGGTTATATTCAATCTGCTCTAGAGGCAGGATTAATTTCTGGATTTCCAGATAAAACATTTAGACCTGATCAATCGGTTTCTCGTGCGGAAATGGCGATATTACTTCAAAATGCATATGAATTCAAAGTGAATTCTGCAATAGAATTGAAGTATACCGATGTTAGCAATGGTATGGTAAGCTATGAATCGATTCAAGCCTTAGAACAAGCCGGCATTACAAAAGGTTATAGTGAAACACAATTCAAACCTGAAACCTTTATGTCTAGAGCTACTTATAGTGTTTTCATTGCAAGAGCAGAACGAAGCGACTTATTTAAATAATGACACCAAAAAATCTCTTAGATAAATTACTAAGAGATTTTTTGTCGTTAAATATTACAAGAAAATCGAATTTTGTAATATTTGCGTGGAATTTATGTCATTATTTAAATGTCAAGAGAATTTATAGGACAGAAATTTGGAGAATTAATATTAGAAAACCCGTTAGATCAACCTTTCTATATAGTTTGAATAATCTGATTTTTGTTACAAGAATGTAACGTAACCGTAACGTAATTATCATGTTTTTTCTGATAATATTTTACTCAGGTTGTTAAAACTATGATAAAGATTACAACATAGATTTCCAAAAACTATATGAGGTGACTAAATACTAATGAAGAAACGTGTAATTCAAGTACTTGTGGCAGTTTTAATATTGTCAATCGCTCTACCGTTAATGACGACGAAAGCCAGTGCCGCATCAGGGAATGAAATAGTGAATACCGCAAAATCATTATTAGGAACTCGATATGTTTACGGTGGCACGACCCCATCAGGTTTCGATTGTTCTGGATTCACATCTTATGTATACAAGAAAGCAGGAATTACTCTTCCAAGAGTTTCAGCTTCACAATTTGGTGTTGGAACATCAGTAAGTCAAAGCAATCTGCAAGAAGGAGATCTTGTTTTCTATAACAATTTAGGAAAAGGACCAACTCACGTAGGTATATATATTGGTAATGGAAAGTTCATTTCTGCAGAATCAGAAGGGATTGCCATTAGTAACATTAATGATAAATATTATTGGGGTAAATATTATATTGGTGCAAGGCGTATTTTAAAAACGACGACAGAGGAAAAAGCGACTCCAGAAACACAAGCAGTTGCAGATGGTAATTTTAATGATGTGGCAACAACACATCCTGCCTACGTCGCGATTAAAGCTTTAAACATGAAAGGAATCGTTAGCGGATTCCCTAATCAAGAATTTCGTCCGACTTCATCTATCACTCGAGGACAAGCAGCAGCAATGATTAATCGTGAATTAAAGTTAACGCCAAATAGCACATCGAAATTCTCTGATGTGGGAACAACTCATTCATTTGCTAAAGATATCACAGCAATGAACGAAGCTGGAATATTAGCAGGATATTCAAATGGTAAGTTTGGAGTAAATGATTTATTATCTAAAGCTCAATTAGCAGTAATTTTAGAGCGTGCGTTCAAAATTACTTCCGCAGCAGACAATCAAGCACATACGGCTTCAAATTATACCGATGTTGCAGCATCGTATTGGGCATATGACTCGATTGTTGCTTTGAAAGCAATTGACCAAACAACTCTTTTCCAAACTTCGGAATTCCTTGTTAATGCAAACTCATCTAGAGCTGAGTTTTCTGCAGCACTTTATAGTGCTATTGAAGCAAACTAATCTAATAACTTTCATGAGCCAATCTTCTTTCTGTGAAGATTGGCTCTTTTTAGTAGTATTCCCACAAATCTCTTTTTATAAACATAAAAATACTATAAAATAGAATAGACAGATA
>JBFILZ010000219.1:0-4215 GCA_041611945.1 Bacillus sp. (in: firmicutes)
ATTTTCGGCGGAATCACATTTTGCTTATAATCAAGGTGACTCTGATACTCAAATATCTGGTGTCGTGTTGCCCACATTGGACTTTCAGAATCCGATTACCTTAACATTATCTGATTATCCATCACGCTTAAAGGAAAAGGAAATCATTCGAATTCAAATCAAATAAGGTGTTGTCAAAAAACACCTTATTTGATTTGTGACGCTGTTAAACGTGGTTGTGGATTTCCATTGGAGGATGTTCGTTTTTAAGCGGTGAGTATGCTTGGTGAACTTGCGTCTTCTGGATTTATCCCGTATGAGCCTGAAATCAACTTCGTTTAGAAATCAAAAATGAGTTCTAACAGAGCCTTCTTTTTCAATATCCCGTGTGTTTTTAGTGGTTCTTCATGTGTCTCGTTATGTTAAAATAATTATTGATAGGAAAGAAAGTTTGAGAAAATGGTGATGACAATCGGGTATTTATTGTTTTTTTTATTAGTACTAATAAGTGTCGGCTGTTTTTTAGAAGGAGAATTGACCGAAAGAAGATGGTTAAAGCTACTACTTAGTCTATTACTTTGTTTCATAATTCCCATTGTGATGACTGGAAGTGTGGACTCCTTATTGGCAAACAGCGGGGTGGGATTTGGTCTTTATATTGTTATTCATACAGTGATTCCTACCATATCTTTTTTTATTTTCCAACTACTTTTATATGAAATTGAAATTTTTCGGTTATAGTCATTCTAGGAGGGATTTTCATGAACAATGATCGCAAAGTAGTCCTATATGTTGCCGCAAGCTTAGACGGTTATATTGCTAAAGACGATGACTCATTAGACTGGCTTTATAATTCTGAAGGAGAAGGGGATAATGGCTATTCCGAGTTTTATAGTACTGTCGATACAATCTTAATTGGAAGAAAGACGTATGATCAAATTTTAATTTTAGTTGACGGAGATTTTCCATACAAAAATAAACAATGCTATGTTTTTTCAAATTCCACAATTGGAAAAAATGAAAATGTCGAGTTTGTTAATGAAGATATAGTTACATTTACTAATAACCTTAAGAAACAAGAAGGAAATGACATTTGGATTGTAGGTGGTGGAGATTTACTACACTCATTCATAAAAGAGAGATTAGTGGATGAATTTATTATCACTGTTGCTCCCACTCTTATAGGAAAAGGAATTCCGCTCTTTAAAGAAACTGACTTTGAAACAAGACTTTCCTTAATAGATATAAAGCAGTTCAATCAATTTGCTCAGTTACATTATGAAGTGAGGTAGTATTTTGGCATTTTAATTGGATAAACTTCGATTGGGAGGTTATTATGAGTAACTTATACAAATTAGACTATGATTCACCGATTGGTGTAATAGAAATATTGGGAACAGATGAAACCATCTGTTCGATTATGTTCTCCGAAAAGAATACGGTTGAAAATAGTAAGCAAGTCGATACACCCAAGACTCTAGATGAATGTTTTGTCCAACTCGATCAATATTTTAAAGGTGAGCGTCTCGAATTTACATTTCCATATGTGGTCGAAGGCACTGATTTTCAAAAAAAAGTGTGGACAGCCTTAACAAGAATTCCCTTCGCCGAAACAGGTTCATATAGAGACATTGCTGTTTCTATTGGTAGTGAAAAAGCCGTCAGAGCCGTTGGTAGTGCGAATGGAAAAAATAAGTTAAGTATCGCTATCCCTTGCCATCGAATTATTGGGTCAAATGGAAAATTAACAGGCTATGCTGGTGGTTTGTGGCGAAAAGAATGGCTGCTACAGCATGAAAAGTCGATAATGACAACGTAGATTGTCTAAAGCTACTGAAGGCTAATTAACAATCGCATCACAGTTAATCAATTGTCATTTTTACTAGGTAATACTAGAAGTGAAATTCAATATGAATATAATTTGTCAGTATAGATTTAGCCATGGATTAGTAAAGGACCTCATACATTTTTGAGGTCCTACTTTTTTCTCATTTATTAACACTAACTGGAAATCACAAAATAATATAAACAAAAATTCACGTTCGTTCCAAAATGAGGAGCCTTAGATTCTAAATCAATCCTTTAAAACCGTTTGCTTTGTCTCAACACCCCAGAATTGAACTACAAACACTCCGACTAAAATTGAGATGGAAAAAATGGTGAAAATGGCAGAAATAGATGTGTTTGCTGCCACTAAATATCCTACTAATAGAGGTCCAAGGATCCCACCAATCCGTCCGAATGAAGCGGCCATCCCAGCACCAGTCCCACGAATTGAAGTTGGATATTGTTCTGGTGTGTAAGCGTATAATGCTCCCCATGCACCAAGGTTAAAGAAAGACAACAGAATACCACTTGTTAATAAGAGAGGCAAGGTTTCAGCATTTCCAAAAAAGTAGGCACTTATTGCTGTTCCAATTAAATAAACGACCAATACAAACTTTCGCCCTTTTTTATCTATAAGCCATGCAGCTGTAAAATAACCGGGTAATTGTGCGAGAGTCATAATTAGTACATATTCAAAGGTGCGAATTAAACTAAACCCCTTCATGACCATGATACTAGGTAGCCATAAAAACATGCCATAATAAGAAAATACGATACTAAACCAAAGAATCCAAAGTACTAGAGTCTGCTTTCTATTTTCCTTCGTCCAGACCCCTTTCATATTTTCGATAATGGATGGTCTTTTCTTTTTATCTATAACTACATACCTAGGAGAATCGGGTAGGTTAAAACGTAAATACAGGGCATAGAAAGCGGGAAGTGCAGTGATTAATAAAGCTACTCTCCATCCATAATCTGGAATGATAAAATAAGCAATAATAGCGGATAAAAGCCAGCCAGCAGCCCAAAAGCTCTCAAGTAGTACGACAACTTTCCCTCTCTTTTCTGGAGCTACAATTTCAGAAACAAGTGTTGACGCAACAGGTAACTCTCCGCCAAGACCCATGCCAATGAAAAAGCGAATCAACAAAAATAAAGCTAAGGTTGAAACAAGGGCGGATGCAGCGCTACCAATTGAAAAAAGGAGAAGGGTTAAAATAAATACATTTTTTCTCCCGATTCGGTCTGCCATCACTCCAAACACCAATGCTCCAACGACCATTCCAATAGAATTGACACTCCCAATCCATCCAACTTGCTGCGAGTTTAAGCTCCATTCTGCCTGCAAGGCTACCATAAGAAAGGAAAGAAGGCCAATATCCATAGCATCAAACATCCATCCAAGCCCTGCTATACCGATTAATTTTCTATCCGATATTGGTTTTATGTTCTTATTCATCATAATCCTCTTTTCTGAACTGTCGATGAGTTACTTTTTTTACTCTATTATAACAATTTATCCCTCAATGGGGAAATCTACCCAACTTATACATGTCTTAACTTAATCAAGGGGGAGCGGAGTAAGTGTTTGAAGTGCAAAAGGTAAAATATAAGAAATATAAAATTGTTTTATACTATTAAAATTATAGTTACTCTAGTACTATTAACCATCCCCTTAGTCACACCTAGTTTAGTAGAAATGTGCAATTAATTGGAAAGTTGTGCAATTATTACCGAAAGTCGTGCAATTATCCATAAAGTTGTGCAATTATCTCAAAAGTCGTGCAATTATCCATAAAGTTGTGCAATTACGTAAATTCGAGGCAGGAATTCCCCCTTCGATCCAGTGAAGATTTACTTGAACAGATGACTTCCTGCCAATTCATCGTCAAAATGTGCAAGAATTGTCTAAAGTTGTGCAATCCCTAACTACATTCATTAGAATAAACTTTAAATGGAGAATGGATCCCCATTCTCCTTTTTGAATTCTAAGTCACAAGAACTTCACTGCCACTAACTCACTCGTTCGTCAAATACTCATAAACTACGTCCTGAACAACCTCATGCAAATCCACGTTATCCATTTTATAAAGAGCTAGAATCTGTTTGTACAATTCCTCATAGTCTTTCTTACTTAATGGAACAGAATCTTCGGTGTGTTGGTACTGATACAAACAATTTCGAATCATTTTTTCAATTAATTGTTTTTCCATTGTTTCCACCGCCAAGTATTCAGTATCCTTTTTTTATACTACTTGTGACCCTAGATTTCAATAGAAATTCTAAGCAAGTTAATTTCGACCTGAAATTACCATTTGAAATAGAACGTATATTCGCTTATGATAATGAGTAGAATAAATATACGAACATATATTCTTTTTTTGAGTGGAGGAAGAAAAATGGATTACA
>JBFILZ010000220.1:0-4199 GCA_041611945.1 Bacillus sp. (in: firmicutes)
ACATTAAAGAAATTCTTTCGAATGAAACGTAACCAACAGGTAGAGGTTTACACCAATCATGGGGATGAGGTTATATATACAGAAGGAAAAGTGACAGCGATAGGGCGTGATTTCGTCACGTTATCTAATCTGAAACACCGAATCTGGATTCCGTTCCATTCGATTAGTTCAGCTAATACACCTTATGGATACCCAAATTATTCTAATTCTCATCAAAATTACCTTTACGATAATAATTTAAGAAAAAAGTTACTACTTAACTTTGGTGAAACAGTAGCTAGAAAAGATGAACTCATCCAACAATTTTGCGAAGAGAGTTTGCAAACCAATCTTCAAACTTGGAAGAACTCATGGATAGAAGTGAGAATCAATGAATCAGAGAAAGTCTCGGGAAAAATAATTGAAGTTGAGAAGGACGAATTGGTTATGAAGACATCGAAAAACGATGTTAGGGTTCCGATAGGTGCAATAAAGTATATTCAAAGTCTGCGATTGTTACAAGTTACTAGAAATGTAGTTAATAGGCTAGAAAAATGGAGTCCTCGTCATTGGAAATTTAGAAATGGAGGAGAAAAAATTGAATGAAAAAGAGTTATTCGAAAATGGGTTATTTCGTGATTTAAAAAAGATGGTTGGTGAAGAAGTCTTAATAATAACTCAGGCAACTCAATTAGATCTTTTTGGTCAAGTATTCCGACCGATTTTTTGCGGGACCATTTCAGAAGTGGGCTTAGGTCACGTAACACTAAATCCTGTAACAATTAAAATGGTAAATGCTCCTTTTTATAAATTTCCAACACCATTAAGTATTCCATTAGAAAAGATATCATCTTTTTCAACGGGGATAGGTTGCGACACTATCTTGCCATTATCATAAAAGGAGGGAAAAAATTGGTATTTAGTAATGAGTCAAATTCAAACTTCGCTTTAACGAATGTCATCCATGACGATGCAATAGTTGGTATTTTCAAAGATAGTATAGGAAAAAAAGTATTCATATTAACTCCAAGTTATCCTTTTGTTTTTATTGGAAACATAGAAGAAGTATTTGATGACCTTCTATTACTCCAAGTAGAAACAACACTAACTCCGCAATTAGAGAATAAACAATGGCACATTCATATTCACCAAATAGAGGTTTTCTATATTGAAAAGAAAAATGGTCCTAAAATTCCAGAACTAAGAGACTAAAGAAAGGAGGAACCTCCATGAAGAGATGTTATCATGTTGTTGCAATTCCCATTCGAATTGTTGTTAACAACTTTGGTGACTACAATCCTAACGGGTTGATGTTTGTCTTAAAAGAAAATGAACAAAAGGTTAAAAAGCTTGTGAAAAAAAATCCATTCTCAGTTGTCGAGTTGGTACGGCCGCTTGTAATTCGTGCGAATGGAGGTGATGAGGTAGAAATATTATTTGAAAACCAGGTGCCTTTTCATACAAGTATGCATTTCCAAGAAGCTGAATATGATGTGCTTAGTTCAGACGGAGCAAATGTTGGGTACAATCAAGATACAACGGTCGCACCTGGCGATCAAATCATTTATCGCTTTATCACTCAAAATGAAGGTGTTTACTATTTTTCAGATTTGGCAAATCCCTCAAGTAGTGAATTAGGCTCTAATAGCAACGGATTATTTGGTGCTCTTTTTGTAGAAAAACGATTTTCATGGTGGACTGATCCTGTAACAGGTAAACCAATGAATAGCGGAATTTATGGAGATATTCATCATCCACTGCTACCATCTTTTAGAGAATACGCATGGATTTTTCATGATGAAATGGAAATTAAAGATCTGACAGGAAATAGTCCTATAGATCCGGTAACAGGTCAATCCACCGAATCCTTTCATGGAATTAATTATCGATATGAGCCAATGCATCGAAGAAATCAACTACTTCATGAAGGAGTAGTCTGTCCTGAGTGTGTTGGTGAAGAAGTTCACCACGATTCATGGGTTTTTGGGGACCCAGCAACTCCGATATTAAGAGGATATGTTGGCGATCCAGCTAAAGTAAGACTCATCCATGCTGGGGTTAAGGAAACCCACGTCTTTCATTACCATGTTCATCAATGGTTTAGTGATCCAAATAGCTTAGATTCAGATATCTTCGATTCCCAAGCAGTAAGCCCTCAAAGTCATTACAATATTCAACCATTATATGGATTAGGAAGTTTACAAGGTTCAATTGGAGATGCAATTATTCACTGTCATTTATATCCCCATTTTGGTGCTGGAATGTGGGGGATAAATCGTATATTCGATACACTGCAGGATGGCAGTCAGTGCTATCCAAATGGAGTTCCAATTGAATGTCTGATGCCACTTCCTGATCGTCCTACCCCACCTAAACCAACAAAAGAAAAACCCGGATTTCCTAACTTTATTCCTGGGATAATCGGATCTAAAGCTCCTAGGCCACCACTCGGTATTGTAGGTGGAAGGGAGATGACAGAACTGGAAAGAAATGCGGCAATACCTAATCCACGACCTGGTTCTGTTTTTACTGATACATGTACACAAAATTCACTTGTTGTAGAATATGATATTTCAGTAATACAACTCCCCATCGTTTATAACAAGCAGGGGTGGAATGATCCGAAAGGTAGGATTTTTATATTAGATAAAGAAATTGATGATGTATGTGCTGGGAGAAAGGATCCTGAGCCATTAATTATTCATCAGCCTGCTAATTCATGTGTCCGTATCAACTTTACTAACCGGTTGCCTCATATACTAGATGGAGATGCGTACCAGCTTGTTGAACGAACGTATGAATGTGGAATGCATATTCATTTTGTTAAGTTTGATGTCCTTGTAAACGATGGGGCGAATGTAGGTTGGAACTATGACTCAAGTGTATTGCCAGGTGAAACCATCCAGTATGAATATTATGCTGATGTAGAATTAAAAGCATGGTACTTTCATGATCACTTATTTGCTGGTCATCACCAAATGCATGGTGTTTTTGGATCTGGAGTTGTTCATTCACGTTTTTCAAAATTTCTAAACCCAAAAACGGGAGAAGAAGTAGATTTCGGAACTCAGGTAACAACAGTTCATCCGATAATCCCAGATTATCGTGATTTTACATTAATGGTGCAGGACTTCGCCTTATTATTCAATAAAAGAGGTGAACCAATAGCTCCACCAGATTTCCCAGGTTCTTTAGACGATCCTGGGGTGTTCGGGGTGAATTTGAAAAATGAACCTTTACAATTTAGACTTGGTCCTGATTGTGATCCTGCTTATTCATTCAGTTCATTTGTCCATGGAGACCCAGTCACTCCAATTTTATATAGTTATGAAGGAGATCCAATTCGGATTCGATTATTACAAGGAGCCCATGAGGAATCACATAGCTTTAATGTTCATGGGTTGAGATGGCCGAAAGAAAGAAGTGACCTTAACTCGAAGTTTGAGGATCAACAGCATATTGGAATCTCAGAGTCATTTACTATTGAGTCATATATTCCTAGATCAGGAGATTATTTATGGGCATTTGAGACAGAAGAGGATTTGTGGAATGGGCTATGGGGACTTATCCGGGCATATGATGAATTGGTTCCAGATTTAATCCCATTGACAGATAGAGAAAAACCAAGAGAGCGCTCTAAACCACTTCCTGTTCAAACAGGGCTACCACCAGAAAAGGCTGATTATACGAAAGATGAATTATATACACCAGACGGACCTATCAAATATTTTGATATTGTAGCTATTCAATTACCTATTATTTATAACAGGTATGGAGATTATGATGAAGCGGCAATAATCTTTGCCCTAAATGAAGATATTGATGATATTCTTTCAGGTAAAAAGTTCCCAGAGCCTCTTGTCATAAGAGCGAATGTTGGTGATACAGTAGAAGTGAAGCTCACAAGTTTACTTGAATTTGATAAGTTCCCATTTAAAGATGGAATTTACCCATATCCAATAGTAAAAGAACAAGCATTTTATCCTCCTTCATTAAGAATTTCAATCCACCCACAATTGATTCAATATGATGTGAAAACGTCAAGTGGTGAAACAGTTGGCTTCAACAACGACCAAACAGTAGGACCAGGAGAAAGTATAACGTATCGCTGGTATGTCGATGTCGCTTTAGGGGCTTGTGGAATCTGGGATATGGCAGACATTCGCAACCATAAATCACAAGGAGCGTTTGGAGCTTTCATTGCTGAACCAAGAGGGACA
>JBFILZ010000221.1:0-4190 GCA_041611945.1 Bacillus sp. (in: firmicutes)
CAGTTTCCTTTTACTGGATGGTGCCTGGTACCGATATTCTACTTATACAAGGAAGTTATATTTTCCCTTAAAAATTGAGTGTAAAAATTAAAGTCCTTTAATGTATATGTATACACATTAAAGGACTTTATTTTTAAATGTTTAATCTCAATTAAGTATTTTACTCTCTACTGAGAGTAAAATAAATATTAAAGCTATAAAAGCAAACGGTGATAAGATAATCATAAACCTTTTTATTCCTGATAATTTCTCAACAATTGGATTTACTAGGAACAAGGAACTTAGCGCAATTGCATATCGAAGGTAATAAAATCCTTCCCCATTTTCTCCCCAGGGAAATCTACCTAAGATTATATTTGCAATAATAAATAAGACTATGACGTTAATGGTCAATTTCCAATTAGGTATCCATCTGACCATAAAGGTAAATACTAATCCATTGATTAGAATGAACATTCCATAAGCGGGAATATTATACAGCATTCCAAAGATTGTTCCCTCAACTAGTAAATCTCCTTCTGAAAAATTATTAGTAGGAAATAATAAGATAATGTGACCTAATAAGTGATTGATGATGAATACTAACGCCGCACCAATTAAGCTCTTTTCTATAAAGTTTGTCAATTCCAATCACCACTTTTATATATTATGTTCTGTTTTGTAGTATTAAAATTATCTAATAAGTGATAGATTTTTATTTGGCCATACAGATGTTAGTTTCCAAACATCTGATCCTCCATTATCTGGAGCATATGTATATATATATCCCCATATACCACCATTATTAGATCTATAAATTTCGTGCCAAGGGAACATATCATGACTACCGTAAATGTAAGTAGTTCGGCCTTTTGTCATTGTTAACTCATATCTATAGTCAATAGCTGGCATAAATACATGGGGACGGTTCTCCCGTTTGCTTCGTTTAGCGAAACGAAAGAAACGGGAGATGTTTTCTAGTTAATACTAGTTGTATTTTCAGTTTCTTTTCCTTTTAAAATGATTCGATCAAGAGCAAATGCCTTTGATCCATTAATCGCAATAAATATTGCCATTGCCATAAGTGCTAAGTCTAGTTCATATCCAGCCATTTGGCCATTGCCTAAAAAGCCAACAGCTAGTTTTACTTTTAATATAGCTCCAACCATGATTATTGCTAACAAACCTGATACAACTCTGCTATACAAACCAAGAACCAGCATAATTCCACCAATGAGTTCGACTAATCCTACACCGTAAGCTAAGAAACCTGGTAATCCTATGCTCTGAAACCAACCAACAATATTTTCAATTCCACCTTGGAACTTTACTAATCCATGAACAAAGAATGTCAAACCTAATACAACTCTTAAAACCAATGTGCCAATTTCAAATCTATTTACCATTTTAATTTCCTCCTAATATGTTTTATTATTTAACACTTGCTTTTTACTTCGAATCTCCAAATTGCCAAACACTATGACTAAGATTTCCATATCGATAACTACGATGTAATAATTTCGCACTTTTTTCATCGTCTGATGCACCCATTGCATAAAATATAGGAATAAAATGTTCCCTTCCATAAGGTGGTACAGCAAGCTCAGCACTTGGAGCTAATGAGTTATAGTTGAAAAGAGCATCTAAATCCCAGTTAGTTATATGATGTTCTAACCATGTATCAAATTCTTGCGCCCATTGATCTATCGTTCCGTTATCACTCCCCATTTTTAATGCTCCTAAGTTATGAACCGTACCTCCACTTGCAATAATTAAGATATCTTCTTCTCTACATTGAGATAGACTCTTTCCAATGTTATATTGCTCCAATGGCGATAAGTTGGGGTTTACAGACATTGATATAATCGGGATGTCTCCATTAGGATAGATCTCCCTAAGAACTACCCATGCCCCATGATCTAAACCACGTTTTGTATCTAAAACATATGGTATACCATGATTTTGGAACTCATCTTCTATTTGTTTTGTAACTGAGTGATCCCCTTTGGCTTGATACTTTATTTGGTACAATGCTTCAGGAAAACCACCAAAATCATAGATGGTTTCAAATTCATCAACCAAACTCACTTTTTGAGTTTGAGATTCCCAGTGTGCTGAAAACAATACAATTGCTTTTGGCTTTGGTAAGTTTTCACCTAATTGCTCCAAAAACTGGGTATATTCATTATTCTCAATTGCTAATAACGGTGCTCCATGTGCAACAAATAATGTTGGTAGCATCATCTCTTCCTCCTTTATTTATGATTTAGCTAAATCTGTAATTAGCCAATTCTTAAAATCCTGTCTATTTTTTATTGAAACAGTGTGTCCTTCTGAATAAGTTTTAAAGGTGATCTGTGCGTTAAGGCTTTGAAAATACTCTTTACTTTCAAGCCCCCACTCATAAGGTAGAATGTTGTCGAATTGACCATGCGAGATAAACAACGAAAGCTGATCGACTGATTGGATAGTGTATTCTTCTTTCACGAAGCTAGGTATATATCCACTAAGGGCTACAATTCCCTTAATCCGATTCCCTAAAGTAAGTCCTAGTGTCATAGATACAATTGCACCTTGACTAAATCCCAATAGGTAGAGATGGTTACTATCAACGTTGTACTGTTCCACTACATAATCAATAAAGTTAGTAAGCTGCTTGATTCCATTCTCAAACACTTCCCTATGCGGCTTCCCATATCCTTCAATTGTAAAATAGGCATAGCCAGGCGGTTGTGATAAATGACCACGAACACTAAAAATATAGAATTTATCTTCTAACCCTTCTAATAAGGAGATCATATTTTGTTCATTACTACCAATCCCATGCATTACAAGTAAAGCTGGGTATTGTTTATTTGATTCCATCTGTGTTGGTTTTCGAATTTCGTAAATCATTGGTGAATCCAAATCCAATCATCCTTTCAACATTTTGTCCCCTTCATAACAAAGCATGGTATCAGAAGTTTTTCTTTTATAAAAAAACATTGTGATTTTCATAGAGATAAAACTTTCATATTACAAAACATTAAACTAAAAAAAAGAGCTCCTTCTTTTTTGGATACTTATATGAATATTTATTATCTATAAGATAACAATAATACTTATAGATTGTCAACGTTTTATTTGTTAATATATAAATATGTTTTTTATTAGTAAACTTTAGAGGTGATTAAGCTGGATATTGGAACTAAAATTCGTGCCATCCGGAACAGAAAAAAAATTACAATTGCACAAATGTGTGAAGGAACTGGTCTTTCAAAAGGTTTTATTAGTAATGTTGAAAATAATAACACTTCACCTTCCATTAGTACATTAAGTACAATTGCTACATATTTGAGAGTACCTTTACCATACTTACTATTAGAAAAAAAGCAGCACATGCGTGTAGTTCGCAATGATTCAAGAACCATTTCAACTCATAATGGTTTGAAGATTGAGCATTTATCCTCAAAAGGTGGGTTAAGAATGATGATTGTAGAATTCCCCCCTGGAGCAACGATGGGAGAACCTCATGCTCATGAGGGTGAAGAATGTCATCTAGTATTGGAAGGGAAAATCTTGGTCGAACAAGGTGAAGACTCTGTTATTGTTGAAACAGGTGATTCCTTTAGCTGGAATGCAAGTGTCCCACACTTTGCAAAAAATGTTGGAGATGAAAAAGCTGTGGTGTTAATCACAATTTATTCAGAAACTGAGTTAAACGATTTATTATAACAGGCAAACACGGGGACATTCTCGCGTTTGCTTCGTTTAGTGAAACGAAAGAAATATGAGGACCGTAGTCCCGATGTTTCCGATGTTTTCAATCCGATTGATGTAGTGTTGGCATACAATTCCAATTGGTCATAGATAAAAACCTCAAAAGATAGAATTCACTCTACCTTTTGAGGTGCATAACACAATTTAACACCTTTATAGTAGCTAGATAGGTTATATTTTTCGACAGTATTCGAGGTGTCACTGTGACCTGTAATTCCATTTTCCCTTGATATTCTGAACAAAAATAAGGTAAGTCCCTTCACCCTAAAAGCACCTTAGAATTGTGTACCCATATACGGAATACACGTTCATTCAAGTAAACACATCTAGTTATATCGGCTTACCTTTACCCATTTAGAATATTTTTGCCTGTCCCATGAAATATAGAAAGTTTAAAGTGCTTTTTCCTATCTCACAATCTTATAAGCTATTCTCTCAGCATATACTGAAAA
>JBFILZ010000222.1:0-4165 GCA_041611945.1 Bacillus sp. (in: firmicutes)
ATGTAGATTTTGATCTAGAAAGGGAGAGTTCCAAAAAAGAAGACGTAAAGGAGATTGTTGAATTTTGGGATCAAAATGGATTTGGTTTTTCGAATCTGAATGCAAAGCAAGAGTTGTTGTTCTGGTTATATGATTCTAGCTTTTTGAATCCAAAGGATATGATTAAAAAAGCGTTGGAGATTGCTTGTTCCAGCAATATTAGGAGACTTAATTATGTGGTGGGAATACTGCGAAATTGGGAAAACGAATCCGTTCTGACCGTAGAAGACATTGAGCAATATAACGAGAACAAGAAGCAGGGTACGGAGCAAAGGCAAGAAAAGAAAGGTACAGCGAATATGCCAAAGGAATTACGATTGGATATAACGGCTGGTGAGGATTGGTGAGCTTCGCGGAAAAGTCATTTTTAGGTAGCTTAATGAAGGCAAATTATTTAATCAAAGATACGATCATTCAACCCCAGCAGCTAGAAGGCACCGTTCATCAGGAATTAATGAGAAGAATGATTCACATAACCAGAAATGGTAAAAATGCAGATTTAATTACATTGACAACATTACCTAACCTAGAATCGTTCGGTGGGGTATCCTACCTGTCTGAGTTGTTATCCTATGCAGAGATTGAGAAGTTTGATGAATTAGAAGAAGTCATCATTGATCTATGGAAGGAGCGGGAAAAGAGAAACATTCTAAAAAGAGCTTCATTGAATGATTGGGAGATTTCAAAAGTCATAACAGAATTGGATAAAATCAATCAGGTTACGATCAATGACCACTCGTCCATACAACAGGTGCTGACAGCTATTTTTGATGCGCCGTGGGAGGACAAAGAAGAAGAGAAGATAGCGACTACGGGCATTAAAAAGCTCGACGACATAATGGGAGGCTTTCAAGATGGAGAGGTAACGATTCTTGCAGCAAGACCGTCCATGGGAAAAACAGATGTGATGCTCCATTTTGCCAAATTTGTAGGATGGGGAGGGTATATACCGATTATTTTTTCTTTAGAAATGCCAGAAAAGCTGATTACCTCTAGGCTTATTGCCTCAACAGGGGGCTTCAATCGTGCAAGAATGCGTAATCCCAAGAAGATGCTAAATCAAAGTCAAAAGGAAAAATGGCCAGAGGTAATTGGACAACTTCATAAAACGAATGTCCAACTTTTTGACGGTGCTGGGCAAAAGGTTGCTGAAATGAGAGCAAAAACACGGAAAATCATGAATCAATTTCAAAACAAGAAACCCGTGATCCTTATTGATTATTTAACACTCATTCAAGCCAGTCAACCTTATGGTGGCAATGGTCACATACAAGTGACTGAAATATCCAAAAGCCTAAAAACAATGGCAAAAGATTTTGCCTGCCCTGTCATTTGTTTAGCACAATTAAATCGCTCAGTGGAATCAAGAGGCAATAAACGTCCCATGATGTCAGATATCCGGGAGTCCGGAAGTGTTGAACAGGATGCCGATGTCATATTGTTTCTGTACCGAGATAAATATTATGACAAGACTTCCGACGATCACTCCCTTGAAATTATCATCTCCAAAAACCGAAATGGTCCTGTTGGTACCATCAAAGTGAAATATAACGAACATACAGGTGCTATTGAGGACCTTACGGAAGATGAGAAGGAAACATATGATTAAAAAACGGGAATACTTGTTCTTATTTTTAGTATACTATAAAAAGACGGATAAGAGGTGATAACAGATGCTCGTAAAAGATTATTACCATGAATGCTTACAATATGAAGAATCAACCTTGTCTCATTATCTATACCATTTACTAGCGGAGGGTAAGCTTTCTTTAACCGATGATCTATCAAAATTAGACCTAAACCTAGCAGATCATCAGAAGGTGACCGAATTGATTCGAAAAAATGTGTTGGGAATACAACGCCTTAATATTTACTCATTGAAAATGAACCCCCACGATTTCTACTTTATCTTTGCACACACTCCCGAAGAGGCAACCCAATTCTATGAAAAAACATTTCAACATAAACCAAAAAATTGTCACGAGTATCCGCTCGAATTTGAAATAATGAGAGGGTATGAAGTGATTACGTTTCGGGAATTAAGGAAAGAGTTTGGGAGTTTTCCAGCGGTGGCGGGGTTTTATAGGAGGGGTGGGTGAACCTCCCGATCCAGGGATTAGTATTATATCCTAAGGCAGAAGCTGTAGAAACCTTCTAAGGTAGCACATCCATCCATTCTATATAGCACATCTGATATCGATTCGTCGTATGAGAAAATGAAACAGAATGATGTAAGAGTGGGAGAACTGTCAAAAATGCCATATGGGTCGATGTTCACCTTCTATGATCAAGAAGGAAATGAATATTTACTAAGGGAAGATTGATAGAAGGACTTCTACCGCAATCGTCATAGAAAGAAAAAAGTAAACAAAGCATCGGTACTTTTACTTCCAAATGAAGCAAGAGAACCGATCGATGCTTCAGTGATTTTATTGGGAAAAGTAAACGTTTAAGTAGACAAGCTAGAGGTACTTACTATGAGGTTAATTTTTATCGATTCTATTAAAATACAATTCATGCTTCCCAGTTAGTTCAGATAGAAACTCAATGTCCTGATTTATGTTCTTCGTATTACTGTCTATTCTTTTTAAAATAGCAAAAGTATCATCACCAGGCGTTTGTGCCACATTATTAATAGTAGTCTCCATGCGATCTAGTTGTGTAGTGACCTTATCAAATCTCTCTTCCAGTACATCAAACTTCTCTTCCAGTCCATCAAACTTCATATCGAACTTCTCTTCTAATTGTTTAATAGCTTTAAGAATCTCTTCCATCTCTTTCACCTCCTTTGTCGTTTTTATTATGCTAAATTTTAATGCAAATGAAAAAGCATAATTTTTTTAGTTCTATTAATCATTTATCAACGGGATGATGTAAGCTACAGCAATTATCTGCTTTCATTCTAAATAAGGTGGTGTGGTTTTATGTTAGAAGAACAAAGTAATGTACCTAAGTGGGCAGGGCGAGTCTTAATTAGATACATGTAGAGTAATGCAACTAGCTTTACTATATAACCAGCTGAGATAAAAATAAAAACTAATTAAGGAGGTTAAATGATGGCAGTACCTGGTTATCAATCTTTAATGTTACCATTATTGAAAAATCTACAGGACGGAAATGAACATTTATTAAAGGACCTTTATCGCCAACTGGCGGAAGATCTACAATTAACGAAAGAGGTTATAGAAGAACTTCTACCAAGTGGTAAAGAAAGAAAGTTTAATAATCGCGTCCGGTGGGCAAAGACCTATTTAGAAAAAGGTGGGTTTCTTACAACAGTTGCACCAGGCAAATATGTAATCACCCAGCGTGGACTAGATATACTAGAATCAAATCCTAATTCTATAAACGTTTATCCTTTAGAATTTGATGAACGAAACGAATTCAGTTCAATATCCGATCAAGAACTGGAAAATGAGAACCGGGCTTCGTCTTATCAGATTACAGAAAGTCATACACCAGAAGAGGTAGTAGAAATTTTCTACCGTCGTATGTGCGAGGAACTCTCAGCTGAATTACTTAGTATGATCAAGGAATGTTCTCCCGAATTTCTTGAGAAGCTTGTGGTGAATCTATTACTTGCGATGGGCTACGGTGGAACGAAAGAAGATGCTGGACAAGCAATTGGAAGAAGAGGAGATGAGGGAATTGACGGAATCATTAAAGAAGACAAACTAGGATTGGATACCATCTATATTCAAGCAAAAAGATGGAACAATACGATAGGAAGACCCGATATCCAAGCCTTTGCAGGAAGCTTGGAAGGACAGAGAGCAAAAAAAGGTGTGTTTATTACCACTTCAAAATTCTCAAATGATGCAAAAGACTACGTACAGATAATTAATAAAAAAATCGCCTTAATAGATGGCGAGTGTTTAACTCAACTCATGATTGATTATAATCTTGGGGTTTCGGAATGTAAGAGATTTATAGTTAAGCGAATTGATAGGGATTATTTTGTGGATAAGTGAGTGGAGAGAAGCAAGTAAGTTAACCTATTAAAAGTATTTGTGAATACTAACAGGATGAACGTTTAAATGCACTAACGTCGTTCACCCTTTGGTTTCAACCTTCTAAAATTGTTCATCGGAAGTCCATTATAAAGATCTTTATATGGACAGATTGG
>JBFILZ010000223.1:0-4134 GCA_041611945.1 Bacillus sp. (in: firmicutes)
AAATTTCCGCCACCTTTTCGACTTGTAGCTGTAAGGATCGCTTTAATACTATCACCAACTACCAAATAGTCTAAGCCTGTATACATGGCAGCTTTTGTGTCATATTGAAAAAGATCTATTTCTTCCCACACTGATTGGTTTAGCTGATATAGTGAAAAGCTCAGAATCCCTGCTCCAAAAGGTATGGCTGTTACAAAATTATTGGGGTCAAGTGTTATTATTATATCTTCTGCAGGTTTTGTTAGTTCAACTATTTTTTCTGGAGTAAAAGTTGTGAGATTAATGGAATAGATACCCTGCTCCTGGCTAACTATGACTAATCCTTCATTTACACTCATCAAATTGACAGATTCAAATATCTTTTTCTTTTGTATGGTTTCGTTCTGATAATACAGTGTATCATCGTGTAAATATAAGACATCTATACCATTCGTCCAAAAGGAGTCTTGTGGGTCAATCGGTACTTTTATCTCACCAAGATTAATAGCAGATAAATTGTTTTTTACTAAAGATTGATCAATTTTCCCTGTTCTCGCTGAGAATAGTTTGATCTCTTCATTATCGGTGAAAATCAGAGGAGATCGATTATCTGCTTTTAGTTGTATATCCACAGACCTGCTCCAAGGCATTGTATTTGAATGTTGCTCAGCCTTAAGAAGGTACATGTATTGAATTGTAACCACGATAAGAAAAATAGCTATAAATGGTAGAGCAGTCTTCCACCCCTGTAAACGTTCATTCATGAAAATCCCCCTACTATGTATCGTATCTACTTCTGGAGAAAGCCCCAATTGAATAGTAGCATTATTTGGTAAAAAAATCATCCTGTCCAGATAGTATAGCGAGGTCTCATGGAGAAACTGGCAAATGGAGGTTATATAACTATATAATAGTAATAAACCATTTAATAAAGGATGGAGAGAATGAACAAGGCAGTCATATTATATGATGGCATTTGCAACCTTTGTAACGGGACTGTTCGATTTTTAATTAAGCATGACAAAAGAGAGAAATTACTGTTTGCTTCTTTGCAATCAAAAACAGGTCAGAAATTGTTAAGACAAAAGCAGTTTCCTACAGAAAATAATGATAGCTTCATCATTATAGTAAATGGTCAAGCATTAATGAAATCGGATGCTGCTTTGGCTGTAAGTAAAGAGCTAGGTGGCTGCTTTACACTTTTTCTAGTACTTCGTGTGATACCCAAATTTATTAGGGATTATATGTATAGCATTGTTGCTACTAACCGTTATAAATGGTTCGGCAAAAAGAATCACTGCATGGTTCCTACCCCTGAGTTGAAGGAAAGATTTTTAGAATAATACCTTCCATTTGAGTGGGTGCTGTTTCATTCGAGGATTCACTGGCAGTGGTATTCATGTAGTACATAAGTTTATCTTAAGCAATAAACGAACATCTTTATTTCCTATGCATTGGACTTTAGCTTGATTATTGTAAACACTGTATGTTATTTTTTTACTAGTAAATGAACCTTTTAAGTAAGGTTGGAATGAAAGGACGTATTATATGTCAAAACAACAAATTGGTGTTATTGGTTTAGCAGTAATGGGGAAAAATTTAGCTCTTAA
Organism: Bacillus sp. (in: firmicutes); assembly: GCA_041611945.1. Taxonomy (GTDB): domain Bacteria; phylum Bacillota; class Bacilli; order Bacillales; family SA4; genus Bacillus_BS. The sequence continues at coordinate 1,590 of JBFILZ010000223.1, forward strand.
TATAGAAAGCAGAGGCTATTCAGTCTCAGTGTTCAACCGATCACCTGAGAAAACAGATGTAATGATTAAAGAGAATGAAGGTAAGAATTTAAAGCCTACATATACGATGGAAGAGTTCGTGGAATCACTTGAAACACCTCGTAAAATGTTGTTAATGGTACAAGCGGGTAAGGCTACAGATGCAACAATTGACCAACTACTGCCTTTATTAGATAAAGGGGATATTATTATTGACGGCGGAAATGCTTTTTTTGTTGATACAATGCGCCGTAATAAAGAGCTAGCAGAAAAAGGTATTCGCTTCGTTGGCACGGGAGTTTCAGGCGGAGAAGAGGGTGCTCTTTTAGGTCCGTCTATTATGCCAGGTGGACAAAAGGAAGCATTTGAACTCGTTGAACCCATTCTGAAGGGGATTTCAGCAAAGGTAGACGGAGATGCTTGTTGTACATATATTGGTCCGGACGGAGCAGGACATTATGTGAAAATGGTTCATAATGGCATTGAGTATGGAGATATGCAGCTAATAAGTGAAGCGTATTTTCTATTAAAGCACGTGGCTGGAGTATCTGCAGCTGAGCTTCATGAAATTTTCTCGGATTGGAATAAAGGAGAGCTTGATAGCTACCTTATTGAAATCACAGCTGATATCTTCACAAAAGTTGATGAAGAAACAGGGAAACCAATGATTGATGTGATTTTAGACAAAGCTGGACAGAAGGGTACAGGAAAGTGGACAAGCCAAAGTGCTTTAGATTTAGGGGTTCCACTTCCGATTATTACTGAATCTGTATTTGCTCGCTTTATTTCTGCATTGAAGGACGAGCGTGTCAAAGCAAGTAAGATTCTTAAAGGACCTGAGAAAACCTTTGTTGGTGATAAAAAAGAGTTTATTGAAGCCGTTCGAAAAGCGTTATATGCAAGTAAAATTGTTTCTTATGCGCAAGGCTTTGCTCAAATGCGAGCGGCGTCTGAGGAGTACAATTGGAATTTAAACTACGGTGAGATAGCTATGATTTTCCGTGGAGGATGTATTATACGTGCCCAATTCTTACAGAAAATTAAAGAAGCCTATGATCGTGAACCAGGACTAGCAAATTTAATGTTAGATTCTTATTTCCAAGATATCATTGAGAATTACCAATCAGCGATGCGAGAAGTTGTCTCGATTGCTGTTATGAATGGAATTCCAGTACCATGTCTATCTAGTGCTATTGCTTATTATGATAGCTATCGTACTGAAACGTTACCTGCAAATCTTTTGCAAGCACAGCGTGACTACTTTGGAGCTCATACTTATCAACGTGTCGATAAAGAAGGAACCTTCCATACGAATTGGATGGAATAATAGGATGGCCCCCGTTTCCAATTATGGAGTGGGGGTTTTATTATATTCTCGACATTTACTCTTTAATTGTCGGTAAAAAGTAGGTTCTTCCCTTTGTTGATCCTTCGATTTTTATATTCATCGAATTTAATAAGTTTGTTGGAGTAGATCTAGATTTGATTTGGGCGAAGTCGCGAAATTCAGAGTTTGTAATGGAGTTCTTGAAAAGAAGGCAATAATCAATAAGGGAATCAATGTGTGCATCTTTAGCAGAAGTACCACAACGGAGACAAGTCCAAGTTCCAAAATCTCTTTTCATGGGAAGGCTAAAACATTTCGGGCAGTGAATACCACTTAATAGTTCACTACGGTTAATTTCATATTGCTCAAGAACATTAGGTGTAAAAGGTGAATGAGTCTTTAATAAGTAGTTTGTAAGTTTGCGAAGGTCTTTTGGAGATAGTAATTCTTTGTTGTATTTCTTTTCAAGGTCATCCATTTTAAAGGGAAAGTCCGCACTGTGAATCGTTTTTTGATAACGGCGAGAGTTGGGTGAAAGAATTTTTAAATTTGACGAGTAGTTGCTAAAAACAACAAGTGATTCTACTGTTATATCGGATAACCTCAAGTGTTTAAGTAAATCCTGAAAATGCTTAACCTGTCTTTCTACCTGAGTAATAGGATCGTTAAATGGTTCCTCAACTCCATTTGTTGAACGATAGAACTGATTAAACTTATCATCAAAATAAAGAATACCACTGATGCTTTTTATCTCTAGAATTAGGATGAAATATGGGGAAATGAGTAGGGTATCAATTTGGAAGTAATGAGGGCCGCTTGGAAGACGAAGATCATGAAAAATGTAATAACTCGAATCCGGAAGAAAGCTTAAGTAATAGTCTAAAGATTGTTCCCCTTTATAGCCAGCCTTCCTTTTAGATAGTTCTGCTTCAATTTGAGGTCTCTTTGGATGATTAGTTAGTAACCTTCTTAAAAGTACCTCTAGCATATGAATCTTGAGCGGTATCTTACGCTCTTTTTTTATCATTTAACCAACTCCTTATTAGTTTGGGTACTACTTCTTCGTTTGACAGGGGTATTCCTGCGCAGAAATCGAGTTAATTGCACAACTTTTTGGATAATTGCACGACACTCGGTAGTAATTGCACGACTTTGTGGATAATTGCACAACTTTTAAATTAATTGCACATTTGGCCGGTG
>JBFILZ010000224.1:0-4053 GCA_041611945.1 Bacillus sp. (in: firmicutes)
AGTTAGGTAGCTATCTAAATTTTCCTTAGTCCATCCGAGATTGTGTAAATAATGCTGAAGTTCCTCCTCTGGTGGGGCCGCAATAACGGAGGTTGATACACTAAAAAGTAGATAAAAAATGATACCGATAGAAAATATTTTCATTTTCACTTTATTCCTCCAGTACATACCAAGTATTGTTGGTATTATTTGTAGGAAATTAAAATTCATGTATATTTTTCTAAAAAGGATCCTACTTCTTTTTGATGTCCTGTTATTGAGGCGAGTAAATCAAGTTTTTCACTCATGAATTTTTTATCTAATGAGAGTAAAGTTTCTTGTTTTAATCCTTCAATTATATACTCTGAAAAATTCCATACATCTTTCTTAATATTATCGTCATTTCGAGTCGCCACGTAAATTAGGGCCTCAATAATGGAGGAAACTATAGATATGTCTTGCTTTCCGTAATGCCGAATTTGGTAAAAGGATTTATATAAATAAGCTGAGAAGTCTGGTTGCTCCATGATTATGCGAAGGCTGCGATTATCATCGTTGATGAAAGACCTTGGTAAATGCTGCATCCCTAAAACAGCTAGAATTTTTCCAAGCTGTGATATGCAATGGATCGCTGTATTTGGGTCGTTAAGGGCAGGTGATACTGCTCTTAACGCTATTTCAACAAGCTTTGTGATACCGAATTCAATATCTTGGAGAGTTGTTCTCTCTTTTCCAAATGATAAGTAACCAAGATAATCATCGCCAGTATGGCTTTTTTCCATTTTCCATACTGAAAGAATATGTGTATCTGAATCTACAAAATCACCTATTTTAATCTCTAAACGAATAATTACATTTTCTAACTTCGCCTTCTTGAGCATTTCTTTGGTGTTTACTAATTGAAGGTATCCAGGTTCTTTTGAATATATTTGATGAGGACTTAGGTCCATAATCTCATCATACTCCCAATCCTCCCATGGAGCGTCACGGTGAACATTCTCCTTACGGGTGAAATTTTCTGAAATTACGTTAAGGGAGTTTGTTGTAATATCTGCAATTAAATTGCTTACTTGAATCCACCCTGAGACATGATGAATGAAAAAGACAAATACAGCGAGACAAACTAATGTATACAAAACAGCAAGTGTTGGTGTGATAAAGAGACGATGCACCTCTGTTTCTCTTGTTAGTAATAGAAGGATTATAGAATAAATAAAACCACTTACAAATATACCTAGAACTTTCTGAGTAGGTGGATCTGTGATGAAATTTTGCAAGGTTCTAGGTGAGAACTGTGATAAAAAAGTAGTCAATACAATCATAATTGACGAAAAAGTAATAGTAGTCATAGTCAATAATGATGTAGAAATGGCGCCAAGAATGGTGAGAGACAAGTCTATGTCTGCTAAAAATAAGATAGGAATATAATCGTATAGGTAAGGATTATGAGCTATAAAATCATCTAGATAATGGCTAAGTAGCGCTAAAAAAATTGAAGTGAAACCATAAATGGTCGGAATATACCATATACTTGAACGTACTTTCATCCAAAATTTTGAAATAATAATAATTAGTCACCACCGATTTCACAATAATTTTATATTTAATATAGTTGTTTACCGTTTACTTAAATTGTATGAATCATTCATTCTTTCAAAATTACAGATTTATGAAAAATATGGAACTTTTTTATAGTACAATCGTATTAATTAGAGGTGGGAGGTGAACAGGATGTTAGAAGTTTACTGGGGATGCTTACTTACAGGGATTGTATTTGCTTTGTTAACTGTTATTTTTGATGATTTTTTAGGAAGTATTTTAGAGGGACTGTCCATTGATCTCCATGGCATGTTTCAAACGTCTGTCATCATTAGTGCACTAACGTCTTTCGGGGGAGTGGGAGTATTATTTACAACTTATACTTCACTACCGTTAGTAATTACACTACTAGTTTCAATTGCCTTAGGTTTGCTATTAAGTGTTCTATTCTACTTTTTCTATGTGAAACCTATGGAAAACACTGAGAATTCAATTGGATTTTCTATACAGGATTTAGTGGGAATGGTAGGAGAAGTTACGATTCCAATACCAAAAGATGGATATGGAGAAATCGTTCTTTCTATCGGTGGAAGTCTATCAAATCAGATTGCCGCAAGTTTCGAAAATTTCCCGATTCCAGCAGGAACAAAAGCTTTAGTTATTGAAATAAGCGAAGACACTTTACTAGTGTCGCCTTATGAACAATTATAGATTATCCAAGGGAGTGGAGTAGAAATGTTGGAAACATACTTGTTAATTCCAGTTGTTGTAATTGGTATATTTTTAATACTTGGTATCGCCTTTTGGGCTCGCTACAAAACAGTTAGTCCTGATGAGGGGATGATTGTAACTGGATCTTTATTAGGGTCAAAAAATGTATTAACTGATGGAGGGAGGAAGATTAAGATTGTTAGGGGTGGGGGAGCATTCATTCTTCCAATCTTTCAACAAGCTGAATTTATTTCACTTCTATCCCACAAGTTAGATGTAACGACTCCAGAGGTATACACTGAGCAAGGCGTTCCAGTAATGGCTGATGGGGTAGCAATTATTAAAATTGGAGGGTCAGTTGAGGAAATTGCAACTGCAGCTGAACAATTTCTTGGCAAGCCCATTGACGATCTAAGAAGTGAGGCGCAAGAAGTGTTAGAAGGTCATCTACGGGCAATATTAGGATCGATGACGGTAGAAGAGGTGTATCGAAATCGTGATCGTTTTGCTCAAGAAGTCCAAGGTAGTGCAGCCAAAGACTTAAAAAAGATGGGACTTCAAATCGTCTCCTTCACGATAAAGGATGTCCGTGATAAGCATGGATATCTAGATGCACTTGGACGACCAAGAATTGCAGCCGTAAAACGTGATGCAGAAATTGCTGAAGCCGAGGCGGTTAGAGACTCAAGAATTAAAAAGGCAGTGGCAGAAGAAGAAGGCCAACGAGCTGAATTACTCCGTGATACTGCGATTGCAGAGGCGTCAAAAGACAATCAGTTAAAAGTTGCTGCCTATAAGAGAGAGCAGGATACAGCGAAAGCTGAAGCTGATCAGGCTTATCAAATTGCTGAAGCTCGTTCACAGCAGCTAGCTGTTGAAGAAACGATGAAGGTCGAAATTGTCCGTAAGGAACGTCAGATTGACTTAGAAGAAAAAGAAATATTGCGACGTGAAAAGCAATACGATGCTGAGGTTAGAAAGAAAGCAGATGCAGATCGTTATTCTGTTGAACAGGCAGCAGAAGCTGAAAAGTCGAAAAGAATGCGTGAAGCGGATGCACTTCAATACAAAATAGAGACAGAGGCAAAAGCTATGGCAGATGCAGAGCGTGCTCAAGGTTCAGCAAAAGCTGAAGTCACACGCTTACAGGGACTTGCAGAAGCAGAAGCGAAGGAAAAGCTTGCTGAGGCTTATCAAAACTATGGTGAGGCAGCTGTTCTTGATATTTTAGCGAAGATGCTTCCAGAGCTAGCGGAAAAGATTGCTCAACCACTTGGCAATATCGATAAAATTACTGTTGTTGATACTGGAAATGGTGAAGGGGCAAACCGGATTAGTAATTATGTCACTCAACTAATGGCAACAGCTCCAAATATGATTAAGGATGTTTCAGGTCTTGACCTTGTAGAAATCATCAGTAATATTACAAAGAAAGCACCTGCTACAAGCAAAGGGAAACCAAGCCAAGAAACTTTAACCCTACCTGTTACTCAAAAGAGTGAATGATATACAGAAAAGCCATGCTAGTTGTAGCGTGGCTTTTCTGTATATTAGTAGGTACGTAGAGTTATTCATAAGTAGTTGTTTTTTTTTTGTTAGTCAATTCGTTAACACCTTAGTGACTATGGGAAAATGTTCGATGTCTCTTATTCTCTTGTCACATGTTTAGATAACGCTAATGGATAGTCTCTTAAATAATTGGCTACCCTGAAAATAAGGGGATCTTCGTTCCAGAACACTCGCTTTCCGTGGGGCGGGCGGTGAGCCCCTCGGCGATAGCGCCTTCAGGTCTCACCTGTCCCGCTAGTCCCACAGGACTTTGAA
>JBFILZ010000225.1:0-3977 GCA_041611945.1 Bacillus sp. (in: firmicutes)
AGAATTCATGGAAGCCTATTCAAAGTCCTGCGGGAGCAGCGGGACAGGTGAGACCTGAAGGCGCTATCGCCGAGGGGCTCACCGCCCGCCCCACGGAAAGCGAGTGTTCTGGAACGAAGATCCCCTTATTTTCAGGGTAGCCTAAGAAAAAGAAGAGCAAATTGTTCAACCTAGTCAGAAGGTAGGCTTTACTATGTATTTGTAGATAATTCTTTTATTATATTATAAAAACTTATGATAAAATGAAAAATGGGTATCACAAAGAACATGGTTTTTGAACAAAATAAAGAAGTAGTGATAAACAAAAATAAGGGGAATTAGACATGATTAGTCTTCAAAGTGGAGAGTTTGTAGAGACAACGGTAAGGGAACTTATTATATCTTCCGATAAGGTAGCACATGTCCAAATCGGAAATAGTTTAGAGCATGCTTTGTTAGTACTTGTTAAATCAGGATATTCATCGATTCCAGTACTTGACCCCACCTACCGATTACACGGGCTTATCAGTACAGCAATGATATTAGACACAACACTGGGTCTGAAAAGAATTGAATTTGATCGTCTTGAAACAATGAAGGTAGAAGAAGTAATGAGTTCTAAAATGCCGAGACTAAACATTTATGATTCATTTTTAAAGGGCTTACAGCATGTAATTGATCATCCCTTTGTCTGTGTTCAAAATGAAGAAGGTGTATTTGAGGGTATTCTTACTAGAAGAGTAATATTAAAACAGCTAAATCAACATATTCGAAAGCTTAATAAATAATTATTTTGATTGAATATGTTTAACCTATAATATTAGGGCTTAACGTGATTGTTGATTTTTAAATACAGGATAATTGCATTCCGGGGCTAAAGAGAAGGGATATGCCACTTACGTAAAAACATACAGTTTTCTAGCGCACTTTCGCATGCGGGATTTTACCAGTCCTTCTACATCCACAGAAGGAGTCACACACCATTAGCTTATTCAAAGCGTCTAGAAGTCAACATTGAACCTTATCCTAGTTCTTTTCTTTGGGCTCTGTTAAAGCAAGCTCAATCTTGAATTTTTGAAACGAAGTTGATTGAGGTGGAAGGTGAGAGACTCCTCGAAATGCCCTTTTTCGTATGTCGAGAACTCATGGAAGGATGTTCAATGTCCCGCGGAAAGCGAGCATCCTGCAGTTGAAATCAACAACAAAGGTAAACAAAGCCTTTTTTTAAGTGATTATTGATGATTCGTTCTAGAATACAGCAATACAAGGGTCAAATAACCTCGGTGGAAAGAGTACTGAAATCCCACGAGGTTATTTTATGTTAGTCGAAAGGTGAAGCGCATCTTTCGAGTCGGAAATAGGAGGTTCATTTTTATTATGACTGAAGCTGTAAACACATTAATACATAATAACAATCAAAAGAAAACGATCCGACCATTTGTGCTAGCAGCAGTTATGTTAGCTATGTTTATGGCTGCTATTGAAGCAACCATTGTATCAACGGCCATGCCAGCAATCGCTTCAGATTTAGGTAATTTTTCTCTTTATAGCTGGGTGTTTTCATCCTATTTACTCATGAATGCTGTAACAGTTCTGATTTACGGAAAGCTCTCTGACCTGTATGGACGTAAACCAGTATTGATAGTTGGAATTGTCATTTTTTTGCTTGGCTCTATTCTCTGTGGGTTTGCAACTTCAATGGAAACACTCATAATTTACCGTTTTATTCAAGGTTTTGGGGCAGGGGCAGTTATGCCAATTGCTTCAACAATCGTTGGTGACCTATACACGAAAGAAGAACGTGCTAAAATCCAAGGATATTTAGCTAGTGTTTGGGGAATATCAGCTATTTTAGGTCCGGCCATTGGAGGTCTACTCGTTCAATATGTGAGCTGGAAGTATGTATTTTGGTTAAACGTACCTCTAGGAATCCTATCAATAACTGTATTATCTTTATACTTGCATGAAGGTATTGAAAAGAAGAAACATAGCATTGATTTTGTCGGTGCCTTTTTGTTGTTTGTCGGAGTTAGCACTTTAATGATTGTACTTGTTGAGGGTGGTGTTAATTGGGAGTGGGCTTCCTTTCCAGTACTCACATTACTTAGTTTTTCAGGATTAGCAATACTGTTATTCTATTGGCAAGAGAGAAGAGCGAAAGAACCAATGATGCCTTTTTCAATATGGAAGGAACGTTCTATTCTTATTGCGAATTTAGCATCTTTGACCACTGGTGTAATGCTGATTGGAATTTCGAGCTTTTTACCTGCGTTTGTTCAAGGGGTCATGGAACAGCCACCAATTGTTGCAGGATTTACTTTAACAACTATGTCGATTGGTTGGCCAATTTCATCAATAATAGCTGGTAGAATACTACTGAAAATTGGCTTTAGAAAGACCGCTTTAATTGGAGGAATATTATTAATTATTGGATCAATTTTCTTCGTCTTAATGGCTCCTGAATCTGGACCCTTATGGGCAGCTTTTGGTTCTTTTTTACTTGGAATGGGGATGGGTTTTACGACAACATCTTTTATCGTATCTATTCAAAGCACAGTACAGTGGGAGCAAAGAGGAATCGCAACTGCTTCAAATATGTTTATGAGGACATTGGGTAGTACAATTGGTGCAGCCCTTTTAGGGGGTATTCTCAATTCACGTCTTTTAACTTATATTCAGTCACAAGGGATACAGGAACACGTTGATTTGAATACAACCAATGTTTTACTAAACGAGGAGCAACGAAATCAATTGTCAGTTCCTGTACGGGATGTTCTTCAAGAAGGTCTCACGCTCTCACTAAATACTGTTTATTGGGTTGTCCTATTTTTTGCAATTTTAACCTTTATCTTAGTAATTTTACTACCTAAAAATGAACAAAAGTAAAAAAATGAATGATAAGATCAGAAAACGCGGAGGAAATTTGAATTTACATGACAAAAATTAATTAAAATATCTGTGAATGGCGCACTTGAATACGCTTGGAGATTTCTCCTAGCGTTTCATCTTTTTTAATATTTGGTTCTTTCCTAAAATACTACATGAAAAATGTGAAAGGATAAAATATATAATAGTCATCTACGTAATGAACTAAGGGATACCAGACGACATATGAAACAACAAAAATCACAATGGAAATGTTCATTCCTTTACTTAACAATTTTAAGGAAAAAGCAAAACCAAATAATAACAGTAAAATCGCCCCAAATAAAACATATAATCCAATCGAAAATCCAGTTATAAAACTTAAAAAGTAAACCAATAAAGATCCCAAATAACAACAATAGGATAACTTGATATTGCCCCCTCCTTTTGATTTTCGACTATTCACAATCTTATAAATCTATATTAACATAGGGCTAACTAGCTTATCATCTTTCTATTTTGAAACTAGGATAATCTTAACTAGATTTGTCAAATGACAAATTATAATTTTTTTTCTAAAAACTCAATTCTATTCCCGAACGGATCAAATATAGAGAATCGTTCTATATTTGGAATCGGTTTTTCATCGTATGTTTTAATGTTATTTTCATCTAGATATTGTCTAATTTCTATTAGATTATACACTTCAAAGGCAGGGTGTCTTTTACTCTGGTATGCTTCCATTTCCTCAACTCCAATGTGAAGCGAAATATCGCCAAGACTGTACCATAAACCACCATTTGTCTTTAAAGAGTTAGGTTTTTCAATTTCAGCAAAGCCTAATAATTCAGAGTAAAACTTTCGAGCAACTTCCTCCTGGTTATGAGGCATACAAATTTGAACATGATCCAATCGCTTAATTAATATTCTCATCTTAATTCTCCTTTAATAGAATAGATTCACAGTAAGTAAGTGTCCAAAAGTATAGTTCTTGTTCTTAAGATTAAGGCTACCCTGAAAATAAGGGGATCTTCGTTCCAGAACACTCGCTTTCCGTGGGGCGGGCGGTGAGCCCCTCGGCGATAGCGCCTTCAGGTCTCACCTGTCCCGCTAGTCCCACAGGACTTTGAATA
>JBFILZ010000226.1:0-3973 GCA_041611945.1 Bacillus sp. (in: firmicutes)
ATATAGAAAAAAATACTCAGAGTTTTTGATATGCTCCCTTTAAGGTAGACAGGTTAAAAATAAAAATCTGTTTACTTCAAGGGGAGTATTTTTTATGTCAAAGAGAACACATTCTTTAGAGGACAAAATCAGGGTAATAAAAGCTTTAGAGGAAGGCAGCCATTCCATTGCCGAACTAGAGTCAATTTATAATGTCCATAACGTCTCCATTTATGATTGGGTATATAAATATGAAAAATACGGAGTGGAAGGATTAAAAGAGAGCCCTACCTGGAGGGAGTACTCGAAGGAACTTAAACTTGAGGCAGTAAAGAACTTTCTTAGCGAAGAATACTCCCTTCGAGAAATTACTAGGAAATATGATATTCCAAGTACCTCTACCCTTCGTCAGTGGATAAAGAAGTATAATAGTCATAGAGATTTAAAGGATACGTCAAAAGGAAGGACGAGCTCTATGATTAAAGGGAGAAAAACTTCATGGGATGAAAGGATTCAAATTGTCCTTGATTGCTTAAAGAACGGTAAAGGTTTTCAAGTAACAGCTGAGACCTACCAGGTCTCTTATCAACAAGTGTATCAGTGGGTTAAGAAGTATGAAGATGGCGGAGACGAAGCACTAAAAGATAAACGTGGAAGAAATAAAGTTGAATCTGAGCTATCTCCAGAAGAGAAAATCCAGTTTGAAATGAAAAGATTAGAACGGGAAAATGAACGGCTACGTGCGGAAAACCTATTCTTAAAAAAGTTAGAGGAGATCGAAAGGAGGCGAAGATAAGCCAAATCCAATTTGAGGACAAGTATATCGCTATTAAGGAGCTTCATGAAAAAGAGAATTTAAGCATTATCTTACTTTGTGAAATAGCTGGGATTTCACGGGCTGCTTACTATAAATGGTTAAAACGCGTACCAACAGCCCGAGAACTTCTGAATGAAGAAATTATAAAAAAAATGAAAGCTCTTCAAGAGAAAGTCGATGGAATCTTTGGTTATCGTCAAATGACGTTACATATGAATCGAGAGTTTGAAGAGGATATTAATCATAAAAGAATCTATCGATTAATGGGGGTCGCAAATATACGCTCGGTTATTCGGGTAAAGAAGAAACAATCCTACAAACGCTCTACCCCTCAGCATGTGGCAGAAAATATACTAAATCGCGAGTTTACAGCAGAAAAGCCTAATGAAAAGTGGGTTACGGATGTCACTGAATTTAAATATGGGGCAAAGAAGGCTTATTTAAGCGCAATTCGTGATTTATACGATGGATCGATTGTTAGCTATGTCCTTGGGCATTCCAATAATAATAACCTTGTATTTAAGACGCTAGATCAAGCTACAGCACTTTTAAACGGAGAGCACCCCCTTATTCATAGTGATCGCGGCTTTCAATACACCTCCAAGGGATTCAAACGCAAGATAGATGCAGCAAAAATGAAGCAAAGTATGTCTCGGGTTGGTAGATGCATTGATAACGGACCAATGGAATCTTTTTGGAGTACGCTCAAATGTGAAAAGTATTATAGGCGTAAATATAAGACATTTGAAGAATTAACTTTAGCAATAAATGAATATATACATTTTTATAATCACGATAGATATCAAAAACGACTAAACGGCCTCAGCCCTATGGAATATAGAGCTAAAGCCGCTTAGGTCATTTTTATTATTTCCACTGTCTACTTGACGGGGGGCAGTTCATTTTGATCTCTGAGTATTTTTCATTCTTTTCATTTCTTTAATTTAATTACAGCCATTGTACATCTTGAAACACAAATTAATCTTTCTTCCTCATCGACAATTTTAATATCCCAAACCATCGTTGTTCTACCTCTATGTAGAATGGTCGCAATAGCTGTTACAAGCCCATCTTTTTTTCCTCTTATATGATTAGCATTGATCTCAAGTCCTGCACAACTTTCGGTCTCCTTATCAACTAAATGATATGTCCCTATACTTGCTACCGTTTCAGCTAGTGCAACTGACGCTCCCCCATGCAAAACCCCAAATGGTTGGTGGGTTCGTTCATCGACTGGCATTGTTGCCATGACCTTCCCTTCTTCAAGTAATGTAATCTTCATGCCTAGTGTATCTATAAGTGTTTTAGAAATATCCATCATTAATGTCTCCTTTTCTCATCAACATTTCATAACCGTTTTTTCCTATTATTAATGTACCATAAAAGTAAAAGGGAGGGAGGTAATTGTCAGAATAGTAGTTATATTATTACCCTTATCATTAGTGGTTTGAATATCAGAGTGTATTCCTTTCTAAAAAACATTTACCAGCCATATTCTTAACATATTAGATAATAATATATTGATTCCACTTCTAAGCTGGGCTTTAATGGACATGCGTGAAGGATTGATTCCAACTTTTTTAGGTGCGGCAGTAACTGCAACCGGTTATGTACTGAAACATAGTCACAAGGTAAGTCCAATGGTTTCAAACACAATATTCGGTTTCGGTTTAGCGCATGTGGTTCTCGGTGTAATCGACTTAGTAGAGCATCAACGTTAGGAATCAAAGAAGAGCCATTTGGGCTCTTTTTTAACGAACTATCGACTGAATTCTCCTTCCTCAATGATTTAGGCGGGAGAATTCAGGCACTTATATTCACCAAGAAAGCTAAAATGAATGCTCATAGGACCAACAGTTGTACTTTTGGGTAGATTCTGTTAATCATTGATGTTAATTAAGCTACAAGATGCTTGTATTCCGCGAAGAGGTTCAAATTGGACTCAATAATAGATAATTAAAACAAAGATTTTATAGAGGTTTAACTATTTATGGAAGGTATTGGAATTTCCCAAGTTCAATCTTTTTCCTACCAATGAAGAGGATCCCTTCACTTTCTAATTTTAATTTTTGTGTGTAAAATGACTCCTCATCTTGTAAACCAATCTCCCCTTTTGCGTTGAGCACTCTGTGCCACGGCAAATTGTACTTTCCGCTCATAGAGTGCAAGATTCGAGAAACCTGCCTAGCACCTCGTGGGTTTCCTGCGAATCTAGCAATCTGACCATATGACATGACCTTTCCTGGCGGAATTTTCTGCACAATTGCCAAGACTCGTTCTGTGAAATTCTCCATAGAATATCAACTCCCTTTATTGTTAATCCCAGCTTAAACGTTGTTCTTTAAATGGATCCCCATAATTATGATAACCGTTTTTCTCCCAAAAACCCGGCTTATCAGTTGCTGAAAATTCGATACCCCTCACCCATTTTGCACTTTTCCAAAAATAGAGATGTGGAATTACCAACCGGAATGGATAGCCGTGCTCCGGTGATAAGGGTTTACCATTATGTATATGTGCCAATAGACTTGTTTCACGCATGAAATCAGCAATAGGTATATTCGTACTCCAGTCTTCCTCAGCATGAATAATGACATATTTCGCTTGAGGTAATGGTCTTGATTCCTTAACCAGAATCTTTGTTTTGATCCCTTTCCAGTCATTATCAAGTTTTGACCACCCTGTTACACAGTGAATATCATTTTGAGTCTTAGTAGTAGTAAAACTCAAAATTTCATTAAATGTATATGTAATAGATTGCTCTACTTCACCAAATACTTTTAGGTCCCAATCTGATAGGTCCGTTTTATAACAAGGTACATTACCATAATGTAGTACTGGAAACGTTGTAGTTACATTTTGATTTGGAGGCACTCTACTGCTATCAACTTTTGGCTTAATTCTTCCAAAGTACATAATTGATTTCCACCTCTACTCAGAAAAAAATTATTAGCTTCTATAAAGCTACTTCTATTTTACTATTACATTTTCCCGAAAAAGGATAGGGACAAACTCTTTTATTTTTATTCACCAAAATTATATTCTTTAGTAAATGACTTTGTTAATCTTTGTTATTGGTTTAACTTCAGGAAACTCGCTTCTCGATGGGCGGTGAGCCAACTCACCACTTGCGTCTTCGATGACTCTCCTATACCGCTGGTCCCGCTGACATAGAAA
>JBFILZ010000227.1:0-3969 GCA_041611945.1 Bacillus sp. (in: firmicutes)
GTCTCTGTTAAACTTTGTTGCTTATATTTAGCTGTAGGATGCTCGCTTTCCGCGAGGCGAGCGGTGTGCCCCTCGGCGCTCTTGCGCCTTCGGTTTCTCGCACCTTCAACTTCAATCAACTTTTTTAAAAGAATTAACAAGGAGCTTTAACAGAGACTAATAAAAAGGCTCGATTAAATAGGTTGTTGAAATTTAGTAAAGGATACTAATATCTTCGTTTCAATCAACCTGTATTGAAACAACATTGACCAATAACAGTGCCTACAAAAAGGGGGATTCAAATGAATCCGATTATCCGTCATAAATTCATACAAGAAGGAAATGAAAGTATAATCGTTCTTTATATGGACTATGGGAAATTTGAGTTTTCAAATGAATTCGGAATAGCTGTTGCTGAGTCGCGTGCGAAATTAAATACATACATGCGTGAATATATAAAGAAACACCTTCCCAATACACAGGCAACGACAATAAAACTAGTTACAGGAACGGTTTTATTTTCAACTCTTTATTTTGGTACAGTTAATCCAAAAGTAGAAGCAGCCGATTTCAATATGTCTTATTTGTTTTTCGGTTCGACCTCAGAACAAATTGCTTATGTAGACAGAACGAATAAAGCCGTAGGTACTGTTTCACCAAGCTATTTTGATTTGAATCCTGATGGATCACTAAAATTAAGTTATCAATTTAGTGAGGTTTTCATTAAGGAAATGAAATCTCGTGGTGTTCGAGTGGTTCCTATGTTAAGTAATCATTGGGATCGTGAGGTAGGTCGAAGTGCCCTTACGAACCGTGAACAGCTTGCTCAACAGGTTGCCAATACCATTATTAAATATAATCTTGATGGAGTGAATGTCGATATCGAAAATGTAACCGATGTTGATCGGGCTAACTATACAGACTTCGTGAGACGGCTTAGAGAGAAACTTCCGGCTGATAAGGAGTTGAGCGTTGCTGTTGCTGCCAATCCAAACGGGTGGCAGAAAGGGTGGCATGGATCGTATGATTATAAAGAATTAGCAAGATATAGTGATTATTTGATGATCATGTCTTATGATGAGAGCTATTCTGGTGGTCCAGCTGGACCTGTTGCTAGTTTTAATTGGGTTGAAAGAAGTGTGCAATATGCAATCAATCAAGGGATACCACCAGAGAAGATTGTCTTGGGTATCCCGTTTTTCGGTAGATATTGGAATGATCAAGAAGCTACAGGGGGGAGAGGTATCGCTAAGAGCCTTGCTGAACAAATTGTTCATAAATATCAAGGGAAGATTATTTATGATGAGGCTACGAAATCAGTAAGAGGTACATTTACCATAAAAGAAACTGACCCTGTCTCAAAGGTGAACGGGAGGATCTTAACCAATGGCAACTATACAATTTGGTTTGAAAATGAAAAATCTATTAAAGCTAAGGTAGACTTAGTCCATAAATATAAACTGAAGGGAACAGGGAGTTGGGGATTAGGTCAAGAAAATCCTGTTATTTGGAATAATTATAAAGCCTGGCTAGAAGGTTATCCATTCTATGATATTTCCAATCATTGGGCTGTGAATGAAATAATAAGTGTCAACAAGAGTGGTTGGATGAAAGGTGTTGGAAACGATAGATTCGCGCCTGAAGAAGCTGTAACTCGTGCACAAGCAGCGATTATTATTTCTAGAGCATTAAATCTACAGCCAAAACCCAACAACAGTACGAATTATACTGATATCAAGGAAGGTCACTATGCTGAAAATGATATAAAATTAGTCATCCAAAATGGGATTATGAACGGTATGACCAATGACAAATTCAGTCCAGATGCACCCCTAACTAGAGAGCAATTCTCAATGATAGTAGATAGAATTTTGTTGGAGAAAAATGTGGTTCAACAATCAGATGGGGATTCAAAAAGTCCCTTTCAAGATGTAAAATCAGAAAGGTGGTCGAAACCTTCCATTGTTCGAATGAATAAGTTGGGAATCATTCAAGGGAAAACTGCTACAACGTTTAGCCCAACCGAACCATTAACGAGAGCTGAAATGGCAGTGATGATGGATCGGGCGAATGTCTATATCGTACCTCAATGAATAGAACGTATTGAATAAAAGGGGACTGTTAAAGCTCTTTATGTAAATGAGATAACGGAGACCATGTTGTCAAACGTGCGACGTGAAAAAATTGCATCCTTGTGTTGAAAGTAACAAATCACAATTCAAAACTTGAGAAACCACTTTCCTAAATGAGAGTGGTTTCTTAAGTTTTGACTACTTACTAATAAATCCACCTGAATTTCAACTCACGTGGAAGTGTACTATTTATACCTCTATGACATCACTGTGATTATTATTAAACTGCCTTTTCATACATACATTTACAAACTACTCCAATCGTTCCTAATAATACCAGTTGGAAAATGTTGTCAAAGAAAAAGTTCCATACGTTGTGATGGGTGTCGATGATTCTCCCTCCCGCGCCAGCGAAATCCATAACCATGTTAAATAAGGATTTGTAAACAAAACAAACAACTTTTAGTTAATAAGTCATAATCCAATTCAAATAATCGAACATTATACAATAGGAGTAGAAATTCACTTTACTCAGTTTGACACTTTTCATTTTTATCTTCTCCATGAAAAAAGTTATACCTGTTTGGTTATGCTAAGGGTAAGGAGGGCATTTATGCTTTATATGACATTGCTACTTTGCTTCATCACGTCTGTCCTTGTAACGCCTCTAGTAAAAAAACTAGCTTTCAAAATTGGTGCGACTGACCAACCAAATAAACGAAAGGTTCATACCAAAAGTATGCCTCGACTTGGAGGCGTAGCCATTTATATAAGCTTTATCGTTGGGATATATTTGCTAAGACCTGAAAATGCTTTGTTTTATCCCATTTTATTGGGGAGTTTGATTATCATGGTAACAGGCATTTTGGATGATATAGTTGAATTATCAGCGAAAATAAAATTAATTGGCCAACTAGTCGCTGCGTTACTTGTAGTACTAAGCGGCTTACAGATTGAATTCATTAATTTGCCCTTAGGTTATCAGCTTGAATTTGGTTTTTTTGGTATCCCACTTACGATTATATGGATTGTTGGTATCACCAATTCAATAAACTTGATTGATGGTCTAGACGGACTTGCAGCAGGTGTATCAACAATCGCCTTAATTACGATATCAATCATGGCTATTAAAATGGGCAATCAGTTTGTATCTGGTATCGGAATTATACTAATTGGAGCTACACTTGGATTTCTCATTCATAATTTCTATCCTGCTAAGATTTTTATGGGTGATACGGGAGCACTGTTTCTTGGTTATATGATTTCCGTTTTATCACTATTAGGATTTAAAAATGTAACGGCTATATCCTATATTATCCCGGTCATTATCCTAGGTGTACCTATATCAGATACATTCTTTGCGATTATCCGAAGACTTGTTAACAAACAACCATTATCAGCTCCTGATAAACAGCATTTGCACCACTGCCTATTACGATATGGATTTTCTCATAAACAATCCGTTCTAATTATCTATGGTATGAGTGGAATATTTGGAATATCGGCTGTCATTTTTTCGAAAGTCACCATGTGGGGCTCTATCACACTCGTGTTAATGTTGTTGCTATTAATCGAATTAATTGTAGAAATATTCGGGCTTGTTGATCAAGAGTATCGTCCGATCTTAAAGGTACTTAAGGGGATACGATATGGTTTCATTAAACAAAAGTGACTAAAAATAAAAAGGCTAACCTGAAAATAAGGGGATCTTCGTTCCAGAACACTCGCTTTCCGTGGGGCGGGCGGTGAGCCCCTCGGCGATAGCGCCTTCAGGTCTCACCTGTCCCACTAGTCCCACAGGACTTTGAATAGGCTTCCACGAGTTCTCACCGCACGAAGGAAATGCGGAGTAATTTCGAGGAGTCTCGCGTTCTTCCACTTCGATCACTGCTAAAGAAATATATTGCTTATTTTCATA
>JBFILZ010000228.1:0-3967 GCA_041611945.1 Bacillus sp. (in: firmicutes)
TATATTTCTTTAGCAGTGATCGAAGTGGAAGAACGCGAGACTCCTCGAAAATACTCCCGCATTTCCTTCGTGCGGTGAGAACTCATGGAAGCCTATTCAAAGTCCTGTGGGACTAGCGGGACAGGTGAGACCTGAAGGCGCTATCGCCGTGGGGCTCACCGCCCGCCCCACGGAAAGCGAGTGTTCTAGAACGAAGATCCCCTTATTTTCAGGGTAGCCTAATGTAATGACTTTGTTAAACGGTAATAATGGTTTCAGCGAGAGGATGCTCGATACTTGTAATACCTATAATATGATTACATACAATTTTCATCACTCGAAGAATTTGCAGATAGCATTATCGTGGACAGTCACACACACTTTCCGCTTCATTTAAAAATTTCCAAGAAGCTTTAATAAAGCCAAAGTAAAAGGCTGTCAATTTCAAATGACAGCCTTTTTACCTTTAGTAATTATTAAAGAAACGTGTCATTGCTACTGCAAAATCTCCTCGAGTTAATTTAGTTTCTGGCTGAAAATTTGCATGTATGGTTGGTTCAATATCATAAGGTCCCTGAGAGGATGAGAAGTAGGCGTTTAAGATACCTAAATCTAAAGCTAACTGTACATATCCTTTTAATTCAGAAGGAATAGTACTTGAGTCACTTATTTTAAGTCTGTTACCTTTATAAGCAATTGTTACATCACCATTAAATTTGGTTGCTTGTTCTTGTAATCCCATGCTTTGAATAAGTGAATAAGCTAGTTCTGCTCTTGTTACATGGTTCGAACCATTAAACTCTCCATTACTACCTAAAAGCATGACACCATGATTCGAGTATAATCCTTTTAAGGAAGCCCCCTTGGAGACTACAGCATCGATAGCAGCCATATCGGTTATTTGTTCTACTTGGCGAATACCAGCGCCCATTACTAAATAGCTAGCAAGTGTACTTCTTGTTAATAATTGATCAGGATAAAAATTACCATCTTTCTTTACATCAAATAATCGTTCACTAATCCCTAACTTGACAGCGTTAGATGCTGGATGTTGATTAATATCTGGAATTTCTGTTAAAGTTCTAGTCGTTTTTTGAGTAATAGTTCCGACCACTTTTTCAGGAATTGCCACAGTAGGGTAAGCTCTCACTGTTAATTTCCATTGACCAGAAACAGGATTATCGACTGTAATCGTATTAACAAGATCTATACTGTAAAGAGGATTAAAACCTGATTCGTATTTTACTCCATTAGGATTTGTAATAGAAAATACTAATGGATTACCGCCTTCTTCAGTATATGTGTCTCCATCCGCATACATTTTAGCTACAAGCTGAGCTTGACCCTCTTTCACTTGAAATGTTCTTTCATTAGTAGAAAGGGGATTATAGTTCAATTCATAATTTTCACGTGTGACTTCGTTTTCGATAAAAGCATTAAATGATTGGTTTTGATTTACGGTTGATCCATATGATTTTGTTGGATGAAAAGACTGATCAACAGCGGCGTAAGCATTAATGTATCCTGCTCCTACCTCATATGGTTCACGACCTGGCATGTTAGTTGCTGTATTACGTAAAATTTCTTTCACTTCAGCAGGTGATAGAAGTGGATTTGCGTCCAATAATAAAGCAACGATACCTGCTGCGTGAGGTGTGGCCATTGAAGTTCCGCTCATATGTGCATAATAAGGTATATGTGCAGGTTGAAGTTTACTATCAGATGATACGGATAATGCACCTAAAGGGGCAATAGCTCGTGTTGAAATGATTCCTACTCCAGGAGCCGTAATAGTAGGTTCATCGTGCCATGTCCAAGTTTCACCATCCATTGTAAAGGATTGACTTACACCTCTAGTACCTCTTGAAGAGAAGCCTACTAATTTACCATCTTTCTGTCCAGCTGCAACTGAAATAACCCAAGGAGCCTTAGCATAAGGATTATGTGTATCTTCATCAGAACCTGAATTTCCGGCTGCGAATAAAACAACGATTCCTCGGTCATAGCAACGTTTTGTTGCGATGTTCACAGGGTCATCTGCGAAAAAATCATCATTCGAACCCCATGAATTTGTAATTACACGAATGTTGTATCTACTTTGATTCGCTATTGCATAATCAAAGCCACCAATTAAATCTAGAATAAGTAAGACACCACCAGAACCGTAACCAATTAAGTCAGCCCCTGGAGCTACTCCCTCATATAATCCAGAAGATGCCGCGCCAGTTCCACCAACTGTACCGGCTACATGAGTTCCGTGCCCTGAATTTGTATCAGTATTGGCAACATCTTCCACATAAACAACAGGTGCTAATCCAGTTGACATTGGCATGTTAGTTGTCCCTAACACATTTTGAACTAAATTTTTACCTAGCTTTAAATCAGGGTGTGTCCCATCTACACCACTATCATTAATGACAACCCCTATACCCTTACCTGAAACAGGAAGGCCACCATTTGCTTTTCTCATAGAATCGTCTGTACGCACCTTATCTACACCGGTTAAATCTGTTGCTTTCGCATTGTATAAATCTACCTTGCGATTTAGGTATAGTGAGCGAACTTGTTCATTTTTTGAGAGTGCTAATACTTGATCCGAAGTAACGAGAACTCCGGCAATCGGTAAAGCTTGTAATGTGACTCCTTTTTCAATACCAAGTGTTTGGAGAAGATTGATATTCTCTTTTGTTGGTGCAGTATCTCCATGAAAGGTTACGACGACATTCATTAACCCTTCGTTCCTTTTCATTTCTTCTAAAAGGTGTTTATCCATAGCTGCGACGGTATTTGATACAGTGGATATTGTAGTCGCTTTCGTATGATTAATAGGTAATAGCATAGAAAGCATCAAGATTATGATTGAGACTGTGGAAAAAATTTTTCTTCTTTTCATTTCATACACTCCTTTTATACTGAAATTTCAGATAACTCTTTTTCTATTATCACATCTGATCAAATTCTTTTCTATTATCAATAATGGCTATTTATGGTAAGAATAAGTAGTAGATATGTATAGGTCAAAGGATGTATATAAATGATAATTAGACTTGAACTTTATTTAACTAGTAAGATTGCAATGTATGAAAACAATAGACAACTTTGACGATAATACAGGTGGTGAAATAGTAGAAAGTCTATTTAAGGGTAGAGATTCGATGAAGTTAATGAAGTGAATCTCATATTCTACGATAAGTAAAAAAAGTTCCTATTATCCTTTGAGATTCTAAATAACCCTTCGAATAGACAATTGACTTTTCACTTAATATGTGGTCAACTATACTGTGGTAGTGACAATTATTTCCTATTTAATACATTAAAAGTGAATGAAAAGTTTATTATTAAAGTTATATATTAGTATAAATTTGCTTGTTAGTAAGAAGACAGGCTGTAAGCTATATTTGGTTATATTTAATGAGGTGAAATATTGACAAAGATTAAGATCGTTTTTTTATATTTATTTTTTTGCATATCAATATTCCTTGCAATAGATTATTTCATAGGATTCTTTTCTATTAAAAATGAATATCTACTACTAGTAGAGAAACTAAAAGGAATCTTCTTTATTTTGATTTCTGGATACTTTTTATCGGTTTTGGGCGAGAAGACTCCTTCCTCAAGCGCGTCAGCGGTAGGTGGGAGATGAATCGCTTTTTTTTTTGAAATTAAAAAGCTTTTTAAAAGACAAACTGGTGTTCTGTTTGGTAAAATAATCTTATGAAAATAGTAGGAGGTGACTTAAAATGCCGACGATTTCCATTAAGATTCCTTTGTTTGAACCGACCAAAACGAAATCTGAAATGTACGAATTCATGCGAAGTGAATTTTCAAACGCATGCAATGTAGCTGTTCAAACAAAGCAAGAAGAACCAAAATTGAAAGCTTCAGAACTTGATAAACGAATCGGTCATTTTGAGTTGCCAACAACACTAAAACAGGAAGCTAGAAAACTAGCTTTTTCTCGCTACTCTGATTGGAAAAAGAACAAGAA
>JBFILZ010000229.1:0-3940 GCA_041611945.1 Bacillus sp. (in: firmicutes)
GCAGCATTAGAAGGCCATCCCGTTTATTTCTATGGTGCAAAAGAAGAGGTTGTAATGAAAGCAATTTCAGAGATTTCAAAAGAGCGACCTAATATATTGGTAGCGGGGTATACCAATGGCTTCGATAAACATGAAGAAGCGCTAATTAATCGAATCCATAAAAGTGGTGCGAAAATCTTATTTGTAGCCTTAGGTAGCCCTAAACAAGAATTATGGATAAAAAGAAACCTGAAGAACCTGCCAAACGTTCTTGTTTTTCAAGGAGTGGGTGGTAGTTTTGATGTGTTTTCTGGGTTAGTCAAAAGAGCACCCATACTTTTCCGCAAACTTGGGTTAGAATGGTTGTATCGACTTGCAAGCAATCCATCAAGAATAAAGCGACAATTGAATTTACCCATTTTTTTAATGAAAGTTTTAAAAGAACGAAAGTAAAGTTCCTACTATTATATAGACTAATATTTGAAGGAGAATTTAAATGAAAAAATCCATTTGTGTTGTTGGCTTAGGATATATTGGTCTGCCTACTGCAGTCATGTTTGCAAACCATGGCCATCAAGTTCACGGGGTAGACGTCAACGAAAAAGCAATTGCTATGATTCAAAATAAACAGCTTCATATAGAGGAAAATGGACTGCAAGAACGTTTAGACAAAGCAATCGATTCGGGTACTTTAACTGTTTCGACTACACCAATTAATGCGGATGTCTTTATCATTGCAGTTCCGTCACCAATTAAAGCTGACAAAACGGCTGATTTAGAATATGTTCGTAAAGCGACGGCAGCAACTGTACCATTTTTAGAAAAAGGAAACTTAGTCATTTTAGAATCGACAGTACCTCCACGTACAGTGGAAGATGTTATGATGCCAGAACTAATCAAAGCAAATCTTGAAATTGGAACTGAGCTTTTTGTTTCTCACTCCCCTGAACGCGTCATTCCGGGTAAGGTGTTCCAAGAATTAGTGACAAATGACCGTATTATCGGTGGAATTAACAAAGAATCTGCTCGCCAAACAACTGAATTATACCAATCCTTTGTAGAAGGCAATATGCATGAAACCGATGCCACGACAGCCGAACTTGTAAAAGTAATGGAAAATACATATCGTGATGTAAACATTGCCTTTGCGAACGAACTGGCAAAAATCGCTCAAAACATTGGTGTGAACGTCTGGGAAGCCATTAAATTAGCTAACTATCACCCGCGGGTAAATATTCACTTTCCGGGACCTGGTGTCGGTGGGCACTGCATAGCTGTTGATCCATGGTTTTTAGTAGAGCTAGATCCTGAACAAGCTAAAATGATTCATTTGGCTCGTCAAACAAACGACGGCATGCCTTCTTATACGGCCCAATTAACTGCAGATATTTTACATGCTAAAGGCATTAAGGATCCAAAAATAGCAGTTCTCGGGCTAGCTTTTAAAGGAAATATCGATGATATGCGCGAAAGTCCATCTGTTGAAGTAGTGGAACAACTCATTGAGCGTAAAATGAACTTAATGGCATTCGATCCACATATCAAAAACAATAACTTGCCGGAACAAACGCAAGTACAAGAAGAAGTTTTGTCGGGCGCTTCAGCAATATTGATCTTGACAGATCATCAAGCATTTAAAGATATAAAACCTAACGACATTAAATCTCAAATGAAGCATCACGTAGTGATTGATACGAAAAACTGTATCGATCGTGAAACTTGGGAAGCGGCAGGATTTGATGTCTATGTTTTAGGAGATGCAAAAAACTAAGGAGGTAATGGTTTGATGAAAAAAGTACGAAAAGCCATTATTCCTGCTGCGGGATTAGGTACACGTTTTTTACCAGCAACGAAGGCAATGCCAAAGGAAATGCTTCCCATTGTGGATAAGCCAACCATTCAATATATTGTAGAGGAAGCAATTGCTTCAGGTATTGAAGACATTATCATCGTAACAGGGAAAGATAAACGTGCGATAGAAGATCACTTTGACTCTGCACCACTTTTAGAAAATACATTAGAGCGCAAAGAGAAGTTCGATTTACTCGCTGAAGTGCAAAGTTCAGGTAAAGTTGAAATACATTATATTCGTCAAAAAGCTCCTTTAGGCTTAGGACATGCAGTGTGGACAGCACGCAAATTCATTGGGGATGAACCTTTTGCCATTTTACTTGGAGATGATATAGTACAAGCTGAAGTCCCATGTCTCAAACAGCTAATGGACCAATATGATAAAACACAGTCTTCAGTTATTAGTATTATGGATGTTGCTCCTGAAGAAACAGATCGTTATGGAATTATTGATCCATATGAACAGGATGGGAATTTGTATAAAGTAAAGAAGTTTGTAGAGAAACCTAAACTTGGAACTGCTCCTTCGAACAAAGCCATTACAGGAAGATACATTTTCACACCTGAGATTTTCACTTATTTAAATGAAATGGAAATAGGTGCAGGAGGAGAAATTCAATTAACGGATGCCATTGAAAAGTTAAACCAAGTGCAACAAGTTTACGCATACGAATTTGAAGGGCAGCGTTTTGATGTAGGAGAAAAACTAGGGTTTGTGACGACTACGATTGAAATGGCGTTGCAACGACCTGATCTAAGAGATGGCTTAATAGAATTCATGAAAAAGAAATTAGAACAAGGATGATGCTTTTATGAAAATCCTATTGTTAACGAATATGTATCCTTCAGAACAAGCACCAAATTACGGGGTGTTTGTTCAACGAACGGAAAACATATTAAAAAATGCTGGTCACTCAATCATTCTAGTGAAACTAACTAAAACAAATTCGAAAATGAAAAAGCTAATTGGATATATCCGATATGCTCTTTCATTTTTCATGAAAACCCATTTTACTAAACCTGATGTTATTTATGTTCACTACGCTTCACAAAACGCAAAACTGATTCAATTGATGAAGAAATGGAAGACGTCAATCCCCATCATTTTAAACACACATGGAACAGATATCTTGCCTCAAACAAAAGCACAGGAACAGTATCAACCGGATGTCCGAAAAATGATGAAAGTCATTGATCAAGTGATTGTCCCTTCCTCCTATTATCAACAGGTGGTAAAAGAGAAGTATGAAGTAACTTGTCCAATTACCATTTTTCCTTCAGGTGGAGTTGACACTGGGTTTTTCAAACCAAATGATAAATTAGGGAAAGTCTTTAGGGAATCTAACACTATTTCAGAAGATAAAATTGTGATCAGCTACATTTCGAGAGTTGACCCGTTTAAAGGGTGGGAAACACTTATCGAAAGCATAGCCAATATCAAAGAGATGAATCCGAAAGTATTTAATCACCTTCATATTATAATGGCTGGATCAGGTTCTCAAGATTTTAAATTAAACGTGATGGTAATTGAAAACGATTTAAAATCTACCATTACAAGATTGCCCATGTTAACTCAAAATCAAATGGTTGAGGTATTTAATGCGTCAGACATTTTTTGTTTTCCTTCTCTACAGGAAAGTTTAGGATTAGTAGGTTTAGAGGCAATGGCATGTGGAATTCCTCTATTAGCAAGTGACATCCCTGGAACAAAAGAATATGTAAATGAAGAAAATGCGCTTACTTTTCAAGCGAGTAGCGCAAGTGAGCTAGCTGATCAAATAATGAGTTATGTTAATTTATCTAATGCAGACAAAAAAACACTAAGTCAAAACGCTCGTCATACAGCGATATGTTTTGATCAAACTATAGTTGCCAAAAAACTAGTTACCGTATTTCAAAAACAAAAACCTTCTATAGAAAGCGAATGAGGATGAAATCAATGATGAAGAACCAACGATTATTACTTTTAATGGTTGCATTTATTATTCTGCAACCAGTAATTGATATATTGACGACTGCAACTATTCTTTGGACTGACTTATCGATCTCGGTCGGAATTATATTACGAACACTTTATTTTCTACTAATGGCCGTACTTATTAGTTATTTA
>JBFILZ010000230.1:0-3911 GCA_041611945.1 Bacillus sp. (in: firmicutes)
ATGGCAGTGGTTAAAGCGAATGCTTATGGTCATGGGGATGTTCAGGTGGCAAAAGTGGCTGTAGATGCAGGTGCAACATTATTAGCAGTAGCATTCCTAGACGAGGCAATTGCTTTGCGGAAAAGTGGAATAACTGAACCGATCCTAGTTCTAGGAGTTACGCGTCCTGAAGATGCCAAGGTGGCCTCCGAAAATAATATTTCACTGACTGTTTTCGAAAAAGAGTGGCTACAAAAAGTAGTCAACAATTTTGAGACGGAAACTCCTATAAATCTTCATATAAAGTACGATACCGGTATGGGACGTTTAGGGTTAAAAAGTATAGAAGAACTTGATGACATTATCAATATCGTAAAGAATTGTGCAACTTGTAATATAGAAGGTTTATATACTCATTTTGCAACCGCAGATGAAATAGAAACTAGTTATTTTGAATTTCAGTTGACTAAATTCGAAAAAGTGGTTAATTTCACTCGAACTACAATAGAATCGATTCCTTATATTCACTGTGGAAATAGCGCAGCTGCCCTACGATTTAAGGATAAAATGTTTAATGTTGTTCGTTTTGGAATTTCGATGTACGGACTTTCTCCGTCGGAAGAAATAAAGGATTTAATTGCTTTTCCATTATTTGAAGCTTTCTCTTTACACAGTCGGATCACACAGGTGAAAAAATTGTCTGCAGGAGAAAAGGTGAGTTATGGTGCTACCTATACAGTAGAAGAAGATGAATGGGTTGGAACTGTTCCGATTGGTTATGCAGATGGTTGGATTAGGAGCCTAAAAGGCCAAGAAGTCTTAGTGGATGGAAATCGTGCACCTATTATTGGTCGAATATGTATGGATCAACTTATGGTTCGACTTCCATATCAAGTAGAAGCCGGGACTTTAGTGACACTAATCGGCAAACAAGGTCAGGAAGTAATTTCTGTTGATGAAATTGCACGAGGAATCAACACAATTAATTATGAAATACCATGCATGATTAGCTTTCGAGTGCCAAGAGTATTTATTAAAAATAACCATATAATTGAAATTGTAAATCCACTATTACTTGATAAAATCTAAGTAAAAGAGAAATTAATAGAAGGATGAATAAATACTACTATATTATGTAGATAATATGTTAGGATTTGCAGAACTGTTTTGCAAAATTGAGCATAAGGTGTTATCATTAAAAATGGATCGATTTATATGTGTGTAGTTGATGGTGGAGGTGTATGCTTGTGTCCGATTCTAGCGCGACAACGACTGAAATAATGGTTCGTTTACCAAGGGCATTAATCAGTGAATTAGATGGCATCATTAAACAGGAAAATGGAAGTCATAGTGACATCATTTATCAAGCGACGAAAATGTATTTAAGAGAAAGAAAGAAGCGTCATATCCGTGAGTCTATGAGACGTGGTTATATGGAAATGGCCAAGATTAACTTAAATATTGCATGTGAAGCATTTCTTGCAGAAGAAGAAGCGGATCACACCGTTGAACGTCTAGTTAGCGGGGGGTAATCCTTTGATTGTTAAACGTGGTGACGTGTATTTTGCTGACCTTTCCCCAGTTGTTGGATCTGAGCAAGGTGGCGTTCGTCCTGTCCTTGTCCTTCAAAATGATATTGGGAATCGGTTTAGTCCCACAGTTATTGTTGCGGCAATAACTGCGCAAATTCAAAAAGCAAAGCTTCCAACTCATGTAGAGATTGATGCGAAGCGATATGGATTTGAGCGTGACTCTGTCATTCTTTTAGAGCAAATCCGAACAATTGATAAACAACGGTTGACAGACAAGATCACACACTTAGATGATGAAATGATGGAAAAGGTAGACGAAGCTTTACAAATCAGTCTCGGCCTCATCGATTTTTAATAGGTAATACTTAAAAGCTATTTAGAGTAAATCTAAGTGGCTTTTTTTTATTGGCTCTGTTAAAACTCAATGTTGATTTTTCAAATGGAGTTGTTTGAAGTGGTAGGACGCGCGACTCCAGCGGGAGCAGCTGGACAGGTGAGTCAACGAAGGTACAAGTGCCGAGTTGGCTCACCTGCCCCGTGTAAAGCGAGCATCTTGCAACTGAAGTCAACAACAAAGTTTAACAAAGCCTTTTATTTATGCAAATCCCTCGAACTGTTAACGAAAAAGAGTATTAAGACAAAAAAGATTCAAGTGTTAATCCTGAGTTGAAGTATCGTATTGGATACTATAAGTAGAATTATTTGAAAGAAAGTTTGGGTAATGAAATAATAGTAATATGATATATTTACTGAATATATAAAAAATTTAATTTGGGGGAGGACTGTAGTGTGAATGCCGATCTAGTCACAACCATACAAGAAAATAAAGAAGAAATTGTAAGTAGATGGCTTGAGGAAATCAAAAAAAATGGAAGTGCGCAAAACGTCAGGGTTGTTTCTGAACAAGTATTTATCAATACAAGCAGAGATTTTATTGATCTCATTATTTCTAACATAGATCATTCTAAAGAACAGGTAACTGAGTATCTAAATGAATTTGCAGAAAGAATTATTAGACTAGGTTGGCCTTTAAGCTACATAACAGAAGGACTCCAAAAATATCGAAAAGTGGTTCAAGGTTGGCTATTAGAGAAAAAAATAGAACCGATTGAACAGCTTAAAGTAATTAATGAACTGAATGACTGGATAGATCCGATTATTAATTTAATGGTCAACCAATACTCAGGATCTTGGGAACACACTGTCACTTTACAAAAAATGGCCCTTCAAGAGCTATCGGCGCCTTTAATACCTGTTTTTGAAAATATAACGATAATGCCTCTAGTAGGTACTATCGATACAGATCGTGCTAAGAAGATCATGGAGAACTTATTACAAGGGGTCGTCAAACACAGAGCTGAGGTAGTATTAATTGATATTACGGGTGTTCCTCTTGTTGATACTATGGTTGCTCATCATATTATACAGTCCGCAGAAGCAGTTCGATTAATTGGAGCAAAGTGTCTAATAGTTGGCATTCGACCTGAAATTGCTCAGACTATAGTGAACTTAGGAATTGATTTAAGCCATATTATCACAAAGAATTCATTAAGGAAAGGCATTGAAGCTGCTCTACATATTACAGATAGAAGAATAATTGACTTGGAACAGGAGGTTGTTAGTCAAAATGAAAATTCCAA
Source organism: Bacillus sp. (in: firmicutes) (assembly GCA_041611945.1). GTDB lineage: Bacteria > Bacillota > Bacilli > Bacillales > SA4 > Bacillus_BS. The sequence continues at coordinate 3,152 of JBFILZ010000230.1, forward strand.
TTCTTAAGTTGAAGCAATACTTATTGGTTTCAATACAATGGGAACTTGATGATCATACAGCCATTCAGTTTCAGGAAGATCTGTTAAAGAAGATTCACGAGACAGGTGCAAAGGGAATTGTTATAGATTTAACTTCAGTCGATATGATTGACTCCTATATTGCTAAAGTGATTGGAGATGTTGTCAATATGTCAAATTTAATGGGGGCTAAGGTTGTTTTAACTGGTATAAAGCACGCGGTAGCGATTACCCTCGTTGATATGGGTATTCACCTTAGTGGTGTTCCAACAGCTCTCGATCTTGAAAAAGGTCTTGAAAAGCTTCAACAAGAATTGGGGGAATGAAAATGGGAATCCAATCTTGTGTAAAAATTATAACTGAATGGGACATCGTAGCTGCAAGACAACTTGGTAGAGATATTGCGAAAAACCTAGGATTTGGTACAGTAGACCAAGCAAGAATCACGACGGCTATATCCGAGTTAGCTCGGAATATATATTTATATTCAGAAGAAGGTGAAATTTGTATAGAGGGAGTTAATGGAGCGGAAGCATTGGGACTTAAAGTAATAGCAACAGATAATGGTCCTGGAATTCCTGATATAAAAAAAGCGATGGAAGATGGATACTCTACTTCTGGAGGACTTGGCGCTGGCTTGCCTGGAGTGAAAAGGTTAATGGACGAATTCTCCATTGAATCTAAGGAGGGTATGGGAACAGAAATTGTAACAATAAAATGGATCCGATAGCCCAACTAAATG
>JBFILZ010000231.1:0-3823 GCA_041611945.1 Bacillus sp. (in: firmicutes)
GCAAATTAATCAAAAGCCTCATGAAGTATTTATTAGGCTAGATTCGATTAGAAAATTAGAAGATATAACTTCTTTTATTGATTTAGCTTATTTAAAAAGAGTTTAAAAGGTTGAAATAGGGAGGGAACTACATGTTCAGTTTTTTGAAAAAACCTTGTTCTATCTGTAAGAGGAAAATAAAGCCTTTGCGGAAGTTTCGAAATGATAAAGGTGAGTTTCTGAAAGTTTGTTTGGCTTGTAGTGAGTATGCGGAGCGACGGGCTTATAAAAAAGTGATATGAGATCTATTGGGGGCACCATCTTCACACTTTAAAATCTTTCATCTTACATATTTCAGATATACATAGAAGGGTGATCAATATAGAACAGATCTTAGCATTCCCAATTACTCAAATACCTTATGTCTTGATTACATTGATATTTGCTTTCACATTACATGAATTCATGCATGCATGGATGGCAAATGAGTTTGGTGATGCTACAGCTAAAAATCAAGGAAGAGTCACGTTAAATCCAATTAAGCATTTGGACGTTTTGGGAACCATATTAATATTTATTGCCGGTCTTGGATGGGCAAAGCCAGTTCCAATTAACCGTTTTTATTTTTTGAAAAGACGTGCTCAAGCAATTATCGTGAGTTTAGTAGGACCAGTTAGTAATTTCTTTTTAGCATTTGTCGGTCTTGGACTTTGGTACCTATTACTTAATTTTGAAATGACTACAAACCATACAATAGTAATTAATGAATTTATGAATGTGTTTGTGCGTCTTAATGTAATTCTAGGGATTTTTAATTTAATCCCAATCCCTCCACTTGATGGTTACAGAATCGTTTCACGCTTTTTCTCAGCTAAGACACAAATGAAAGTTCTTCCCTATGAACAATACGGAATTCTAATTTTCTTTGTAATTATGATGACACCTTTTGGAGCAATGACCATTCATCCATTTCTCGACATTACAACTGAAGCTATAATGAGTGGTTATCATTCTTTTTATCAAGTGCTTTTTCTGAATAAATAATAGTGTATTTACCACTCGTCTTTTAATTTGAGACATGCCAAGCCCATTAAGTGAATATGAATTGATAATGGGAGGTGAAAATGATAAACATATTTCATTATCAAGGACAAGAAGAAGATCACTACACTCATATCTTAATGAGCATGTTGGATTACAAGGATACAGAAATACTTCCTCAATTTCTAATAGGATTGTTAGGCCAATATGCTGCAAATTTTCATTTCTCTAATTTAACAATACATATTCGAAAAAAGTTATGCCCACAGCCAAAAAAAGAATATGAAATAGTGATTGGTATTGCTCCTTACTCGAGTGGAGTAATCTATAATGAATTAGAAGACAATTCTGGATCAATACCAGATGCTTGGATATGTGGAGAAAATTTCAATTTGCTGTTTGAGTTTAAAATACGAGGTGTATTAGACGAAGGTCAAATAACGGCTCATAAAAGATTAAATGATCGTGAAAATGTTCAAGTGATGCGTCTAAATTGGGATCATGTTATGGATAGTTTAAAATCCATTGAAACGAAAGACGAAGTCCTACAGTATCTTTTAAATAATTTCTTAGAACTTAAAAGTAAATTTACATCCAAAAGACGATCATCTGGAATGCCAAAAGAAATAATTAGTCACTTGAATAAGAGCAATGAACTTCATTTTGTTATCACAGGAAGCAAGGCGTATAAACCATACAAAGTAGAGCTTGTATTTAATGAACTAACAGAGATATTAAGAAACGACCTTTTAGGTATAACAGAAGCTCGAAGATTTATTGCTCAATATGTGGAAAATCATAAAGAAACACTCTCGTTTGAATATAAAGATGCTATTACGGTAATTAGTGACTATTGCGTTGCACCTGGAAGAACTGAAAAAAAGAATTCATGGAATCAATGGAGACTTGGATCGTTTTTAAAATGAATTATATAAGAAGGTGACTTGATGTTTTCGAAACTGTTCTCCAAGAAACAAACTGTGGTTGCAGCACCCACTAGCGAGAAGGTTAAACCTAAAATTGCTCCAGAAAGAATTGGGGATTTAGGTGAGTATAAAATCAATATCCAGTTAGATCAGTTGCCTAAAGAATGCAAAACCTTTAGTGATATAATGCTTCCGAACTCTAAATCAAAGTCGGGATACTCTCAAATTGACCATATTATTATAAGTCCTTACGCGATATTTGCTATTGAAACTAAAAACTATGCTGGAACCATCTATGGAGATGTTAAAAGACCTAAGTGGTTAGTAAACGGCAAGTTTCCGATGATGAATCCATTTCACCAAAACTATGGACATATTAAAGCTATACATAATTTATTACCTCATATCGATATATCTCAATTTGTATCTATGGTTGCATTCACAAAGAGAAGTACTTTTAAGGTAAATGAAGAATTAAGAAAGATTCAATCCAACGAATTAATTGTATATGATACGGAACTTAGCGAGTTTATCGCTAGAAAGATAAACGTGTTAAAAATGACAATGAAATCAGTCGCATTTAGTGATGAACAAATCAACGAAATGCATCTTGTATTATCCTCGGAAAATGTATTGGATCCAAAACTGCGAGCAAACCATGTTAAACATATCAAATCGAGTACAAGTATTGAAGAATCAAAAGTGCCACAAATTACAAAAGCTGTCTGTCATACATGTGGAATAGAAGTCTCTGAGAAAGTAAGTAATTTTTGTAGTGCAAATAAAGCTAGATTTAATGGGGATATCTATTGTTTTGAGCATCAGAAACATTTGTGAAGTGTAATTATTTGTATTCTTTAATCCGCGTTTATCATGTATATGAGGATGTTTGAGATCATGCTAAAAAAAGTTAATAACTTAACTAACGAAGAAAAGTTACTACAGCTTAGGGAAGATATAAAAAAAGAAAATACTCTTAAGCCAGGTGTTTATACTTATAAAACGTCATCTTTAACTAAAAAGCTACTTCAATTAGATAAAGGAATGAATTTACTATCAGCTGATGAAAAAGTAGCAGCCATTCAAACGTTAATGAGTTATGCATTTTATTTAAAAATAGAATCTGATAAAAACCAAGAAGCAGCTAAACGAGAATTTAAAAGTATTTTGACCCTCCATCAAAATAATTCCTCTGCACATTATCGACTTGGTTATATTTTCTACAAAGAAAAAAATTGGATTGGAGCAATAAGACATTTTGATGCAGCTATTCGTTTGAATCTAAGAAGTGACTTGTTTGAATTGGAAGATGACCAACTTGTAAAGGCTAATCTTTTCATTAGTTATTGTGCATTACAACAAGCTCATGAATCTATGGAGGAAGCGAATATTCTTCAACAAGATATTGGCGAACTTACGAATTATCATGGTGTCAAAATAGAAGATATTTCACGACAAATTAAACAAAAACTTTCAAGGACTGAATTTATACTGAATACAAATGGCGTGCAAGAACAAGTATCAAAAAAGAAATGTGATGAATTAGTTGACCACAGAAATCCTAATCACTTGTACCTTTACTTCAGTGATAATGAAATCATGTTATATGGGGTTAATGAAACAAGGATTTCTAAAACATATGCCGATTACTTGAAATATTTGCTTGAAAATGGATCAGCAGAATCACCCATTAAGATGAACCTCTTTCCATTAGAGTTTGATTCAGAAACTAATCTAGATTTAGTTAGTCCAGGAACCGTTAAAACGAATATTTCACGTTTGAGGCATGTATTACGAGTGGCAGGATTCAATGATATTCTGTTATATAAAGACGGTTATTATATTTCGGGTATCACCTATCAAATTGCATACAGGGA
>JBFILZ010000232.1:0-3816 GCA_041611945.1 Bacillus sp. (in: firmicutes)
TTCTCACCGCACGAAGGAAATGCGGGAGTATTTTCGAGGAGTCTCGCGTTCTTCCACTTCGATCACTGCTAAAGAAATATATTGCTTATTTTCATACCTCATGGTGCAAAATTGTTTTGCATGAAGGTCTCTGTTAAACGTTGGTGTTGTTTTCAACTGCAGTAGTCTCGTACCTTCCATAAATCACCTTCTTATGAAGAAAAGAAATGGGCGCTTAACAGAACCAAAATAACAAGAAGTAGTAACTTCTTGTTATTTTGGAGGTTCCCAAGTACTAATGAAATTCTGTGTGAAATATTGCTCAAAAACACCAACTCCCAGGTGAGTAAACTCCTCATTAAGTAAAGTTTCACGATGCCCTTTACTATTTAACCACCCTTCTACTGCAGCAATTCCGTCAACATATTTTGCAGCAATATTTTCTCCTGCTAAGTGATATTTGATTTCGCCCTTTTTCAAGCGTTCCGACAATCCCCCGGTAGTGGGAGAATCATGTGAAAAATAATTATTTTCTTTCATATCTTTACTATGTAGAACAGCAACATTTGATGTTTTTTCGTGCCATGAGACTTCATTTAGTTTATGCCTTTTTCTAATGAAATTTGTTATGTCAAGGATTTGTAAAGAACTTCCCTTTTCCACCGAATGCCATTCTTCCTTTGTAAGTTCTCTTGGAGAAATGAGTTCACCTCGATAAACAAGTTCGTATGGACGCTGTTTGATTAAAGTTAATGAATCAAGTATACGTATACTTGATAGCTTATTCGTAAACTGGTCGATATATAGTTGCACCCACACCTCACCAAATTGAAATAGAGGTCTAACTTCCCGTTCTTTGTCTGTTAATTCAAAGCGATAAGAATTATTCTCTACATATAAATGGTGTGTCTCAAGTACAGGAAACCGCATCTTAATTTCACTTAAAGTCTGATTTGTATAAAAGGGATCAATATTGATTCCTTCTCCAATTGCAAAAATAGTTACTACCTTATTATCAAGTACTCCTACTTGAAGATAACTATTTTCATTTTGTTTGTAGATCCACCATACATAATCGAATGATGAAGGGTCTATTCGTTGAGGTTTGCCCAATAACCGTAAGATGTCATCCCCCGTTTTTCCAATTAATGTGTGCAAACCATTATAAATTCTCTCATTGGGTTTAGTAGTTTCTTCACTCAAATTATTTAAAATCGATGGAGTATCATTAATTTTGTGATTTGTCTCAATTACCTTCTGTAAATCTTGAGTACCCTCACTAGATTTATACAGAGAATATAGTGTAAAGAAAGAACCAATTAATAGAACTGCTAGAATGAAACTTATCTTCTTCAAACGGCACCCCCCTATGCAACCCTTTCTCTCATTATATTAATAGAGATGAAATATATTCGTAAAAAATACTATAAAATTTTTTTACTAGACAACAAAGTTTAAGAGATCCAAAAATAATTATTAACTTTCGTTTTAAATGTATATTATAAAAAAATATCCAGCATTTAGTATAGAGAAAAAATAGGGACATGATTTCTGTAGTTCCCCAGAAATCATGTCCCATTCTTTTATCCATTTTCAACTATTTTTTTAGGGTTTAATTAAAAAGAGAAATATTGCTAATGTATAGAATGATCTTCTGAAATTTCTGTCAGAGCATGCCCAGCACTTTCATCAGACATTTGATTTGTAGCTAAGTCACCTAGTGACAGTATCCCTACGAGATTCCCTTTTTCTACTACAGGAAGCCTTCTTATTTGTTTGTCAGACATCAATTGTGATGCTTCAAGTACTGTTGTATCAGGAGAAACTGTAATAAAATCTGTACTCATCACTCCTGTTACTGCATATGATCCTGAATGCTTCTCTGCATACCCTCTTATGACTAAATCCCGGTCAGTAACCATTCCAACAAGCTTATCGTTTTCGCATATGGGGATGGAACCTACATCTAATTCCTTCATTTTCACTGCCACTTCATAAACATTGTCTAACGGAGTACAATATTCAACATCTGTAGACATCACATCATTTACCTTTTGCATATCTTCCTCCTAAAAATTCGACTTACTCTTTGATTCATCATATTCACACGATTGTATAACACCTAGACACTGAGTTATACTACATCTTATTATGGTCTCTGACGTTCATTTTTTATTCAAAAAAATTCATAACTCACTACGATCAAAATTTCTCTACGTTACTTTTAAATTCATAAAATCGTCATGGAAAATTAAAGTTAATGCATTGCAAGTTACACCATTTAAAGATATTATTAGTTTGGATAGTCTTTATAGGAGGGATACATATAATGAAATTTGAAAATACAGGTATTGAAAATTCAATTGTTGATTTAGCTCGTCTTGATGAAGCTATGGATGAATTAGGTTTTGTGAGAGCTGGTCAATGGGACTACGAACGTGTTACCTATGATCATAAAATAGAAATATTAGAAGCAAAGGAAATTTATTACTTACGTGTTTTTGGATTTGCTGTTGAAGGTGACATTGGTAACCATCACGCATCCATTAAGCTTTTAACTCCATTATTAGGAAAACACTACTACCCACATGGTGTTGAATATGGTGAAGGTGAGAATTTCCCTAAAGTTGTACTGACTCGTAGTGAAAATCTCCTTAAGCAATTAAGCGAAAACCTTTCAAAAATATCTTAATAAAAGTAAAAACGCATGATTACTCATGCGTTTTTACTTTTATTTGCTCGACTTTTACATGTACTGAATTCACTATAATACCAGTCATGGTTTCAATTTCATATTTAACAGCTTGTTGAATTGCTTTAGATGTCTTAATGATATCTACTCCATAATAGAGGGAAACCTTCATTTCAACAGAAATTTCATCAAATTCCCCTTTTTCAACCAATATACCCTTTTGTCTTGATTTTTTATTTACAACACGTATTACTTCGTCCTTCAAATCAGCTACAGTACCAACAACACCCTCAACTTCCACAATTGCAAGGGATGCGATTAATGCAACTATCTGATCTGCTATTTGAACACTTCCGTATGGTAACACTTTATTAAACATGATTTCACTCTCCTGTTTTTTAGTCTCAACATATTGTATGAAAAGCAACAAAAAATGGGCACATATTTTATCAATCAATAATAGGAAGCCTCTACTACATTAGGGTCTTATGAATTATTTGGCTCTGTTAAAGCTCAATGTTGATTTTTTCAAACGAAGTTGATTGAAGTGGAAGGTGTGAGACACCGAAGGCGCAAGTGCCGAGATGGCTCACCGCCCGCGGAAAGCGAACATCCTGCAGTTGAAATCAACAACAAAGTTTAACAGAGACCTTCATGCAAAACAATTTTGCACCATGAGGTATGAAAATAACAATATATTTCTTTATCAGTGATCGAAGTGGAAGAACGCGAGACTCCTCGAAAATACTCCCGCATTTCCTTCGTGCGGTGAGAATTCATGGAAGCATATTCAAAGTACTGTGGGACTAGCGGGACAGGTGAGACCAGAAGGCGCTATCGCCGAGGGGCTCACCGCCCGCCCCACGGAAAGCGAGTGTTCTGGAACGAAGATCCCCTTTTTTTCAGGGTAGCCAATTATTTTTAAAAAAAATTGGTTTTTTTTACATTTAAAAGGAATATAAGTCAAAAATAAGTATTCTTCTGATTCTTTTTTTAGAAAATGTGCACAGAAATAAATTGATTAACTTTTTTACTGTTATTCTTCAATAAATCGTACTATAATTTATATAGAATGATCTTTATAAGACTTATACTGTTCACACTAGAAAGGGGTTCCACATTGTCTCACCTATTATCAAAAAAAA
>JBFILZ010000233.1:0-3751 GCA_041611945.1 Bacillus sp. (in: firmicutes)
TAAAAGAACTTATATTTAATTTAGAGAATTTATTGTTACAACCAGATATTCGTAGTTCTCCAGAAGAACTAAACAAACTACTTGCAGAAGAGTTTTTTGAGTATGGGAGTTCAGGAAATGTTTGGTACAAAAGTGACTTTACGAGCAATGGTGGATTAAGTGTGGTAAATATGAAGTTGTACGACTTTGAAATCTACTCTTTATCCAATAATGCAGTACTTGCTACATATAAAATAAATGATGAAACAAGAAATCAACATTCATTACGTAGTTCAATTTGGAAGCAAATAGATGGAAGATGGCAAATGTTCTTTCATCAAGGAACTATAGCAAGGACTTGATGACCAATTCGTAATTGACCCAATCATGAAAACTGGAATCCATAATAGAAGAGCAATTTCAAACCACTAAATTCTTGTGATAAGATGTATGGTATAGACAAATTCAGTAGGAGTGTGACTCACCTTTGGAAGGTATTCCATTTAGTTCTTTAATTTTATTAGCATCATTAATATTTTTGTCTGCCTTTTTTTCATCAGCTGAAACGGCTTTTTCTAGCGTGAATAAAATTAGGCTTAAGAATTTCGTAGAATTAGGTAAACGTGGGAGCAAGAAGGCACTACATATTACCGAAAACTTTGATAATGCATTATCGACTATTTTGATCGGTAATAACATTGTTAATATTGCTGCTGCAAGTATTTCAGCAAAGTTAGCAACAGATTTATTTGGAGGCAATACAGGTTTAATTATAAGCACAATTGTAATGACGATTTTAATATTAATTTTCGGTGAAATACTACCAAAGTCACTCGCTAAAGAGAATTCAGAATCCTATACCCTGATGATTTCTGGTATTTTATTTCTTTTAATAAAAATACTAACACCGGTTAATTTCTTTTTTATTAAACTCAAAGTGCTAGTAACAAAATTTTTCTCTAACAATGAGAATTTGCCTTCGGTCACGGAGGAAGAAATTAAGGTAATGCTTAATATAAGTGAAGAGGAAGGGGTAATAAATAAGGAGGAAAGAGATTTACTCCATCGATCAATGGATTTTGACGATATTCTTACATCAGAGGTTTTGACGCCACGAACTGATATTGTTGCTGTGGACGTAAATCAATCAATGGAGGAAATTAAGCAAGTTTTTTTTGAGGAGCGCTTTTCAAGAATTCCAGTATATGAAAATGATATTGATAATATTATTGGTATCTTAACTGAAAAGGAGTTTTTCACTCATATACTTAAATATAATGATGCAAACATACGCGAATTAATTAGGGAACCATTATTTATCTTTAAATCCATAAAAATTTCAACCCTTCTACCAAGACTTCAGAAGAATAAGGTTCATATGGCTGTTGTTTTAGATGAATTTGGTGGAACTGCTGGTTTACTTACTCTAGAAGATGTTTTGGAGGAATTAGTCGGAGAAATATGGGATGAACAAGATGAAAAAATCCCGATTATGACACGAATAAGTGAAAATGATTTTAAGTTTGAGGCTTTATTTCAACTCGATGATTTTGTGGAATTAATGAAAATCTCTCATCCTGGAAGCTCATACCATACATTAGGTGGTTGGGTGATAGAGAGCTTTGGTACTATACCTTCAAAAGGTGATACATTCAATTATGAAAACCTGAAAATCACTGTAGAAGAAATTGAAAACCGCAGGATAAGAAAGGTTAGAGTCGAGAGAGTCATTCAATGAAACAGAAAAAAGTTTCTCCCATTAACAGTAGGAAATAAAACTAATAAAGTAGTAGGAAACATTAAATAAGCACTGCGTGATACTTGTTAAATAAATTAGGTTGACCTTTGGACAATTTTTTGAAAAAAAAACAGTACAAGTAAGCAATAAGAAGAGAAGAATCTATATTCATTTGCTCTGTACAATACTATCTATAATGGTGTGATTCAGAAAAATCCCGTTAGGATTGGTTATCAAAGAATCCCCTTCCTCAAAATTTTACTAATTTTGGTGGAGATAGTTCAAATGCTATAATTACGCAACTAATCATTCTAGGAGGCCTATCATGTCCTTAACTGAAAGAGATAAACTCGTTCTAAAAAATATCAGAAACTGGGAAAAAGAACTTCATAATTATGAAATAAAGGACTTTGAACAAAGCTATGATAAATGGTTGGAAAATGCATTTGGAAAGCTTCCTCAGAATCTTCAGGAAAGGTTTTTATCTTCAATAGACCACTGGCTCTTTCAGCTTCATGACCTTTTACAAGGATTTCAATCACAAAATGATGCTAAACAACGAATCTTACTTGCAGCTAAACTACAATATCCGTATATACAAAGCATAAAAGACTTAAAGACGCTTCCTATCGACAAACTAATTTACTTGGCGGAACAAGAGATATCTAAACATAGATTGTATTCATTTGCACAAGGTGGTCTTACAGGTTCTGGCGGATTTTTTTTCATGGCCGCAGATATTCCACTTATGATTGCCGTTAATCTACGTTCCGTCCAACTAATATCACTCATTTACGGATATGAAGTAAACACGCCATTCGAAATGGTTACTTCATTAAAGGTATTCTACGCTGCCACTCTTCCGAAGCGCTTACAAGGAAACGAGTGGGAAGGCTTATTTTCACATCTAGATAATGGGGATGATTCCTATTTTTGGTATGAGGGGAACATGAAGTTAACAGATTCAACTTGGATGGATTTTCCCTTAAAGCAATTAGTAAAATCATTGTTTATCTTATTTTTAAAGAGAAAAATGTTTCAGGGGATTCCAATACTTGGAATGGGAATTGGTGCCGGGTTGAATTATCAACTAACTAGGCAAGTTACTGATTTTGCCCATCATTTTTATCAACTCCGCTATCTACAGGAGAAAGGTGAGTAATATGAGTGTAATAGAACATAAAGCAGAAGCTCCGAAGCATGTAACTTGTAAAGTAATTACTGTGAGTGATACAAGAACGAAGGATACAGACAAGAGCGGGCAGGCCATTATAGACTTTCTAGTAAAGGCAGGTCATCAAGTTCTCGACTATGTAATTGTCCGAGACGAACAAGCATTAATCCACAGTGAAATAATAAAAGGCTGTGAAAATGATGTGATTGATATTGTTTTGACTAACGGAGGAACTGGAATTTCGAAGCGGGATGTGACGATAGAAACCGTTCAACAGATAATTGAAAAAGAAATTATTGGCTTTGGTGAACTCTTTAGAATGCTAAGTTATACCGAAGATATTGGGTCCGCGGCTATAATGTCTAGGGCTATTGCGGGTATCTCTTTAAGTACAGGTATCTTTGCAATGCCAGGCTCAACAGGAGCAGTAAAGCTTGCAATGGAAAAGTTGATTTTACCTGAGATTGCACATGTGGTTAGGGAAATAAAAAAATAAAGAGTTTTTAGGTTGGTAAATTAAGCATGAACAAAGCAAACTTATAAGTCAGGAGAGAAACTTTTTGAAAACAGCTAAAGACCAACAGTATGTCAAGCTTGATATGAAAATTTACATTGATGAATTTGAGAAATTATTAGAAAAGTTTAACGAGTCAACTAGTTTCGAACAACAAAATCATTGGTTTGAAGAACTCAACCATCATCGGTTCTTGTTTGAAACTGCTCATAATTTTATTAATTTAAGACATAAGCAAGATATAAAGGATGAGTTCTTTCGGAATGAGCAGTCCTTTTTTAATCAAAATGAACCTATTTATCAAGGTCTTGTAAGAAGATATTATCAATCTATTCTAAAGTCCTCA
>JBFILZ010000234.1:0-3685 GCA_041611945.1 Bacillus sp. (in: firmicutes)
AAATGCCTGGGGCGATAAAAAAAGCAAAAGAACTAGCCGCAACTACTGAAAATAGTTTTTTACCTATGCAATTTGATAATATGGCAAATCCTGACGCACACAGACATTCCACTGCACTTGAAATTATAGAAGCAATGAAACAGATTGGGAAACCTTTAGCCGCCTTTGTAGCAACAGCTGGAACTGGCGGAACAATAACTGGTACAGGTGAAGTATTGGTAGAGAAGTACCCTGATCTTTCAGTCCATGTGGTTGAACCTGCTGGATCACCAGTTTTGTCAGGAGGAAAACCCGGAAAGCATAAGCTTGTGGGGACAAGTCCTGGTTTTATTCCAAGTATACTGAATACAGACATTTATAATGAAATTATCAAAATTGAAGATGAAGAAGCTTATGATTTAACAAGGAGATTGGCAAGAGAAGAAGGGATTTTAGTAGGACCTTCCTCTGGGGCAGCATGCTTTGCCGCAATTGAAGTTGCGAAGCGCTTGACACCAGACGACGTGGTTGTCTGTATAGCTTGCGATACTGGAGAACGTTATTTATCAAGTGACTTATTTGAATTCTAGTAACAAAGGCTCCTCTAATAGAGGAGCCTTTGTTACTAGTAGGATTCTCTCAGCTTGTTTCTATTTATCATAAAATCTACCCTTGTTACAATTATCAACGTAACTATACCAAGACTTGTTGTAATCGCAAAAAATAAATAAACAGCATTAATTGAAGACCATTGAAGAATAATTCCACCGAAATATGTACAAAACCAACTCCCCAGACCATTGCCTACTGCTGAATATATAGAAATAGCTGTAACATGTACCTCTTTAGGAGAGATGTCCTTTACATATTGAAGAGCGGCAGGAATGAAAAGCCCCACCGAAAACCCTTGAGCAATTGTTGTTGCATATACAAAGTATAAACTAGGCTCAAAGTAATAAAACAACCAGCGACTCGCAGAAATAAAAGCTGCCACAAGAAGTACGTTCAACATGCCGAACTTCTTGATAAACTCCCTAGCAAATTGCATAAAAGGTGCTTCACTGCCAGCAGACAAAAGGAATGCAATTCCCACACCTGTTAAAGTTCCCCCTACATTTATTACAAATAATCCAAAGTAAAAGTTGTTTGCGTATATAGGACCAAAAACAAGAAATGTAGTAATTAAAAATAAAACATACCTAGGTCTTTTAAGTAAGGAATTTATCCCTGAACGAATATTTGTACTAATTGGCTGGCTTTCCTCAGGGAGTCTCCTGACAAAATAAATAGCTAGTAGGAAAATAAATGAGAACAGATAAAAAATAACAGTTAGTCCAATATGTTCTGCTAACCTACCTGCTACAATAACCGCAATTGCAAATCCTAAAGCACCCCATAGTCGAATGGATCCATAGTTTCCTTTTACCTTTTGAACATAATTCAAAGCAATACTGTCTGAAAGAGGCGTAATCGCACTTTGGACTACTGCAATTAGTATGGCCATTACTATTAAAGTGATATATGCGCCAGACAAGGAAAACAAAATACCCATCACACTAGTTAATAAAATAGAAATTGTTAATATGACTTTTGGCTTCTGTGTCCAATCACTTAATATGCCCCATAAAGGCTGGACTACTATCATTACAACTGGACTTATTGACATGATTGTCCCGATTTGCGACCCAGTCAAACCAAGGTCATTATCAAGATAAACTGTTAAAAGTGGGTATAATGAACCGATTCCAAAAAAAATCAAAAAATAATAGGTGCGAAAATTGAGTTTGTCATAGTCAGTTTTACTATTTTGCAACGAAATTCCCTCTATTCAAGTGCTTATTGTTAGTAGAATGAAAATCTTTATTTCGAAAATCCCACCAATATTGGCGGGATTTCATTTTATCACTTTATTAATTCATGAATAGCCTGAGCATAGATTGCTGTAGCCTTTACCAGATCTTCAATTTCAATATATTCATCTTTTTGATGGGCAATATCCGGTCTTCCCGGAAATAAAGGACCAAACGCAACTCCTGCCTTCAAGGACCTTGCATATGTCCCACCACCAATGGATAGAAGTGTTGCTTCTTCTCCTGTTTGTTCGCTGTAGACTCGTTGTAGTGTTTTTATTAACTCATGATTTTTGTCAACATGATGGGGCTTAGAATCTGATATATTACTGATTGAGATTCCATATTCATTGGATTTACTTTTAATTACCTCAATCGTACCTTCAATTTGGTGGGTTACAGGATAACGAATATTCAATCCAATGGAACCACCGTTTTCAATATCATACGATAGTATACCTACATTTATTGTTAATTCACCTGTAATATCATCAGAGGCAGATATTTGGAAAGCTTGACCTCTTGAGTCTTCAGCTAAGTACATATTAGTAAATTTTAAAAATTGGTTTGCATTGGAATCAAATTGATACCCACTCAAAAATTGTACAAGCTTTGTCCCTGCATTAATCCCATTTCTAGGTTCCATACCATGAGCAGAAAGACCATTTACCTTTAATTGTACAGTATTACCCTCAACTTCATAGCTACCCGTGAGCTTATTCTCACTTAAAAATTCTTCAAACTCTGTTGATAAGCGAGAGTCAATACCAATTATCTTTGCTTCAGCCAAGTCAGGAACCATGTTTAAACGCCTACCTGATGAAAAAGAGTGAAGCTGGTACACTGCATCATTTCCCTTTTTAGAGATTGTTTGATTTAATGTAACATCGCAAATACCTTTTTCTGCATAAATAATTGGAAAGTCTGCATCAGGAGCAAATCCAACACTTGGCATTTCTTCATGCTTAAAATAATGTTCTACACAGCCCCAATCGCTCTCCTCATCCGTTCCGATGATCATCCTTAATCGTTTGCTTGTTGGGTATCCTAGATCGCTTACAATCTTCATTGCATAGTAGGCAGCCATGGTTGGACCTTTATCGTCAAGAGCCCCTCTTGCGAAAATTTTCCCATCACGGATTTCAGCGGAGAAAGGACCACTTGTCCATCCCTCGCCAGGTGGGACTACATCAATGTGACACAAAACCCCAACTAAATCTTCTCCATCACCATACTGAATGTGACCTGCATAACCATCTACATTTTTTACATGAAATTTATCCTTTGACCCTTTTTCTAATAAATGTTCTAACGCACTTTGGATACCTTTTCCAAATGGGGCTCCTTTACCCTTTGTTTCTGGATCTAGAATACTTTCTATTTGTAAGAAAGATTGGGTTGCTTCAATGAGTTCCTCTTTTCGTTTCAATACTTCTTCATACCAATTAATAGTTGCCATCTCGATATGCTCCTTTTCCTTATGATTTATTGTATTTAGTTTGGATTTTTCTATATGTTTCATTATCACAAATAATATACAATAATGAGTCAGCAGTCAGCTTTTCTCCAAGCTTTCTATTAATGTTCAATTGATTTTTATCCGCAATGAGTGTAGCCCCATCTATAAGTAAAGATTCAAAAGCATCCTTATAAGTTACCCATTCCTTTATGGGTCTTAATTGAAACAAATCATCTCCATGACGACTACTGATTAGTTGGGAATATAGATTTGTTATCCCGTTAAACATAGCTGAGCGAACGGCTAGGCTTGATATAGTTTCGTGAGAAAGTAAAAAATCATCAATTTGGACATGTTGAAAATTTTTAATATGATTCTCATTCATTATTTCAACTGT
>JBFILZ010000235.1:0-3628 GCA_041611945.1 Bacillus sp. (in: firmicutes)
ATAGCAATGTTAAAAATTAAAAGGATGTAACGATAACTCTTGGTAATAGTGACGCCCCAAATTCACAGGGGTGTTTCACGGGAGTGGGAAAACATGGGGACGGTCCGAGATCAGTGAAAAAGTCTAGCTAAAAACCGGAATCAAGCAATTGATTCTGATAAGAAGTTAAATATAAAAAAACACCTATAACCCCTGATGCAATTGGGTTTATAGACAAAAAAAGCCCCCTAATATGGTATGATATAAGCGCGACCAAATACAAACCATAGGGGGTTTTTCCATGCTTCGACTAGAACAAGCATTTAAGTTTTCATTCATTATTATATAATAAGATTCCAGAAAATCATATACTTAAGAAGATTACTAAAACAGTTGATTTTAGCTTTATTAATAGATTGCTAGAGGATAGCTACTCCAAACAATTTGGTCGTCCTGCAAAGGAACCAGAGTTGATGTGTAAGCTCTTATTCCTCCAACATTTATACAATTTATCTGATGAAAACGTTCGTCTCGAAGCAACTTTAAACCTTGCATATATGTACTTTATTGGTATTAATCCGGAGGATTCTCTTCCAGATAAAAGTCTTTTGTCAAAATTCAGGACGCAACGTTTAGGTGAATCGACTCTTGATGATATCATTACGGAAATAGTCAGACAATGTGTAGAAAAGGGAATCCTCGAAGGAAAGAGCGTAAGTATTGACGCTACTCATATTGAAGCAAACACCATAAAAAAACACCTGAGCGATTAATGAAACATTTAGGAAAAAAGATCATTCAAACCTACGAAGAAGAAATAGGACAGTTTGTTGAAAACGTACCTTCGGTCCCGGAATATAAGGAGATTCTGGATCATAAGGAAGCCAAATCGGTTATGAAAGACTACCTAGAAACTGTCATTCAACAAGTAGAGAAAAAGACATCTTCTCAAGAGAAAAAAACAGTTGAAGTAATTCAAAAGGCAAAAAAAATCCTAGCTGACCCCAAGTTCATTCATCAAAAGGGAGTACGCTCTATCATCGATGAGGATGCGAGAGTTGGTCGAAAAAGCAAAACACAAGATTTTTTTGGCTACAAAACAGAATTTGTCATGACAACAAAGGAACGTATTATTACATCTGTACAAACGGCTAATGGGGCCTATATGGATGGAGAATACGCCAAAGAAATGTTAGCACAAACAATAAAATCTGGTATGACAATTGAAGAAGTTTATGGAGATAAAGCTTATTTTAGAAAAACAATCCTAGACGTTATAGAAGAAATTAAAGCGAGAGCATACATCCCGGTTAGTTCCTTAGTGTATAGAATTGATGAAAGTCAGTTTTCCTATAACAAAGATTCTGATGAATGGAGTTGTAGCCAAGGGAACACAACTGTTGAAAAGAAGTACTTCGTATCAAATAGAAAGGAAGGTGGACGAATAGAAGGATATAAATACTCCTTTGAGTTAAAACAATGTAAGGCATGCCCTTTACATGACGAATGCACACAAAAAAGGGCAAGGAGAATCCTTACTGTAGGTTTGAACGCCTCTAATTTCTATGAAATATCTCAGTACCAAAAAACAGAGGAGTTCAAGGAAAAATATAAAGCAAGAGCCACCATTGAAGGTAAAAATGCGGAGCTCAAAAGATTTCACGGCCTATCTCGAGCAAGGGGGTACGGTCTATTAAGTGTGTCAATACAATCAAAACTAGCTCCAATAGCAGTCAATATAAAGAGAATAGCCGCATTAGTATCATAAATTAAGGGAGGATATCAACGTTATGCTCCTCCCATTTAGTAGGCGATTTAAAATTAATATCATATTTTGCCTTTTTAGAATGAAATTCTCAAGAATCTCATAAATGGCCTGAAAAAATGGAGGATTTTTCACCAGTCTCGGACGGTCCTAGTGTTTGCTTCGTTTAGCGAAAAGAAATAAACATGAGGACCGTCCCCATGTTTAAGGACGATCCCCATGTTTACTCTAATGTTTTAAACCGCAGCAGTAAAGACTGGAAGTGGATCATTAAATGATTTCCAATCCATCTCAATTTCTTCATCTGTTAATAAGCACAGATCTAGTGAAGTCTCAACCTGATGTTGCTTCATATCGAGTCCGATGAATACAATTTCAGTTATTCGATCACCATACACGGGATCCCATCTCTTTAATAGATCTGGTTCTTCCAAAAGCACTCTTTCTCTCTCCTCGTCTGAATATGCCGCAATCCATTCTCCTGCTCCCTGAATCATAATGGATGGACCTGCTTGTGAAATTAATCCTGTCATATTATTTCTAGTTGCTAACCAAAAGAACCCTTTTGCTCTCACAACATCTACAGGCCAATTTTCTAGCCATTTCATCCATCGTTCAGGGTGAAATGGACGATTTCGACGGTAAACAAATGACGATATACCATACTCTTCTGTTTCAGGTGTATGCTCTTCATTCAATTCCTTAATCCATCCGGCTGCCTGGCTCGCTTCTTCAAAGTCAAAACTATTTGTATCTAAAATCTCACTAAGGGCTACGTTTGAAAAACTACTTTCAATTATTTTGGCTTCAGGATTTAATTTTTGAAGGACGGCTTTTAATTCCTGAACATCTTCATTCTCTACTAAATCTATTTTGTTCAATACAATGACATTAGCAAACTCAATTTGATCAATAAGTAAGTCTACTACTTCCCTTGTGTCTATTTCGTCTGTTGCTTGTTTCCTTTCTAGTAAGCTTTCCCCTGACGAAAAGTCATGCCAAAAACGGTTAGCGTCCACAACTGTGACCATTGTGTCTAATTGGCAAAACTCAGATAAGTTAATTCCTAAGTTTTCATCAACATATGTAAACGTCTGGGCAACGGGGACAGGTTCTGAAATTCCAGTCGATTCAATTACAATGTAATCAATATTACCCTCACGAACTAACCTTTCCACTTCAATCATTAGATCTTCTCTTAACGTACAGCAAATGCAACCGTTTTGCAGCTCTACTAACTTTTCATCTGTTCTTGAAAAACCACCCTGTTTAATAAGAGAAGCATCAATGTTTACTTCACTCATATCGTTGACGATGACCGCAATTCTTCGACCTTCTCTATTCGATAATATATGATTTAACAATGTCGTCTTCCCTGAACCTAAATAACCACTTAACACAGTAACCGCTACTTTCTTAGTCAATTAACAGCACCTCAATCTTTTTAAATAAGAATTATTACGATTTACTTTTTATAAAAAAAACTAACAATTTTGTAAACCTGTTAGGTATGATGTTAAATCGTAATCATTACGCTTTAAATATAATAGAACCTTTCTCTAAAATCAAGCTATTTATTTTACACATAAATTCAGACTCCTCCCCAGCTAAGACAAAACAGCCTAATGAGGATAGTAGTGTATCTATCATACTCGCACCTTCTCTCTTACAATTTGGAAGTAGATAGAATTAATTGAAATCAATTAAAAAAACTCTGAATTTCTACCAAGTTTATTGTTAAAACAAGTGGAGGGTCATAATGTTTGCTTCTTTTAGTCAAAAGAAATAAACATGAGGACTGTCCTCATGTTCAATGTTTACCCATGTGTATAAAATTGATAGTTGTTTTTGCCCCTTTTTTTAGCCAAATACATGGCTGCATCA
>JBFILZ010000236.1:0-3626 GCA_041611945.1 Bacillus sp. (in: firmicutes)
AGCGGGACAGGTGAGACCCCGCAGGCGCTAGAGCGACGAGGAGGCTCACCGCCCGCCCCGCGGAAAGCGAGCGTCCTGGAGCGGAAATCAACAGGTATACTAACATATACTTTTAAAAATATGGATTTTTTCAGTGCCTTCCGCAAGTGCCGAGTTGGTTCAATGCCCGCCCGCGGAAAGCGAGCATCCTGCAGCTGAAATCAACATCAAAGTTTAACAGAGCCTTTATTTATATAATAGATATAGTTGCTGAGTATAAGGTTTGTTTGGATGACACAGATACCCTGATTAAGGGCTGAGAAAGATGAAAATAAATTGTTGATAGAAAGTTAGTGATTAAATGAAGGAATTAACCATTGAATTATTGAGAGCCAATTTAGAAATATCTTATGTGATTAGTATTCTAATTAATATTATTATTAGCATTTTAGCTTTTATTCCTAGTATCTTTTTAACAGCGGCAAATATCCTTGTTTTCGGATTTTGGGAAGGGACTTTATTATCTCTGGTTGGAGAAGTTATCGGAAGTCTAGTGTCCTTTTATTTATATAGGAAGGGAATTAGAAGAATCCTACCCATACAAAGTTACAAAAATAAATATTTACAAAGACTGTATTCTGCTAAAGGAATTCAAGCTTTTCTACTAATTGTAGCACTTAGATTGTTTCCTTTTGTGCCATCAGGGTTAGTTAATATTGGGGCTGCATTTGGTAAGGTATCTTCACTAGTGTTTGGGTTAGCAACCATAATTGGTAAGATACCATCCCTTCTAATGGAGGCTTTTGCCGTAAGTAATTACTTGTCCTGGGAAGGTGACGGGAAGTACGTGTCTACTATTATTGGAATCATCCTTATAGGTGGATACTTAATATGGGGTATATTTAAGAGACGGAACAAATCCGAAAAATAAATCTCTTTTTAAATTCTATAAAATCATTATGGGGAAATTAAGCTTTCCTCCTATTGCCATGCTAAAAAAAATCTGAAATCCAAAAATGAACATTAATAAATCGTATACTTTAATGAAATTAAATTCATATTCAGAGTCGCATCCACCATGATTCAAAAATAATTTATGGGGATAGAATTACCGTCGAATGTGAACGATATTATCGTACTACATATTAATTAGAAGGGAGAAATCTCTTCAATTTTTTTGGCGTAATTTAGTAAAAAGAGGTGAGGGAAGATGATTGATGCTTCTCAGATTAAACAAAGCTTGGGTACTATGAAGTCTATGAATTCGAGCTTTTATGCGCTTGCAAAGAATTCTATTAATCCAGAAGAAAAAGGGGCTTATCATGAAGCTATTATCATGACGGAAGAAATTATCGCTGATCTTAAGTCAAGATTAAAAGAAATTGAATAAAAACAAATTTGATACTAAGAATGTAAATATTCCTGATTATATTGGGGTGTAAATCATGACTGAAGTGTTAGAAATTATTATTAGGTCATTGAGTATCTTTGTCGGTTTATTTTTCATTTCAAAGCTTTTAGGTAAAAAACAACTATCAGAGTTATCCTTTTTTGAATATGTAACAGGAATTATTATTGGTGATATCGCTGGTTCACTTACGATGGATATAGAGTTTAGCATAATTGAAGGGATAACAAGTTTATTATTGTGGTCATTCCTTCCGGTTGTTATTTCAATAATATCTCTTAAAAGCATAAAATTCCGCAATCTTGTTGAGGGGACATCTACAGTGTTCATCAAGGATGGAAATATCTTGGAAGGGAATTTAAAAAAGGAAAAGTATACAGCGGATGAATTACTTGAAGAATTGAGAAGTCAGCGAGTGTTTCAACTTTCTGATGTTGAATTTGCTCTTTTAGAGCCATCGGGAAGCATTAGTATTCTTTTGAAAAAAGAGAAACAACCACTAACTATAGGTGATATCATTCGCTATCCTGGGATTACTAAAGAGCCTCAAACGGTCATAATAGATGGTGAAATATTGGAAGTTCCGTTATCTACAATGGGATTGAACAGAGGGTGGTTGAATGAGGAGTTAGAAAAGCGTGATCTGACTGCCGAAGATATTTTTCTCGGACAAGTTGCCTCCAATGGACAACTCACGCTAGATCTTTTTGACGATAAAATTGATAACCCTGTCGCAGTATCTAATCAGTTGTTAGTGGCATCTATAAAAAAATGTGAAGCCGACTTTGATTTGTATGCTCTCCAGTCTGGTTCACTAAGTGAAAAACAAATGTATGCAAAAAATGCCGAAAAGATGAAGATAATAAATGAGAAGGTTGGACCTTATTTAAGATAAAATTCTTATGTAGATGATGAGAATTGGTGGAATAAAAGTAACAAGAATGCACGTTTCTTTTAATTTTGCTATTTTAAACACTGTTGTTGCTTTTCGTTACAAGACACTCGCCTTTCGAGGGGCGGGCGTTTAGCCCACAGGAGTCTCGCGCCCATTGGCAACAGTGCAAAATATCAACAAAATCCATTAACACAGCCTTTATATAAACTAAAGATTACTAGCGTCTAAATCCGCCTTCAGAATGTATAACTTGACCTGTTATCCATTCTGCTTCCTCACTTGCGAGAAATGCAATGAGTCTTGCTGCATCAGAAGGTAAACCTACCCGCCCTAAAGGAAAGCTTTCCTTAAACTCTTCTCTGAAATCATCGGTAATCCAGCCAGTGTCTGTTGCGCCTGGATTTATGGCATTTACTGTGATTCCATTCTCCATCACGGCCGCTGCAAGTGTAGTTGTTAACGTTTCAACAGCGCCCTTTGTTATCGCATAAGATATCTCGTTATACATGGATCCTAATGATTGACCGGAGGACATATTCACAATTCTTCCTCCACTACTATGTTTAAATCGCTTACAAAATTCTACGCTGATTAATGTTGTAGCTCGAACATTTACTGAATAATGGGCATCTAAGCCCTCTGCCGAGATCGATTCGTATGTATCATTAACAGAGTATGTTGCATTATTAACAAGAATTGAGGGTGAGCCCATTTGCAATTCCACCGTTTCAAATAGAAGGGGAATGGATTCTGGTTTTGTTAAATCCAACTCAATCTTTTCACAACTTACTCCAAAAGCCTGTATTTCTTTTTGAATTTCCTCGGGTTCAGTAAGTTCGGCCCCCCATGGCATTGACTGGTCGTAATTTGTCCAGTATGTAAAAAAAATATTTGCGCCATCCTGTGCTAATCTTTTACAAATCGCAGCACCTATTCCCTTCTGTCTACTGACACCGGTAACGAGAGCTACTTTCCCTTTAAGGTTATATCTTCCCATCTTGCTTCCCCTTTCTGTACATAAGGTTTCCGAAGTGTTTTCCATGAATAGTATACTATTTCTTAATTCGTTTATTCAAACAATTGTTTGAACGTTTAGAGAAAGCTTTGTATAATATATTCAAAGGATTATTTGAATGAGTCTGGAAGGAGTTGAATATAGTGAGTGGACAGGACGTTTGTGAAATTTCATGTTTTGATGAAGTAACTGTGAAAAGAGTGCAACAAGATCTTGAAATGCAAAATATAGTAGAAGTTGCTAAAATTTTTAAAGCATTGTCTGATGAAACTAGAGTGAAAATTGCCTTTGCGCTAGCGATTGAAGCGGAACTTTGTGTTTGTGATGTG
>JBFILZ010000237.1:0-3508 GCA_041611945.1 Bacillus sp. (in: firmicutes)
TAAAAAAGAGGCAAGCGGAAAAAGTGGTATTAACCAAGCATTTTCCATCATTTGTTTATCAATCCCCTTTATTACTGATGAAACCTAATCATCAGTATTTATAGCAACATCCCTGACTATTTGAGCGAATCCTTTGAGAAACAAGGAATGGAACGCTTCGTAAAGGCTGGCCAGAATAGCCAATTACCTTAAACGTAAACTATTGTATTTTAGTATGAAGCTGAAGCTTCAACGAATTGACCGCCGTTGTATTAAAATTCAATTTCTTATTCCATAATGAACACTTATAAACAGCTCCAATTTATCGCTTTAATGTATTCATTTCATCTACATTAATAGTCGAGCGATTTCGATAAAGAGCGATTAAAATTGCTAATCCAACAGCTGCTTCTGCTGCTGCTAAAGCTATAGAAAATAAAGAAAAGATTTGCCCAGTAATGCTTGGGTTCACCCCATATTTGCTAAAGGCTACTAAATTGATATTGGCTGCATTTAGCATGAGTTCAATTGAGATTAATACAATAACAGCATTCCGTTTAGTTAATGCTCCATATAATCCAATGCAAAATAAAATTAAGGCGAGTACTAGGTAGGCGGATAACGGAACTGAGCTCATTCGTCATTTGCCTCCTTTTGGTCATCTTTTTTGGCTAAAATAATGGCTCCAATTAATGCAACAAGTAAAACAACTGATGTTAATTCAAACGGAATCACATACTTAGAATAAAGTGCAATTCCAATTTGTTTCGTGTTATCAATATGCAAATCTTTCGCTTGGTCACCAAGTTCTAAGTTATAAATTCCAAAATAAACAGTTATGGCAAAGGCGGCAATTCCAAAGGTTACAAGAATCTTTTTGCCAATGCTTGATTTTGGCTCACTATCATCATTATGTCTAGTAAGCATGATTCCAAATAACATAATTATTGTAATTGCACCTGAATAGATTAAGATTTGAACAGCTGCAACAAATTCTGCTGACAATAGTACATAAATCCCTGCAATGCTTATAAATGAAAACACAAGTGCAATAACCATGTGTACGACGTTTGAAAGGTTAATCATGAGGACGCCGCCTGCAATAGCTACTAATGCTAATACTAAAAATGCAATGAATTCGCCACTCACACTTTATTCTCCCTTCTCACGTTCGTATCATTTTCATCAAGCCATTCAAGATTTTTGAAAAGATCATCGCGACTGTATGACGCAAGTTCAAAATTATTCGTCATCACAATTGCTTCAGTCGGACAAACCTCGGTGCACAAGTCACATAAAATACATATCTCAAAGTTGATATCATACGTATCTATTATTTTTCCTTTTTTAGTTGGATCAGGATGCTTTTTCCCTGTCAATTGAATACAGTCTGTCGGACAAATATTTGCACATTGGTTACAGACAATACATTTTTCGGGGTAAAACTTCTGAATACCTCTAAACCGGTCTGGAAGTGGCAGTGGCTCATTCGGATAATCATAAGTAACTTTCTTTTTTGACAAATTTTGAAGGGTATATTTCAAACCTTTGGCTAATCCTAGCATCTTTCACACCCCTTTCCTAAAACAATTCAATTCTTTTAAAAGAAAAACTCTTTTAATAATGCAGCGAAGAATATATTTATTAAAGCTACTGGTAATAATACCTTCCATCCGAATTCCATTAATTGATCTGCACGTAGACGTGGTAGACTAACACGGATCCAAATTAATAGAAAGACGACCGTAGAGAATTTCAAGGCAAACCATACTGCCCCGGGAATAAAGCTTAAGAACTCAAATGGTGGTAACCATCCACCTAAGAATAATACAGTTGTTAGAGCCGCCATTGCAAAGAAATAAACATACTCTGCAAGCATAAAGAACGCCCAACGGAATCCTGAATATTCAACATGGAAACCTGCAACTAATTCTGATTCTGCTTCAGGTAAGTCAAATGGCGTACGATTTAACTCTGCTACCGAGGCAATAAAGAACACGACAAATGCAACTGGCTGCAAAAGAATAAACCAAGCTGTATCTGCTTGTGCTGCAACGATATCATTCAAATTCAAACTACCTGATAATAATATTACCCCGATCACTGACATAACTAGTGGGATCTCATAAGAAATCATTTGAGCTGCTGCACGCATACCACCCATTAGGGCATACTTGTTGTTTGAAGCCCAACCACCGGTAACTACGCCAATTGTAGTAATTCCGGAGATAGCTATATAATATAGGAGTCCTACTCCGATATCGGCAAATTGAAATGCATCTGTAAATGGAATGGTTGCTAAAACCATAAATGCAGGTGTAAATGCAAGGACTGGCGCCAAAATAAACAACGGCTTATCTGCTAATTTTGGGATTGTATCTTCCTTTAACAAAAGCTTTAATACATCGGCAACCGTTTGGAGTAATCCCCATTTTCCGCCGACTTGGTTAGGTCCAATTCGTCCTTGCATAAAACCCATTACTTTTCGTTCTGCTAAAATACCATATGTAACAAAACCTAGTACCACCATTAAGAAGGCAGTTGCTAATCCAAAAAAAATGAGGAAGGTATTAATACCCGGTGAAGATTGTAATAATCCCTCAATCATTAACCATCAACCTCCCCAAGTACGATATCAATTCCACCAAGAATAGCAATTAAATTTGCCATATTTTCTCCTTCAAGAAGCTTTGGTAGAATTTGAAGGTTATAGAAGGAAGGTCGTCTGAATTTAAGGCGATACGGTTCCTTTTTCCCTTCACTTGCAATATAACAACCGATTTCACCACGTGGTGATTCAATACGCACGTAAGTTTCACCTTGAGGTGCTTTAATAATCTTAGGGACCTTTGCCATAATTTCACCTTCTGCAGGGAATTGCTCTACCGCTTGCTCGATAATTTTAAGAGATTCTTCAATCTCTTCCATTCTACAGTGGTAGCGTGACCAACAGTCACCTTCTTCTCTTACAGGTATATCAAAGTTAAATCGATCGTATATGGAGTATGGCTCATCCTTACGAAGATCCCACTTAACACCGGTACATCTTAAATTAGCTCCACTTAATGAGTAGGAAAGAGCTTCTTCTTTTGTATACTTTCCAACACCTTTTACTCGGGACATAAAGATTTCATTTCCTGTCACAAGATCATGGTAACCAGCAAGCTGTTTTCTCATATATGGAATGAAATCTCCAACCTTTTCAATCCAGCCCTCTGGTGCATCCCATTTCACACCACCAACTCGCATATAGTTAAATGTGAGACGTGCTCCAGAAAGTTCATTTAGTAGGTTGATAATCATTTCTCGCTCTCTAAAAGCATAAAGAAATGGGCTTACTGCACCTATATCTAAAAGGTATGTACCATACCATACAAGATGACTTGCCACACGCCCAAGTTCCATAGCGAGTACACGTAAATATTCAGCCCGATCTGGCACCTCTATTCCCATCATCGTCTCTACTGCATGGCAAATGACATAGTTATTTGTCATCGCTGATAAGTAATCCATGCGGTCTGTATAAGGA
>JBFILZ010000238.1:0-3424 GCA_041611945.1 Bacillus sp. (in: firmicutes)
CTTTACTTTTTCTTCAATTCCCTGAAGAATCATATCTACAAATATTCGTGCAACCTCTTCATCTGAAGTTGGTCCACTTGGATTAAACCATTGGTAACTCCAGTTTGTTACACCTAAGATACCGAAGGCAACAATATCAGACCGAAGAGATTCTTTGAATTCTTTCTTACTCTTCCCTTCCTCCAAAAGCTTTTGAATGTTTATCCTAAACAGATCCCGCTTCGGTATTACCTCTGAAAGATGTTCCTCACTTAAATTTCTCATTTCTCGAAAAAAGACTCTCGCACTTGACCCTTGCAACTTAATATCTAAGATCAGCATCAATACCATCTCATATATCTTATCTTTGCAGCTTTTTTGAGAGTCTTCCAGAATTCTATTTTGTCTAGTGAGCATTTCTTCTATATAACTCATGTGAATATCCATTAGTAATTGCTCTTTACTAGAAAAATAATAATAAAAGGTACCCTTTGTTACACCAAGACTTTCCACAATATCTTGAATGGATGTCTCTGAAAATCCCTTTTTTTCGAAAAGTCGGATACTGTTTTCTGTAATTCTGTCCTTCACTTTATGCTCCTCACAATCTGACGATAGTTTGTAGAAAAATTATATCACATGACTTCCCTCCTCTTGTCACGTATAGAATACTCAGGAGTATTATTTATTATATTTGTTTGGCCAAATTTTCTTCCTTAATTACACGACGAAGGATTTTACCCACATTAGTCTTTGGTAGCTCTGTCCTAAATTCGATTGTAGTTGGAACCTTATATGCAGACATGTTTTCTTTGCAATATCTGATGATTTCTTCCTCTGTTACTTCTTTACCTGCTTTTAATACTAAGACAGCTTTTACGGTTTCACCACGATACTTATCAGGAATACCAACTGCGACTGCCTCTTGAACAGATGGATGCTCATATAATATTTCTTCAATATCTCGAGGATAAATATTGAAACCACTCGCGATAATCATATCCTTCTTCCGATCAACAATTGATACATAACCCTCGTCGTCCATTCGAGCAATATCACCTGTAAACAACCAGCCATTTCGTAGTGTATTCGCTGTTTCTTCAGGCATATTCCAATACCCTTTCATTATTTGAGGGCCACGAATTATCAGTTCACCAAGTTCACCATGATCTACTTCATTTAAACCTTCTGCTAAATCCACTATCTTGTATTCAGTGGATGGATATCCGATGCCAACTGTACCAGGTTTTCTTTCAGCGAAAATCGGATTACAATGCGTAACTGGAGCAGCTTCTGATAAACCATATCCTTCTACAATTCTTGCTCCCGTTTTTCTTTCAAATTCACGTAGAAGCTCAACCGGCATTGGTGCACTTCCACTATTACACATCCGGATACTATCGATGCCATATTTTTCAGCTTCAGGATGATTTGTTATCGCAACATACATAGTTGGAACACCCGGGAACATTGTTGGCTTCTCATTCTTGATAGTATTTAATACCTCTTCTAAATCAAAGCGTGGAAGCATGATACTTGTAGAACCTGAATAAACGGCGAAATTCATGCAAGCTGTCATTCCAAATACATGAAAAAGAGGAATAATAGTTAGAAATCGTTCTTCTCCATACGTAAAGTCATCTTTAAAGAATTCAACACACTGCGCAATGTTGGCAACTAAATTTTGGTGTGTAAGCATGGCACCTTTAGAACGTCCAGTTGTCCCACCCGTATACTGTAATACCGCAATATCCTCCTTGGCATCTATTTCGACATAGCTAACTTTCCCGTTTCCTGAGCGTAAAAAATCATCAAAAATATAATCTGGTGAAAATGACACCTCAGTTGGTTGTAGACTAACTACAATTACTTTCTTTAATTTGGTTTCTGATTGAATGGCCTTTACTCTTGGATAAAGGGCATCATATATGACGATCGTCTCAGCTCCTGAATCATTTAGAATGTGTAGGAGTTCTCTCTCGACAAGCATAGGGTTAACCTGAGTTACAATAGCACCTACTGTTAATGTACCGTAGTAAGAAATAACATATTGGGGACAATTTGGTAACATAATCGCTACTCGGTCACCTTTTACAATCTCGCTTTGTTGAAGAGCAGAAGCAAATGCCCCAACCAACATGGAAAGCTCTGTGTAGGTCATTTTTTTATGATAGAAAGATAGTGCTATGTTTGATGGGTAGTCTTTTGTGGAATCTTGAAGAACTTGAGGTAATGTCTTGTTGGGAATCTCAATTTCAGAAGCAATATTCTCAGGATAACAATTTTTCCATGGATAATTACTCATTTTACATTCCTCCAAAATTTTTAATGATTTTTTTGTATTGTGAAAGTTGCGAGGTTCATGGTGAAATTAATTATTTTTTTCAGTGTTTTTATTTACCTTAATAAGTTAAGGCCCCACCATCTACTAATATTGTTGTACCTGTAATATAAGAAGCTTCAGATGATGCAAGAAACAGTACTGCATTTGCCACCTCCTCTGGTTTCCCTACTCTGCCTAATGCATTTGCTTTTGTAATAATGTCCCAGACCCTTTCGTTTTGTCTCCATCCATCCACGATAGATGTATCAATGACCCCTGGTGCAATAGCATTAACTCGAATACCTTTCCTTCCGTATTCAACTGCAGCATTTTGGGTAACGAGAATAACACCAGCTTTTGATGCATTATAAGGGGATACAAATTTCTTACCTTTCAACCCTAGTAAACTAGATGTATTTATTATGGATCCACCTCCACGTTTTTCCATTTCTGGAATGGCATATTTCATACCGAGAAAAACTCCTTTTAAATTGATATCTACGACATAGTCCCATTCCTCAACTGTCATATCAGCAAGTTTTTTCTCCGAATTTCCGACACCAGCATTGTTGAAAAGGATGTCAATACCTCCAAACTTCTTCACCGTATCTTCCATTAGATACCTAATATCATCTTCTTTGGATACATCTGCTTTAATAAATTCACATTCAGTTCTAATTTTCTTTAATTCAATTAATGTTTGATTTCCACTCTCTTTATCAATATCTGAAATGACAACAATTGCCCCTTTATTCGCAAAAAGTAAAGCAGTTGCCCGTCCTATTCCGGCTGCACCACCAGTAATAATTGCAACTTTATTTTCTAATTGCATTTGATCACCTCCATTCAATGCTTAAAATCAAGGAAAAAACCTACTATTAGAAGAAATTTGAAATTTTTTCACTTTCCAATATAGCTGTCACTTTAATTGATTACCCTTTTCCTCTAAGATTTCATATAAATCATTCCTTTTACAATTCACCACCTACATTGCGTGAGTACCTCCATCAACAATAAGAATATTTCCGGTTACAAAATCAGAAGCTTCAGAAGCAAGAAACAATGCCGCTCCTTTTAAGTCATGGTCGTTACCAAATCTTCTTAGAGGAGTCGTTGAGAGAA
>JBFILZ010000239.1:0-3416 GCA_041611945.1 Bacillus sp. (in: firmicutes)
AAAAGATCGAACGACATTGGTGATTGCTCATAGGCTTGCCACTATTCGAAATGCTGACCGGATTGTAGTTGTTACAGAAGATGGGATTGCCGAAGAAGGCAACCATGAAGACCTGATTAAACATGGAGGAATATTTGCTAACCTCCATCGTGTGCAATTTCAGCAATAATAAGGTGCTCTTAGTCATAAATTGCTAAGGGCTTCTTTTCTGGAATGCCGAGGACGCAATCCTCACTTGGTACTTGTGTACAACTAATTCGAGATGTATGGTACTTTTTAAGGAAGAGAAACTTAAGAACAGAACTTTTTGTATAAAAGGAGGTTGTGAAGATGTTATTAGAAGAACATAAACCACATGAAATTATCGAACTCTGCTTGCTAGCGGGAAAGGTAATGCTTCAAAGTGGAGCCGAAACGTACCGAGTCGAAGATACAATGACCCGAATTGCTGCTTCATATGGTATCCATGAATCTCATAGCTATGTTACACCCACCGGTATCATCTTCTCAATCGATGACATGGCATCAACTAAGCTGGTTCGCATAGCAAACCGTACAATCGACCTTTACAAAGTTTCAATTGTCAACAGTATTTCAAGAAGCATAACTAGTGGTGAGATTAGTTTAAAAGAAGCGTTAACTAGTCTTAAGGAAGTTGAAATGGGCAACGTTACCTTTCCGGTTTGGCTCCAAATCATAGCGGCATCCATTGTCAGTGGTTGTTTCTTAATTATGTTTCAAGGTGAATGGGTTGACTTCATTCCAGCCTGTATTGCAGGTATGGGAGGATTTGCTTGTTTCCTATTCTTCAATAGATTAATCGAGATAAAGTTCTTTGCGGAATTCTCTGCCGCCCTTGTCATTGGTCTAATAGCATATCTATTAGTTTGGACTGGATGGGGTCATGAGCTAGATAAAATAATAATTGGCTCTGTTATGCCTCTTGTACCTGGATTGCTTATTACGAATGCAGTGAGAGATCTTATGGCTGGTCATCTCGTTTCCGGGATGTCAAAAGGTGCTGAAGCTTTTTTAACCGCATTTGCAATTGGGGCTGGAATTGCCTTTGTAATATTACTCTTCTAGATTCTAGAAAGGAAATGAGCCAATATGTGGATTGAACAATTAGTGACAAGCTTTGTAGCATCAGCAGGATTTGGAATAATATTTAATGCCCCAAAAAGATCCTTAATCAAATGTGGATTAGTTGGAATGGTGGGGTGGATGACATATATAGCATTGGTAGAGTTTAATTTTGATGTACTACTAGCTACCTTCATTGCATCCTTTTTCATAGCTAGTATTAGTCAGTTCTTCGCCAAAATGTATAAAACTCCAAGTATAATATTTAGTGTAGCGGGAATTATCCCATTAGTTCCTGGGGGTTCAGCATTTGATGCAATGCGTAATATTGTAACAAATGAATATAACATCGCTATCCAACTAGGTGTGAAAGTATTTTTACTCTCAGGTGCCATTGCAATTGGATTGGTGTTCTCAGAGGTGATGTATCAATTAGTGCAAAAAGCTCGAAAAAATATAAAAAAAGAATTAAAACAAGCAGTATCAAAACACTAGGATTTTGCTTGCTTTTTTTTCCTTACTTATAGATAGATAATTTTGAATATTGTTGTGTTAACATAGATGAGAGAATTATTTTATAATAGCTGTTTTTGTGGAGAATGTTATTTTTAGTAAGAATATATTTAAGCCAATGTGGATTGAAGTGTAAGGTATGAGACTTCAGCTGGAATCAACAACAATGTTTAACAGAGCTATTCTATTAGAAAATTAAAGCGTATAAAAGGTGTTTTTTGATTAGCAATAAAGTTTACGAAAACAGGCTTTATATAAAACAAACGGTACTTAGTGGGGGTAACAGATATGGAGAAAAAGGAAGAATTACATACAAACTTTTCAAAAGATATGAGCTATGGAGATTATCTTCAGCTTGATCAGATACTAAATAGCCAAAAACAATTGTCAGACCACCATGATGAAATGCTATTTATTGTGATTCATCAAACAAGTGAGCTATGGATGAAACTTATTCTTCATGAAATGAATGCCGCAAAGGAACACATATTGAAGAATGATTTAGAACCAGCCTTTAAAATGCTCTCTAGAGTGTCGAGAATTCAACAACAACTTATTCAATCATGGGAAGTACTTTCTACTCTAACTCCAGCAGAATATATGGAATTCCGCGATAAATTAGGAAGGTCTTCAGGGTTCCAATCCTTCCAAAATCGTATGATTGAATTTTTATTAGGCCATAAACGAGCAGATGTTCTTCCAGTCTATCAACATGAGCCTATGCGATATAAGCAATTAGAAGAGTCCTTAAGGAATCCAAGCTTATATGATGCGTCAATCCAAGCCTTATCCACGAGAGGGTTTCATATTGACCAGGAATGTTTAAACAGGGATTGGTCAGAAAATCATCCTTATAATGAATCTGTTGAAAATGCATGGTTAGCTGTCTACCGTGATGTCAAAAAACATTGGGACTTATATGAACTGGCAGAAAAGTTAGTGGACATAGAAACAAGACAACAACAGTGGCGTTATCATCATATGTTAACAGTTGAACGTATCATCGGGAATAAACGGGGGACTGGTGGATCATCAGGAGTTGAATATTTAAAAAAGGTACTAGACCATCGTTTTTTTCCGGAGTTATGGACAGTCAGAACTCAACTCTAGTTTTAATAGTTACCACCAGAGGATTCTAAAAACGGATTCTTGTAGATAAGTATATTTCTAGCTTTCATTTAATCTTGAGTCAGAGAGATTTGGAAGAAAAGAGATAGTAATTTAGTAGTCATGAAAAGGAACTCTCGTACTTGTGTACAAAGAGTTCCTTTTTAAGTTTGTAATATTAGTTTTGATCTTCTAATTCCATTCGAACGTACTTTCTTGTGTTTGGACCAAATATACCGTCAACCTTTAATGCGGAATACATGGATTGAAATCGTCGAACGGTTTCCTCTGTTAAAGGACCATAGGAGCCGTCAATAACCCTCGGGTCAAAATTAATTTGTTTTAAAGCACGCTGTAACTGTTTAACTTCCTCTCCCGTATCGCCGCGCCGTAATACACGTTCAGACAGTGGAAATTCATTTTTAGGCTTGCTTGAACGAAGGACTTCATTTAATTTTGCCAATGTCATCGGGCCAACTAAACCGTCAACTAGTAGTCCGTATTTACGTTGGAACCTCATCACGGCCATCTCGGTTTCTGGACCAAAGCTTCCATCTGCACCATATCGCGGAAGTGAAATACCTATTTGGATTAACTCCTGTTGAATTTCACGAACAAAATCCCCTTTGTCACCTAACCGTAACGGTAGTTGTATGGAAACCCCTTTTACAATTGGCTTAGCTGGTGTTTCAACTTGATTAGCATCCTTCTTT
>JBFILZ010000240.1:0-3363 GCA_041611945.1 Bacillus sp. (in: firmicutes)
AGGTTAATATACTGACGCAATTTGATAAGATATCCATACAAGATTTGTTTAGAAAGGGGACAGTTTATGAAGTTTAGTTTGAAGGAAGCAATAGAAATTCTAGACCGTACACCACAAACACTGGAATGTTTTTTATCTAGTTTATCTGATGAGTGGCTGCAGTGTAATGAAGGAGATGGAACGTGGAATGTAACTGAAGTGATCGATCACCTCATTGAGGGGGAGAAAAATAATTGGATCCCAAGGCTAGAATTTATCCTTCTAGAGGGTTCAAGCAAACCATTTCCCCCATTCAATCGGTTTTCACATTTAACTCTATGTACTGAAAGAAAAATAGCACAGAAATTCAATGAATTCAAAACAATTAGAACCCAAAATATAACCAAATTAAAGACTCTTATACAAGAAGAATGGCAACTTGAATTAACAGGATTACACCCAGAATTGGGGTCGGTGAAACTAAGAGAATTGCTATCTACCTGGGTTGTTCATGATCTAACACACATTGCCCAAATAACAAGAGTGATGGCCGAACGATACAGGGAAGACGTAGGACCATGGGAAGAGTATTTAGGAATACTAAAAAGGTGAACTAGCAGACAAAGATTACTTTCTATCTCTTAATCTTATAAGCTCGTGACATTACAAATTATCTGATAAGCCTGTCCTAGTCTTGGTTGAGAGGATAGAAAAATATCCTCCCTCTTCCTTTTTAACAACTTTCCACAAATCTACTAAATATTCGTTTCGCACTAATTTCTCCACTTATTGCTAAAGGCTCTGGATGCCATTGAACACCTAAAACAAAGGCATGTTCCACACTTTCAATTGCCTCTATTATTCCATCTGAGGCTACACCTGACACAACAAGTGGTTTTGGAACATGCCTTACCGCTTGATGATGAAAGCTATTCACTTTAAACGTTGATTGACCCGCAATTTCCGCTAGTAGGCTATTTTCAGTGGCCGTGACGTAATGGGACATATGAGTTCGTACTGCATTTTGAGAATGCTGGAGCAATCTTTCATCAATTTGACTATAAATATCCTGGTACATATCGCCTCCAACTGCAATATTAAGAATTTGAATTCCACGACAAATAGCAAGAATAGGTTTGTTACAAACAAGCATTTTTTCAATCATCGCTATTTCAAACGTATCTCTTCCCGGAGAGATCATCCCTAGTTTTGGATGTGGCTCTTCGCCAAATAAAATCGGATCAATGTCCCCCCCACCTGTCACAACAAGTCCATCGATTTTCTTCGCCAATTGTTCTACATCAGAATCTAAGCCTATTGGTAATATAACCGGTATTCCTCCAGCTTGAATAATCGATTGTATATAATCATTGGTAAGACTGTGTTTATAATCAAGTTCTACATGAGCTGTAATTCCAATAATTGGTTTTATCAAGATAGGCGATTCCCCTTTAAAAACTTCTTTTTTATACCATATTCCTTTAAAAAATAATATTCCCGATTTTATTAACAATTTAAAAAAGAACACTAATTTAAATAAAATTCAGGCTCAGTTAAAGAAGGTCAATGTTGACTTTTTCAAACGAAGTTGATTGAAGTGGAAGGTGCGAGACTCCGCCCGCTCCACGGAAAGCGAGTGTTCTGGAACGAAGATCCCCTTATTTTCAGGGTAGCCAAAACTGAAAAAAACGTACAAATAAAATGGATAGTTGAGGAAGGATTCAGTTTATAATTCAAGAAAAACAACAAATATCCTGCTAGCAAAAAAAGAAAAATGCGTCTCTACCTATTTGTAGAGACGCACAAGATTTACTATTTTTTCTGTTCTCTTGCTGCTTTTTTCCTTGCCTTTTTACTTAGTGTAAGCTCTCCTCCGAATTCAGTATTAATAGCTTTACCTGCATCAGTCTGTTGTTTATTACGGTTCGCCAATGTTCACCCTCCTTTCAGAAAACAAAAATTTTCCTTAAAGAAATGAAAAAGCCACCGTTACTAGTCACTATGTATAGCGATACAAAAAATACAGTAGCTACTATTATAGTTCTTTTCCACTTATGTAATTATTCATAAAAATACAATCTTTCCCAAACGGTGTTTTAAGAATGATCGTGCGAGACCATTAATTGAAAAAAATAAAATAATTATATATAATGTACATATACTAAAAAAGATCAGGTGCTCGAACACCTGACCGGCAACTACAAACCGCATATAGCGGTTAACCAAAGAGAAGTTGTTAAACTAAAAAAGAAGTAACTGTCAATTCCCCTGGTGAGGTTAGACGGTTACTTCTTTTTGTTTGTGACAAATAGCATTACGATGATCGTGATCATCCCTAGCAATACGAGATTAGACTGAAGTGTCACAGTTAATGCTTCATATGTCGTCATTTATTCCACCTCCCTTCTCTAACGGGAAGTGGCTAACCGCCTACCTGCTTGTATGTAGTTGTTATCTCATTATATCACGTTTGCAAACAAGTGTTCTGTTTTAAATATATTAAATCCCTTTTCTTTTTCCCCTCCCTATTCCTCGATTGAATGGCATACCACAGTAGTTTTTTGCAATTTCCTTTCTACGTTCTTGAATTCCTCATGGATTTCCTTTTTTGCTCTTCATTCGATTATAGCTTTCTATTGTAGGGGCGCTGAGCCAATTCCGTACTTCAATTAACTACGTTTAAAAAAGCAATCTAGAGCTTTAACTGAGTTTTAATTTTAATTCTTAGATTTTTTTGGACTTTTGAAAAGAAACTGAACGAAAAAGATGCGAGAATTTTGATCTGTTTAGGAGTACGTATCTTTTTTAGGGGAAATAGAAATAAATAAGCAATAAGATAGGAATTATCAAAATCGAGAAATGTAGAGGTGAAATGAATGGACTTCAGGATTGAAAAGGATACAATCGGTGAAATCAACGTTCCTAGTCATAAATACTGGGGAGCACAAACACAGAGAAGCAAGGAGAACTTCAAGATCGGTATTGAACAAATGCCAACCGAGGTCATTGCTTCATTTGCACTATTGAAAAGAAGTGCAGCCATTGTAAATGAAAAACTTGGCAAACTCACTTCATTGAAAACAAGGGCAATCATACTTGCTTGTGACGAAATATTGGAAGAAAAGCTAGAGAGTCATTTTCCGCTTGTTGTATGGCAAACAGGAAGTGGCACTCAAAGTAATATGAATCTAAACGAAGTCATTGCAAACCGGGGTAACGAGTGGCTCAAGGAAAATGGACATCAGGAAAGAGTTCATCCTAATGATGATGTGAATATGAGTCAAAGTTCCAATGATACATTCCCCACTGCTATGCATATAGCTGGAGTAATGGCAGTTAATGATACGCTAATTCCAGCTATTGAAAAATTGCATTCAACATTGA
>JBFILZ010000241.1:0-3359 GCA_041611945.1 Bacillus sp. (in: firmicutes)
AATCCAATTCCAAACGGCACTAAGCATAAAGCAAAGGTCGTATCACTAATAGTTAATAACGGCCACCATGGGAAAAATGAGGACACAGCCTCTCCAGGAATTAAGAAGAAAATAGGTATCATCCAAAGGCGGTTTGAAATATGTGATCCTATTAATCTACCCCGTTTACTCGTTTCCAGACGCGGAGAGCTTAAACGTGAACCATCTCTACCTATTAACAATCCTTCTGTTATTAATAAGAGGGCTAGTAACGCTCCAAATGAAGCAGGATGGATTGTGGCTAGTTCATTAATTAATGCATCAATAACCGGTACTCCTACTTTAAACTGTGGCAAAGTGAGCGACAAGAGGATGGCAAGTCCCAAGACATATGCTGGTGAAAGCCAACGTAACTTGAAGGTCAAAGTTAACAGGATCGTTAATATACCAATTAGAACTAGGCCAGCTAGTGGTAGAACAAATCCTACTCCTAGTGTTACTATTGAGAGAATTAATCCTGCAAAAAGTCCTTTTGTTAGCATCGATTTCAATTCACTAATAGAATCAAAAATACGGACAGAAAAATACTTTCGCTCTTGCTTCACACGATAGGAGCCAAGGATTAACGTTACGACAATAAATAAATAGAAAACTGGATGCAAAAAAAATCTACCAATTCCCTTCAAAAATTCAATTAGCCAAATATCCACCTACTCACCACCCATGACAAAATATTCCGAAATCCATTATTATACTATTCTATCATTAATAGTTGTTTTTCCGAAATTGTTTTTTTATGGAAAAGACAAAAAGTATTTCGATAGGTAAAAAAGGTTATGGTTATGTCATAGAGACCTGATTTATATTTTATTTATAGGCTACCCTGAAAATAAGGGGATCTTCGTTCCAGAACACTCGCTTTCCGTGGGGCTTACACTTTCCCGCAAAAAATCCCACTTGGATTAAAGAATATCCAAGTGGGATTTTTTACTTTGGCTCTGTTACACGTTGTTGTTGACTTCAGCTGCAGAAGGCTCGCTTTCCGAGGGCTGGCGCTGAGACCGCCGTCGTCTCACACCTTCCACTTCAATCAACTTTTTTAAAAAATCAACATGGTGCTTTAACAGGGACTTCTATTTAAACAGCAATTTTATCGCCGTTTCAAGTTGCACATCATTTTTTGTATCACGAACTTTAGCGATTAAATCCTGCTGTATTTTTGCAGCAGTTTCCTTAGTAATTGTACCCGACTGCTCGATTCCTGCTGTTTGTTGATAGGCTTTTACAGCTACTTCTGTTTCTTTACTGTAATAACCATCTACACGGCCTGGCTCAAAGCCAAGTCCCTTTAACATGATTTGCGCATTTTTTATTTGGTCATTATTCAT
This sequence comes from Bacillus sp. (in: firmicutes), assembly GCA_041611945.1. Taxonomy (GTDB): domain Bacteria; phylum Bacillota; class Bacilli; order Bacillales; family SA4; genus Bacillus_BS. Next base: position 1,368 of record JBFILZ010000241.1, read on the forward strand.
ATCAAATGTTAATTCTTTATCAATGTTAATTGGATTTGCATAGAAGTAAGCTGGTTGATCAATCGGAACCGTTGGCTCCACACCTTTTCCATGAATCCAATTCCCATCAGATGTTAACCACTTGAAATACGTTAGTTTAATATTACTTCCATCTCCCATGTCAACAGCCTGTTGAACGGTACCTTTACCGAATGATTTCTTACCGACGACATCGTATCCGCCAGCTTCCTTCATTGCACCAGCCAAAATCTCGGATGCAGAAGCGCTTCCTTCATCAATTAACAATGTAATTGGGTAAGGCTTTTTCTCGGTGAGTGAAGAGAAATAACGTTGCTTTTCTCCTTGACGGTTTTCAATTTGTACATATGGCTTATCTTTAGTAATAAAGAGTTTAAGCATCTCCTCGACGCTTTCTAAGAAACCACCTGGATTTCCTCTGACATCGATGACAAGCCCTTCCATCCCCTCTTTCTCGAGGTTCTTAACTGCTTTCTTAAATTCTGGTGCCGTGTCTTCAGAGAATGAAGTCACTTCAATATACCCAACTTTTTTTCCATTATATTTTTTCATTTCAGGATAGATTGTTTCAAGTGGAATTTCATCTCTCACTACTGGAATTTGTATGACTTCACTTACTCCAGGGCGAAGGATATCCAACTTTACCGTCGTACCTTTTTTGCCGCGGATTTTCAATACCGCTTCATATAAATCCATTCCTTCGACACTTACTCCATCAACTTTAATCACCTGGTCATTTGGTTTTAAACCAGACTTTTCTGCCGGAGAATCCTTGAAAGGAGCAACAATCGTAACTTTCCCATCCATCATACTTACCTCAGCACCAATTCCTTCAAACGAAGATTCTAATGCTTGTGAAAACTGCTTTGCTGTTTCTTTATCCATATAAACTGAATAAGGATCCTCAAGTGTACTTACCATACCTTGTATAGCACCTTCTATGAGTTCCTGCCCATTAATTTCCTCCACGTAATTAGCCGAGATTAAATCATAAGCTTGTTTTACTTTTTCAAAACCAGCAGGTGCTTCAGATGTTCCTTGCTTAGGTTGTGTATCTCCAGATTGTGGTACACTTTCTCCCTTACTAACCGAAGGCTCTGCTGAAAACTGATTCATCGCAATGTACGTCCCACCACTTCCAATAAGTAGGGAGAGTGCCATTAATAATGCTGTGACTTTCTGGTTCATATGCTTCCTCCTCATCCAAAATCCAAGTTACAGTTATGTATTATTCCATTTTAAATCTTTTATAAGAACTTAGCTAGTTATGTGTGTCATGTGAAGAAATTATCCATAACTCTCCTTTTCGTTTTTCACTTATCTTGTTAAACTCTTATGTATCAAAAAAACTCCAGACAGATAGTAATACCTCATTCTCACTTATATGCAACGCTTGTATTTAATATGAAGGCTCTTTTAAACTTTGTTGTTGATTTAGCTGTGGGATGCGCGCGCGGTTAGCAAGTTCGACTCTTGTGACTTTGGTGTCTCCTTTAGCCCGCTTCTCTTGCAAAACATGGAATATACTTCCTTTAATTCTCACTCCACTTATGAAATGCGAGGGCATTTTCCACTACTATCAACTTTGGTTAAAAAATCAACGGGAAGCTTTAACAGAGCCAATATGAAAGCACTACTTCACTCTGTTTTGAATATGAACTAGATTTTTCATAATGACACTGGAGATAAATCTTAGACTTTCTTATCGTTATTTTAAGTTTGAATACCTATGAATATACCTTAATGGTTGTATTGACCCTCCCTAGGAGAGTAAGTGCTTTTGCAGGGTGAAACAAACAAGAATTAAAAGCGAGGAATAGATAAGTAAAGAAGAGATTTCGTTCAACTTCCGAACGAAATCTCTTCTTTACTTATATATTCCTCTTCAATTCTCTTGTTTGTTAATATCCCACCTGCAAAGTTCTTGCTCTCCTCAGAACGTGAGGGATGGTCAATACAATTATTGTGGCATAT
>JBFILZ010000242.1:0-3336 GCA_041611945.1 Bacillus sp. (in: firmicutes)
AAAAGATGATGTAGAGTTCCTTGAACCTTTTACAACGCTATATATACAAGCAGACAAAAATAACACTAAAAATAGTATTTTTATTAAAGAAGGTACATTTAATAAAATTAATAAAGTTGAGGTTAAGATTAGAGTATTAGGGTTTTCACCTTTTCAAATTTCGAAAAACGTTGACTTAGTAAAAAGTATCGATGAATAAACAAGTTTGAGTTGATATTAGAGCAATTACTTCTTGAACTAACGAAGTGCTTGAGTTGAAGAACATTGTGCTACGTATGTAGCTCTTTTTCTTATTGAACTAACGCAGCAGGTTAGTTGAACAAGGAATAAACGAAAGAATGGTGGAAAAGTGTTTAATAAAGATGAGTATTTCTCAATTATTGAAAAACAATTTATGTTTTTACTCGACGAATTTGAATACCAAGTAATAAATGAAAAGAGTAAAATTAGCTTCTTATATAATGTTAATTTCCAAAAAAGTAATTCAATGATTTCAGTTTCTTTTGATATTCGTGAAAATTATTTGCAAGTAATTCTTTTTATTTTAAAGGATGGACACTTACCAGATTAAGACGATAAAGAACACACTATTCATCTTGAAAGATTGAACAACATGATACTACCACTCCTAAGCATAGAAGAAATTAGCGATAATAATGATTTTTTTCAAAACATTAAACCATTAAATCAGTTAGAGAAAAGATTATTAAAGTCAGCTAAAGAATTAAGACTGTGTATGAAAAGCAACAGTTATTTATTTAAGTAACGTGGTGCTTGAGTAGAATATTCATGGGTCGAGTATTTGTCTCTTATTCTTATTGAACTAACGCAGCAGTTTAATTCAAGAAGGGACGTGTGTTATGAAAGAAATTAAATCGACATCTATTCAACCTAATGTAAAAGAAATTTTATCCTTCGCAACCTCTAAAAAGAATGTCGAGAAAGAATATGAATTATATATGCAATCTCCGGTAAGAGAGTTATATGTATATGACTTTGAATGCTGGTTGTATTGGAATAGAATTTTTAAGTCCAAAGCGTTGTGAAATAAAACATATCGCAGTATCTCCAAATCAAAGAGGATTAGGTATTGGGAGTAAAAAGATTAGCTTTATTTTGGAAAAATATTCTTTATCTTTTATGTTTGCTGTAACCGATAAAGATGCTGTGATTTTTTATAAAAATTATGGATTTAAGATAACGAGTTTAGGTGAAAAATATCCAGGTGTGGAACGATTTCGATGTATTTTAAATAGTTAATAGGACTAAGTCTTATTCAACTAACAAAAATCTGATTGTATCGTGAAAGAAATTCCGAGGGTTAACAGTAAAATTCCCATTATATAAAAAATCTACTTCACATTAATCAACCTCTATATCATCATTTTTATTGCAAATGCAATAAATTTAGTTAGAATTGAATATAGGCCTTTATTGTTGCATTTGCAATAAAAATATTTACGAAGGAGTTATATATGAAAGAAATTCTGCGTGAAATCGGCATGATTGCAAGAGCATTGGATTCGATCAGCAACATAGAATTCAAAGAGTTTGAACTAACAAAAGGCCAGTACTTGTACCTGGTGCGAATATGTGAAAACCCGGGAATCATCCAGGAACAGTTACTGGAGATAATTAAAGTGGACCGGTCCACAGCTACTCGTGCTATCCAAAAACTAGAGTTGAACGGCTTTATTGAGAAGAAAGAAGATCCGCAAAACAAAAAAATAAAAAGACTCTATCCAACTGAGAAAGGGAAAACGGTCTACCCTTTCATTAAAAGAGAAAATGATTATTCCAATCTTGTTGCATTAGAAGGATTTTCTGAAAAAGAAGTAGAAACCACGTTCGATTATCTGCAGCGAATCAGAAAAAATATCGAAAAAGACTGGGAGTTAGTAAAAAAAGGAAACAAGAGAAATTACTAATCACCTAAAGGAGTTGCCTAATTTAATGACAATGACGATAAAAAAATGTACCCTTGAAGATTCACTTGACGTCCAAGCAATCAGTGTGGAAACGTTTACCGAGACTTTTAAGAATCAGAATTCCCCTGAACAACTAAATGCCTATTTGGAAAGGGCATATAACTTGAACCAACTAGAACAGGAATTGGCCAATCAGTCTTCGCAATTCTTTTTTGTTTATTTTAATCAGGAAGTCGCTGGATACCTGAAAATCAATACCGGTGATGCCCAATCGGAAGCAATGGGCGATGGCTCACTTGAAGTCGAGAGGATTTATGTAAAGAAGAAGTTCCAGAAACACGGTTTGGGAAAACACCTGATGAACAAAGCGATGGAAATTGCGTTGCAGGAGAAGAAAAAGAAAATTTGGCTAGGCGTTTGGGAAGATAATGAAAACGCCATCGCATTTTATCAGAAAAAGGGATTTGTCCAAACAGGTTCTCACTCCTTTTTTATGGGCGATGATGAACAAGTGGACCTGATCATGACCAAAACACTCTAATAATATTTTGTGAAAGGCGGATCATCATGTATATTCCTAAATATTTTAAGGTCACCAATGTTGACGAAATCCGGGAATTCATTCAACTGAATTCGTTTGGAACACTTGTTACCATTAAAAAAGGAAAACCTATTGCGACCCACCTCCCCCTGCAATTAGTGAAAGAAGAAGATACCTACTATATAACCGGGCATATGGCATACGGCAATCCTCAGTGGCGGACATTCGATACCTGTGAAGATGTACTCGTTATGTTCCAAGGACCGCACGCTTATATCTCTTCTTCCTGGTATGAACAGGAAAATGTACCGACTTGGAACTACCAGGCTGTTCATGTAAATGGAACTGCCACCATTTTAAACGAAGAAGCATTGAAACATGATCTGACAAAGCTGCTGGAAAAATACGAGAAGCATCGTGAGAACCCTGTTCTATGGGATAAGCTCTCCCCTTCTTTTTTGGAAAAAGAAATAAAGGGGATTGTTGGTTTCAAAATTAAAGTACAGGAAATTCAGGCTGCCTATAAACTGAGTCAGAATCGTAATGAAATGGACTATCAGAACATTATTGACGAACTTTCTAAGGAGAAAGATTTAAATGCAAAGGCATTAGCCGAAGTAATGAAAAACAGAGAATAATTAAAGTTTACAAATATAAATAAGGAAGAGTATTTCGACTATAAAAATTTTAAAGAGGTTACTAAGGTAGTTTTCAATTTCTTATTAAACTAACGAGTGCTTGAGTTGAAGATCAGTAAGCTTATTGAACTAACGCAGAAGGTTAGTGGAACAAGGAATTAATGTTTTTGCATTACAATATATAATTTGAAAGGGTGCTATATTTGAATGATGATAGATGGATTGCATA
>JBFILZ010000243.1:0-3323 GCA_041611945.1 Bacillus sp. (in: firmicutes)
ATTGTCTGATTTTGTTGATTGTTTTTTTGTAAGAACCAATATTTCCTTCTTCCTCTTCTATCCTCATATTCGTATTCAACATATTATGGATTAACAGAGCGGAACTAATTAAAAATAAGCAGCGGAAAATCTCGCTGCTTAAAATGTATCAAGAAACTGAATGATTGCAGGACCAAGTAGAACAATAAACAAACTTGGAAAAATAAACAATACCAATGGAAAAAGCATTTTAATTGGAGCCTTCATCGCTTCTTCTTCCGCTCGTTGCTTTCTACGTTCCCTAACTTCCGCTGATTGGATTCGAAGAACTTGTACCATACCTATCCCTAGTTTTTCGGCTTGAATGATACTACTTATTAATATCTTAATCTCGTCTATAGAAAGTCTGTCTCGAATGCCTGCTAAAGATTCTTTTCTTGTTTTCCCCAATCTAATTTCCTCTAAGCATCTATGAAATTCTGTTGAGAGTACTCCTTCCTTTTTTGCAACTACCTTACTTAAAGCTGAGTCAAAACCTAACCCTGCTTCTAGACTTACGGTTAGTAAATCTAAAACATCAGGGAGTTCTCTAACAGCAAGCTGGCCTCTTTTTTTTATTTTTTGGTTAATATAGAAATGTGGTACAAACAAGGCTAAAACAATACTCACTAGTAACATTAAAAATATTCCATTAAATCCAATTCCAAGTAACATCGCATAGCTTACGAATAAAAAGGGTAGTAGGATAAACAAGGAAATTTGAAATAGACGAAATTCAACTGGATTCATTCCAAAAGGATTCCCAGCTTGTTGAAGCTTAATTTCAACCTTCGCTTCCTTCTCCCCAGGCATTCTTTGTTTAAAGCTTTTTTTAAATTCTTTCCAAACTGGTCCAATTACTCGTTTAAGAAGGCTAGGTACTTTGGGTTCTTGATTTTCTAATCGAGCACTATCCACTTTCCTATTAAAGAACAATGATATCCTTCTCTTCACTCTGGCTTTTCGTTCAAATTGCAAGACTAATATACCGTATATTATAAGAAATATTGTAAAGAAAAACGAGACATATATCATGGGCTACACCTCAATTAAAGTGATTTTTCTAATAAAGACAAAACCAACTAAACTTGAAAACACACTAGCTCCAACCAATAATAATCCGATAGGATGAGAAAATAATGTACCAATATAGTCTGGTTCAATAATAAACAAAACAAGTGCTAAGATTATGGGTAAAAGACCAATGACAATACCTGATAATCTTCCTTGAGCAGTTAAGGTCATTATTTGACGTTGAATTCTTGTCCGATCCCGAATAGTTTCTACAATTTTATCTAAAACAGTAGCTAAATTACCTCCAACCTGCCGTTGAATTAATATAGCCTGGATCATTAAGTCTAAGTCCTCTGAAGGCATTCGTTCCTTTAGATCATTTAAAGACTCTTCAATACTACTTCCATATTGGAGTTCCCTTATAACTGTTTCCATTTCCTCTTTTATAGGAGAGTGAGCCTCTTCAACAACTGTCTTTAATGATTGAGGAAAGCTAAAACCTGCTCTAAGTGATCCAACAATAGTCGTGATCATATCTGCTAATCCATCATTAAACAAAATTAGACGTTTTTTTTGCTTTCTTACTAAATACCATTTGGGTAACATAATACCTATGATTGCACCTACAAAAATAAATAAGCTATTACCAGTAATGATATAAAATAGCCCTGCAGAAAGTCCTGTCGATATCCATTGAAACATAATATATTCCTCAGGCTTTAATGCAATCCCAGACCTACTTATTAATATTTCTAGTCGATTGTTTTTATCTTTCGTCAATACTTGTTTCTTAATCCTTTGTTTCGTCAATTGCATTTGTACCAGTAAACTGAACTTTTTAGGATCTAGCGTTTTACGGTCTTGAATAGATAAGTAGTGCTTCATTCTTTTATCAAGACGATTATTCGTGACAAATAGTAATTGGAAGACAGATGTAAAAAAAAGAAATGAAGTGAACAAGACTAGAATTAGTAGGTATAATTTCATATACCCCATTCCTCTCCATCGAAAAATACACTTGCAGGAATATGAATTCCTGAATTCTCTAACCTTTCATAAAACTTAGGGCGAACTCCAGTCGGAATTAGTTTTCCTCTTATTTTCCCATTATCATCAACACCTTCTTGGCGAAAGGTAAAGATATCTTGCAGTACTATGATATCTCCCTCTAAACCTTGAACCTCAGTAATATTGACAATTTTCCTAGTACCGTCCTTTAATCGTGTTTGTTGAATAATTAAATCAATAGCACCTGCGATTTGTTCTCGAATGGCCCGTACGGGTAAATCAACTCCCGCAAGTAAAACCATTGTTTCTAGTCTCGCAATCATATCACGTGGACTATTTGAATGCCCCGTTGCTAAAGAACCATCATGTCCTGTATTCATCGCCTGAAGCATATCAAGTGCTTCTCCTCCTCGGACCTCCCCAATGACAATCCTGTCTGGTCTCATACGGAGGGAATTTCGCACTAGGTCTCGAATCATAACTCCACCTTTCCCTTCAATATTAGGAGGACGTGATTCTAGTGAAATTACATGTTCTTGCCCAAGTTGTAGTTCCGCTGCATCTTCAATGGTGACTATTCTCTCATTATTTGGAATAAAATTCGATAAGACATTTAGTGTAGTTGTCTTACCAGATCCTGTACCACCACTCACAAATATATTAAGATGAGCTTTAACACAAGCCTCTAAAAATATTGCCATTTCGTTCGTTACTGTTCCAAATGAGATCAAGTTATCAATCGTAAAGGGGTCTTTTGAAAATTTTCTTATAGTAAGGGTAGGTCCATTTAAAGCTAAAGGTGGAATAATTGCATTAACACGTGAACCATCCGGTAATCTCGCATCAACCATTGGACTACTTTCATCAATTCTTCTTCCTATTGGGGATACTATTCTCTCAATAATGTTCATCACATGTTCATTGTCTCTGAACTGGACCGTCGTTAACTCAATTTTCCCCTTACGTTCCACATAGACATGTGTAGGACCATTAACCATGACCTCTGATATTTCTTCGTCCATTAATAAAGGGTTAATAGGTCCAAAGCCTGTGACATCGTTTATTAATTCCTCCACAACTTTCTTTCTATCTATTTTCCCTCTAAATGTTTCATCCTCTTTCATGATATTAATAGCCATTGCATCAAGTTTTGGAATAAGCTCATCAACATTAACGTCCTTAAGTTCTGACAATATTTGTTTATGGAGCAGATTTTTTAACTCTTGATGTTTATTTATGGATGGTGGTTTTTGTTGTTTGGAGGTCTGAAACGAAGGAGACTC
>JBFILZ010000244.1:0-3299 GCA_041611945.1 Bacillus sp. (in: firmicutes)
CTAACCTGTAGCTTTACTTCGGCAATGGAGTAAAGATCTTTTCTTATTGAATTAAAGGGACAGTTTAGTTGTGCGAAATGGTCCAAGTTTAAATGGAGAAAGGTTGTCTCTCTCTGATAAAGGAGAGGAAATTTCTTATGGCATTGAAGAATTATATCGATGAATCTAATAAGGAGATAACACTCGGTGTGATTCTGGCTAAGTCGAACAGTACTTGAATTAGGAAGAATAATCGTGTTATACGTTTGGTGAAATTGTCTTATTGATCTTTTATCTTAATGCATCCGTGAGCCATATAAGTAGCTCTCAATCGAGGACGATGCGATTACAATTAGAACATATATCGATCAATTGGAAGCGAACTTTCGTTATGATGGACGATTTGTTGGTATTTAGGAACCAAATAACCAAGTTGCGATATCGAAAGTTTCGCCAAATAGTTAAAAGAAGGTCTTCCAATTTTATTTGTCAGATATGCGGATTGATTTGCTCCTGGCTTTCTCACTTGATTCAGCGCATGTATCATTTGTTCAGCTGTCAGTATTCCTAGTCCATGCCCAAAGAACGTACCATCTCCAAGAACAACAGCATTTTCTCCTCTCCAATAAGGGGTTCGTGGATTGAAATCCGGATTATTGAAATAGACGACATCTCCAGGCAGAAGATGGGTTGTGTAAGTTGCATTTTTTCCAAGGTCAGGATCAGCATGCCAGCCATACAAATAGATGTTTTGAAAGAATTGGTTAAATAAAGAGCCTAAAACGTTTAGGACTGCATGGTAATAGATAATGACAATTGCAGTTGCACATTCAAAAGCATATTGTGAACTGTTCGTGTAGATATCCTGAATCGCGTCTGATGGTTTTACCCCATTCAGCAGCAAGAATCCGCCCGACTTCGTCAAGTGCCAGTATTGAGGATTACAAAAAGATTTTGAAAAACTTTCAAACCGCACATTGCTTTGATTCATAGCTCTTGCACTTAATAGTATATTTTTTCGTAACTTAAGTTCAAAAGATAATTCACCTATGGATTGATACGAGTAAATGACTGTATCTTCAATCATTCGTTGAAAAATCATCCGTTCGATACTACCAGGCGACCACAGGTCACCTTGTTGAAAGGGCATCCCCGCTAGCTGAATCATAATATACTCCTTTCTAAATTTGAGTATTTCATTCTTACCTAGCATATTCAAGAATCGTATTAATGTGTGATTTTGACGTAAAATATTGGAAATAAAAGAAGGATTCATTTGGAAGAACTTCCATATGTCATCATAGTTTCGGTTGTAACGTTTATTAGTTGGATTGACTATAGAAAGAAGGTTAAGAAAGCTGAAAGCGAAGAAGAAATAAGAAAGGCATTTGTTCCCTTTCTTTTAGTATGGCTTCTATTTGCTACGTCTATTTCAGTATTTCTTACTTAAACTACGTGGTACTTTGTTTTGAAAATAGAGTAAAGCCTTTTTTCTTATTGAACTAAAGTGCCATTAGTGGGACAAGTCTTAATAACAATATGTATGAACAAAAATGTATTAAAATTTTATTGTATTTAAAATTTAGATAGATAAGGGAGTTAGGAACATTTGAAACCATTACAAGGGAAGATTGCTGTTGTTACAGGTGCATCCCGTGGAGCGGGTAGAGGGATTGCCTTCGAACTAGGCAGTGCAGGGGCGACCGTATATGTGACAGGTAGGAGTATAAAGGGAGCTACAACCGATAATCGATCAGAAACCATTGAGGAAACTGCCGATGGTGTCACTTCACGAGGAGGTAGAGGCATCGCCATACGATGTGACCATACAAGCGACAATGACGTGAGAAACCTGTTCGATCAAATTGAAAGGGAACATGGTCGAATTGATTTTTTAGTTAATAGTGTATTTGGTGGCTCCGAAAGTTCTCTCCCATCAGGAGAAGGACGACATTTTTGGGAACGACCAGTGGAGCATTGGGATGCTATGATGGTTGCTGGACCGCAAGCTTATTTGCTGACTACTCGATACGCTGTACCTTTAATGAAGCAACACCACAAAGGGTTAATTGTAAATATCACATTTTTTATCAAGGATCAGATTTCGGGTAATTTATATTATGATTTAGCTATGAATGCTATCAATCGAATGACCCTAGGGATGGCAAAGGAATTAAAGGACTTCAACGTTTCAACCGTTGCTGTTTGCCCAGGTTGGATGAGGACAGAAAGAGTGACAGATTCAGGTTTTGGACCAGAGGATGGAACAACGGAAACAACAGCTTATGTAGGCCGTGCGGTTGTGGCATTGGCATCAGACTCCACGGTATCAAAGTTTTCAGGTGATACAATAATGGTGTCTGATCTAGCGAGAAAATATGGTTTTACTGATGTAGATGGAACTCAACCTTTACCATTTGGAGGATGATCAGTTTTCTGTAAACTAGAGCAGGAGTTGAAAAAGGATTAATTTTTAATACAAAAGACAGATTGAAAAGTTTACTTAACATGACAATAAGGAAGTGTAATGATGTTTTTCCTTCAAATGTCTGGTTTTCCTGGAGCGGGAAAATCGACTCTTGCTAAACAAATAGCTAAACTTACTGGTGCAGTTATAGTCGATCATGATGTTGTGAAATCGGCTTTATTAAATTCGTTAAATGACAACTCAATCGACCATCAAATGGCAGGGAAAATATCATATGATATTGATTGGTCATTAGTCGATTTCTATTTGTCTCAAGAACAAAGCGTAATTTTAGATAGTCCATGTTTTTATACGGAAATGGTTGAAAAAGGTGTACGTCTTTCTGAAAAACACAAGGTAGAGTATAAATATATTGAATGTTATTTGAACGACAGTAGAGAGATTAAATTCAGACTTGCGAATAGAGACCGAATGGTGAGTCAAATTGAAAACATAGCCTCCGAAGAAGCTTTTAATGAATGGGTGAATAATAGCAAAAGACCCGAGGGACATGAGTGTTTGAGAGTGGATTCAAGCATGCCAATAGAAAATTATTTTGATGAAGTTCTTAACTATTTAATGACTAAGTCAAATTCTTATTGAAACATCTATCAACTATTTTAGGTTTTCAATCGAGCGTAAGAGTAAATTCTGTTCTGTCATTTTCATATGTATACCGCTGCATATACATATCATAATAAAGCTGTTTTTGTTCGAATTTACCGTATCATATATTCAGTACAATCAAGAAGTGATATAGTAAATAAGAATTATACAAATGACAATTAAGTGGATGGGGATGTTGAGAATGTCAGTTTCAAGAATTTTGAAATGGGTTACTGGTGGAATGGAA
>JBFILZ010000245.1:0-3294 GCA_041611945.1 Bacillus sp. (in: firmicutes)
GCTAGAGAAAATTTACAAAATGCTTTAGGAACCGTAGAAAAAGATTCAAATCGCACTGATATTGAACAAACCTTACAGGCAGTAGAAAGTGCTATTCAGCAATGCAGCCAAACAGTTGATACATTGGAACAGGCCTAAAAGGACTATTAACATAACGTTTAAACTTCATGTTATGTGCAATGTTGTCGTTCCTAACATAAAATTCTTCCCAAATTACTAACTAACAGGAGAATACTTCATTTTCCTGTTAGTTCTTTAAAGATAAAGTCATTTTTTTAGCTAAATGATTAGCAAACTCTTCTAACATTGAAATTGAATTTATATCCGATTCAAATAATGGGATGTAAACTTTCTGTTGGTTTTCGAACTTATTTTCGATAATCGCAACATACTCCTTTTCATTTTCCTTTCTTTTCCGCCAAAATTCTCCACCGGTTTCTTCAGGTAATATTTTATTAATAAACAAAGTAGAAACTACTAAACTATGTTTTTTCAATTGTTCGATGGCTTTCTCCGTTTCAAGAATAGGTAATCTTTCTGGATTAACAATAAAAATAAAATCCGTTAAATTATCATTCAGCAAAATTTGACGCACTGCAGAAAATCGTTGTTTTCTTCTATTAAGTACTTGGAAAATAGGGTCATCAACTGATTCACCATCATTTAATAATTGAGTGTAAGTATCATTTCTCTTCTTTCGACGTTCTAGCATTCCGTCAACCCAAACACTCATAATCTCAGGTAATGTTAACAGCCTAATTGTATGACCCGTCGGAGCTGTATCGAAAATAATTGTATCGTATCGATTTCCTTCATCTAAAATGATGGAAACGATTCTATCGAATAAAGCAGCCTCCTCTGCTCCAGGTGCTGAACTAGCGGCATCAATTTGACGGTTTACTTCTTCTTGCATAGTAGTCTTAACAACACCACGGATATTCTCTTTTACAGTTTGGATATAATTCTTTGACTCTAGCGAAGGGTCTATCTCAATTGCATCTAAATTCGGGTACACTTCAGAAACCTTATTATTCAACTTTTTATGAAAAATATCTCCAACGTTATGAGCAGGATCTGTTGAAACCAGTAATGTTTTAGCGTTTTGTTGGGCATATAATAAAGCAAGAGCAGCCGCACTAGTTGACTTTCCTACTCCCCCTTTTCCTCCGACAAAAAGAACTTTCTTTTCTTTCATACCAACAGCTCCTAACAACAGCGAATTCCATCAAGTGGTGATTTATCCATACCGATTCGCAAATGCCAGTCGTGGAATTTTTCAATCATGTATGGATATAGTTCTAATGTGTAGTAAAAAGCAGGATTTGGTAGTCCCAATGTTTCCGATAAACAAAGTAGTAGAAATAAATCATCCTCATCTCTAAGTTCTCTTGCAATCTCAGTTCGGTGTTGTACTGAGATTATTTCATCATATAGCTGAATAATTTTTCTTAATGTTGTAATACCTTTCACTTTCTCACCTTCCTTTAAATGTATGTAAAAGAAGGAACCCTTAGTGTGTGGGTTCCTCTCTTCAATTACATGGTTGTATTTATGTCAGTTGGATCATTCTTTTTCGTTAATTCCATTAGAGCTGTCAAAACAATCCAAATCGCAAATACAAGGATTATGCTACCAAAAATGAATAACAATAAATTCGTATCAGTACCTCCAAAACCAGACCATTCAAATACAACCTGTTGAATCATAGCCCAGATAGTCATGAAAAGGATGAACACCATAGGTATGAAGGCTACTAAATAATTCCTCCCTAAACGCTTTAACCAAATGCAAATGAGTAATAAACTTATTCCAGCCAAAAGTTGGTTTGCCGTTCCAAACAATGGCCAAAGTGTATAACCACCTGATCCAAAACCGTTTGGACCCTTTGGTAGCAAAACAAGTGCAGCACTTGATGCTACAGCAATAGCAGTAGCAACATTTGTCTTTGTCAAAGCCTGTACTTTATACTCTGAACCTAACTCAGCAACAATATATCTCATTAAACGAACAGAGGAATCAAGGGTTGTAGCGGCGAAGCTTACCACTATAATAGAAACAATTGTGCCAGCAATATCAGCCGGTATTCCAACACCAGTTGCAAGCTTTGCTGCTCCACCAATAAATGTTTTTAGCCCTCCACCGTTGGCTTGTGCAAAGCTACTGTAAGCGGCAGTAAACTCACTCGTAGATGAAAAGAATGTAACACAAGCAATAATAGCAATTAAGGCTAAAAATCCTTCACCTACTGCTCCAAGATATCCAACAACACGTGCATCTGTTTCTTTATTCAATTGCTTAGATGAGGTTCCTGATGAAACAAGTCCATGAAAACCTGAAATTGCTCCACATGCAATCGTAATAAATAGAAGAGGGAACCAAGATTTATCTGTTGCAGCAACATTTGTCATTGGTGCCGTAATCTCAGGCTGTAAAAAAAGTAGTCCACCGTACATAATTGCTAATCCTACAATCAACTGATGAGAATTAATATAGTCTCTAGGCTGGAGTAATTTCCATACAGGAAGGATAGATGCAAAATAGCAGTAAACCATTAAAATGATAATCCAAACAAAGAATGCCATCGAAACGCCATTTAATCCAAATAATAAAGTACTCTCTGCCCCACCGAAGTACCGAGCTAAATCGATTTGTAGTGCAGGCACTTTACTGGTAATAACAGCTGCACCATACATTATCGCAAGAGCTATAATGGATGGAATAAGCATCCCTTTTTTCTTTTTATATACAGCATGACCAATCCAAAGGGCAAGTGGAATTTCTATAAAAACAGGTATAACACTTGCTGGGAATTTAATGAAAAGATTAGAAATAACCCAAGCAAATACAGCATTTACCATTAAAACCAAAATTAATATGATGAATAAAAATAACAGCTTTGCACGTTTACCTATCAGTTTACTTGCAAGAGTTCCAACAGATTGACCCTTGTTACGAACTGATAATACTAGTGTTCCAAAATCATGTACTCCAGCTGCAAATACCGTACCAAGCACTACCCATAGTAAAGCAGGTAGCCATCCCCAATATACGGCAATTGCCGGTCCAACAATTGGAGCTGCACCCGCTACTGATGTAAAATGATGTCCCCATAATACACTTTTCTTTGTTGGAACAAAGTCAACACCATCACTAAATTCATGAGCAGGTGTGACAAAATTCGGATCCAACCTAAAAATTTTCTCTGCAACAAACTTCGAATAGAAACGATAGCCAAGAGCAAAAACGATAGTACCTATTACCGCTAACCAAACACTGTTCAAGCAAATCCCCCCC
>JBFILZ010000246.1:0-3263 GCA_041611945.1 Bacillus sp. (in: firmicutes)
ATTATTGGTTTAGACTTGTTACAACAATTGAAAACAATTTTAAATATTGACGAATTAACATTACAGTCAAATAGTTAAAAGCAAGTATATTAGAAACTTCTATACTTGCTTTTTTTAGGTTCCTCATTAGTTTCTTTTTATAGGGGGGCATTTCTATAACAGAGGCTGGAACGCTTTTTGATTAAAGAGATTTATTACAATAGGGTTAATTAATATCAAGAAGGTAAAATGAAGAGCGAGTTATTATAGAATTATTCTTAATTAACAGTAAGTACAAAACTCACATTCTGTCGGGATATAGTTTATCACAGTAATAAAGATTAGTTCGTAATAGAGGCTACTTTTCTAAATTTAAAGGGATTGTGTTGGTTTTTGTTTGGACTTCTAGGAGGGTGAAAAAATGAGCAAACAGAGATTAAGTCATTTATTTGTATTGATGATCAACTGTGTTGTTACTTATTTCGCGTCAATCTTTTATGTATGGAGTGGTAATACGAAGCTCATTTATTGGACGTGGTTTGTTTTTGTTTTAATCAGTACTTTCTTATTTACTTTCTTTCCACAGAAATTCAACCCTATCTTAAACACATTTTTAAAAATCGTATTACACATTGTAACGACGTATTTATTAATGGTTCTATTTGGTGGATATATCGGATGATTCTTTTCGTAACATTTCTTTTGTTGATTTTTTTTTGGCTTTGTTAAAGTTTCATGTTGATATTTATAGAAAAAACAGACCTTCCATAAACTTGTAAGGCCTGTTTGGCTTATTGTCATATTGAACAAACGCTCCCGGTAGCTTAAGAACATGTTACAGCTTAGGACCCCACCACGGACAATAAGCAACCGTTCAATAGGGGAGAATTCGATTGTTATTTCGGACTTAATTCATATTCATAATGATAATATTGTGAATCCCGAATGTATCCATTTCTTTCATATAGTCTTTGGGCAGAATAATTATCTGGTTCTGTACTCAAACTAATACTTTTAGCACCTGTTTCAACAGCGAAATCTTTAGCTTTATGTAAGAGCATTTCTCCTACTCCTTGTTTTCTGGCTTCTGCATCTACATATAAGTCATTTAGTATCCAAGCTCTTTTCATAGATATGGATGAAAATGTAGGGTAAAGTTGAGTAAAGCCTACATACTTTTGGTTCTCTCTAATAACAATTATAACTGATTCCTTGCTTTCTATACGTTCTTTTATGTAAGTTTTAGCACCTTCTAAATCTGATGGTTGCTGATAAAACATACGATACAAATTAAATAATCTTGACACTTCTTCTAAATCTTCAATGGTAGCTTGATATATTTCCATTTAATTCTATCTCCCCATTCATATATAATATTAATTTTATTAAATACTATTTTATATGGAAAAAATCTTAATTTGAAAATTTAACAACTTAATTTTTTAAGGTGGAGACTGCCTTGGACGAAATTGATCAAAGCATTCTTTTTCAACTTCAAGAAAATGTCCGAATATCAATGACAGAATTAGGAAAGAAGATTGGACTTTCAACGCCTGCAACAAACGAAAGAGTAAAAGACTTGAGGATAAAGAAGTTATAAAAGGATATAGGGCTATCATTGATCGTGAAAAACTCATTAAAAATGTAACAACATTTATTTTATTCGATACGAAACAATGGGGAAAATCCAAGGATTTTTGAAAAGGATAACCTATAGTAGTAGAATGCCATCGTTTAGCAGGTCAGTTTAGTTATTTAGTGAAGATTGTAACGGAATAAGTAAAAATTCTTGAAGAATTTATTGATGCCACGTTATCTTTCGGAGAATCGACTACCTTGACTACAGCATTCCCCAGAATAAATGGGTTTGTGCAGTAAGGAAATATAAAAGCAATCCTATGGTAACCACTTTGATTATTTGTTTTGGAGACTGGTATAAAACAAAAATCGTGGCTACCCAAAGTAATAATTCCAATAAGTGTACTAAATGAAAATACCAAAACCCAAATGCAAAAGCCTGTCTTGAAATAAACATGAATAGTATAGATGCAAGAGAAATAGCAATTATACCTTTCCCTTTTGCATACCAACATACAATAGCTATAAATGGTGAAATAATCGTCATGATCATCCAAAGCATCATATATGATTTAGGAAAAAAACCAGCTACCATAACAGTATAAAGGTAATAGCTACCAACCATGCCTGCAAAAAACAAAAAAACATTTATGGCAGATCTAACAGGTGATTTAGTATACACAGATATTAGCACCGCAAGGAAAATCCAAACTCCCATTCGAGAAAAGAAGTTCCTTAAATCCAACACTTCAAGGAAATACGGCAATAGATTACTGGCAGTTTCATCAAGTACCTTGGAAATGATGCCTAAAATAATCCCTGCGATAAATAGTAAAGTCGAATATGTAATTTTTTTTGACAGCGATATATTCATGGGTCTTCGGATTTCATTCAAAAAGTCTTTCATTTATTCCCTCACAAATTTATAAATTTTCCTGGAACATTTATTGTGGCTTCTTATTGAACAACCCTGCACGTTAGTCATTCACTTAGCACAAAATCGGCGCTACACCACAGTTGAATTAAGAAATAATCTCTATACAGTCAACTTAGATAATCTAAGTGTATCATAGGTTTCCACACTTGGAATTAAATTTCCTTTTATTATCTTATCATTCATTGTGACTTCGTTTAGCTGGTGATAGATGCCATCTAATACTTGAAACCACGGAAGATAATTATTTAGATATTTGGTCGCCACACCATTAAACTTCTGTATTCACCCTTTCAATCTTCGGTGGTAGTTGTTGACGTTCTGGATGTGATAAAGACCTTTTGGCCGATTTTTCCGTCAGATTTGATTTGATAAATGTCCATACCCTTTTCAGAATCGCGTAGGTAAGTTTTTGTATGGATTTAAGAATTTCGGTTGCTCACACGGTCATCACCAACTTATATTTGATGAGTTCGGTTTAGAACGTTTGTTCTCTTCGTGGGAATACCAACAACCAACTACAACAGAGGCCTAATAATTAAAAACTAATAATGTCCTCACAAGATATAAAAACCACACCAAACCCAACAATTGAATAAAACAACTTTACATAAAAAAGTAGGCTGTTTTTGAAAAGAATGTTGTTTTTAGCAAGAATCAATATTTAAACGAATGTTGATTGTAGCATAAGGTGTGAGAACTCCTCGAAAATGCTAACGCATTTCCTTCGTGCGGTGAAAATTCATGGAGGAATATTCAATGTCCTGCGGGA
>JBFILZ010000247.1:0-3260 GCA_041611945.1 Bacillus sp. (in: firmicutes)
ATCTTTAGTGCATTAGAAGACAAAAAGCTTGAGGATATGATCGAACCATTGTTTGAAGTGAGTGCACGAGTTGTTTATACTTCATTTGATTTTCCGAGAGCTGCATCTGCTAATAAATTATTCTCTATGTTTCCAAGAGATAATAGCCATGCAATTGAGAATTTTAAAGAGGCTATTGATTCAGAGCTCCTGAGGCAACGTGAATCCGATGCCCTTCTTATCACTGGATCACTGTATTTTATTTCTGAGGTAAGGAAGTATATATATGATAAATAAGAATTCAGAAACAAAAAATCAATAAATTTAATAGGACATATAACAGAAAATTTGATAAAATGAAACAATAAACTAAAATAGGATAGAAGGGAGGCGGAATTTGACTTGAATCGAAATAAAAAACTCGGCTTGTGGATAGCATGGTTGTTTTTGTTTCCTGCCTCTTCACTGCTAATTTATCAACTGTTCCCTCCTTCTCTATCTGGATATACTCTGGATATATTTATATTGTTGTTGCTGATGGCTATCGTTTCAACTTTGCCTATTATCGTGAATGAAACTCCAATTTTTTTTACGAATGGAGTCTCGTTAGCAGTATTTCTTTCTTTCGGATTATTTTTAGAGATGATACTCATGCAATTTGTACTTATTGTATTACTACTTAAATTGCGTTTAGATAAGGATGATCTTTTTAGGCTTCCTATGAATTCTCTTATGTTTTTAATGGTTTCTATATGTAGTGCTAGTGTCTATTATATGTTAGGTGGTAAGACAGGAGTTATCGAATTAAATTCTGTTCAAACCTTTATCCCGGTCATTGGTTATATCGCTACAGTATTTATTGTGAATCATGTCATACTATATTTAATTAGAAAGTATATATATCAGCGTAAAGTCGGTTTCTTAACAAAGGATATAATATGGGAAGGCGTGTCTACTCTATTAGTTATACCTGTCGGTATAGTCTTGTATCTTCTTTATAATGAAATTGGTGTAATTGGAATTGTTTTTGTAGGAGTTCCATTTATCAGTTTAGCTATTATCCTAAATTTATACCATTCTAGTCAGAGAATTAATACATATTTACAAAGTGTAAGTGAAATTGGACATCAATTAACAGAACGATTACAAGTAGATGAGGTCTTAGCTTTATTTTTATCGAAAGTTACTAATATGTTACAAGTTGATTTTGCTTATATTGTAGACGTTAAACAACCAAGGAATTTTAAAATTTTGCGATATATCGAAGGTGGTCAAGCAAAGGAGATAAATGAGCTTGGTTCACTTAATTCTGAAGGCATAAGTGGTTTCGTATTTCGAGAAAACACCTCAGTTCTCTATAAAACCAGGAAAGAATGGTCCCATTTAAGCACTGGTTTTTTATCACAAAAAGCTGAAAGTATCATTTCACTCCCGGTTAAAAGAAATCAGCAAATAGTTGGGATTATTACTTTAGCTTCTAAGCAAAAGAGAGCGTATGAAGGGTTTCATTTAATGATAGTTGATATTTTGACGAATTATTTAGCAGTAGCTCTAGAGAATGCGAACCACTATGAAGAAACACGAAATATTAGTGAGCGATGTGCGTTAACAAATCTCTATAATTATAGATATTTTGAAAAGAATTTAGAGGATGAATTCGAGAAATTATTGCTATATAAATCTAGAGTAACCCTTTCTTTGATCTTACTAGATATTGACCATTTTAAGACAGTGAATGATACATACGGACATCAAGCAGGAAATGAAGTACTTCTTCAATTAGCAAACAGATTAATAGATAAGGTTGGAAATCAAGGGACAGTCGCAAGATACGGTGGAGAAGAGTTTGCAATTCTATTGCCTGACTTGGACATATTCTCAAGTTATAAATTAGCTGAAGCGATTCGATTAACTATCTCTTCGATACCATTTGAAATTAGTAATCATTTAACTGAGACAAATCAAAGTATTGAAATTGACATAACGGCTAGTATTGGACTTGCATCCGCACCTGAAAATGCTGATGATCCAATGGCTTTAGTTCGTCATGCCGATCGTGCCCTATACACAGGTGCCAAACAAAAAGGAAGAAACAAAGTTGCCCAATATGTGAAGTAAATCCTTCGATTAGATTCGGGGGATTTTCTTTTAGAATTGCCTTGCTTTAAGTAAGCTAATCTTTATTTAGGACCTATTAAATCTCAATGATGTTTCTTCAATGAAGTTGATTGTAGCTAAAGTTGTGTGATTCTTGCAGAAAGAGGGATACCTAATGCGGAATTAATAACCAAATTAAACACAGTCTCATGAATTAAATTCTTACATATCTTTCAAAAAATATGATTTTATTATACACTTGAAATTAGTCGGAAATTGTTAATATATGCATTGATGAATTATTTATATAATAGGATGGAGGGGAGAACTATAGAGTATATATTCAGTTTAATTGCTCTAATCATAGTAGCAGTAATTTTATTGTTGTCCCCAGTGGGAATCCATATAAAAGGGAAACTGTTGATTATTTTTCTCATAATGTTTATTTCAGTACTAGGTTATATGGCTAATCTCATTTTACAATTTTGGCAAACTGTAGGACTTATTTTATTACTAGTCGTTTTATTTACATATCTTTTATACAAACGTGAGAGCTCTCTATTTATTGATTTGAAAATAGAGGCTGTAGAAGATTCCAATTATTTACCAAGGAGAAAAAATCTATCTGTTCGAATGAAGGAATCAGATGAGTACAAATCTTCCATTCTAATAAAGCAGGAAATTGTTTCAAGTACGGATGTGAATATTGAAGAAATTGAAGTAACGGAAGATGAAGGTCATAAAGATAGTTTGGTAATAGATTTTGTTGATTCTTCTTATAATAGTATGAATGTTGAAGGCGAGAATGAATGGTCTGAGGCTACTAATATTCAAGAAACCAATGTGTTGCCAATTAATTCAAGCATGAAAACCGACAATCATTTACACAATATTGATAGCGATTTAGACACTTTAGTGAATCGAAAACTAGAAGAGAATTCAGAATTGGAAGAAAATCAATCTTCACTCTTTTTTCAGCATGAAAAGGAAGAAGATATAATCGGTTCACGTGATTTAGAGCAATTGGTAGAAGATAAAACAGACTTAAGCAAACGAGTAGAAAGCAAACCTGAATTTGTAATAGAAGAAAAAATTGTCTCCTTTGATGAAAATGAACATTTTATTGAAGAAATTCAATTGTCTCCTATCAAAGTTACGGAGAAAATAGAAAAAGAAAAATATTA
>JBFILZ010000248.1:0-3260 GCA_041611945.1 Bacillus sp. (in: firmicutes)
TACCCTTCATCCAACCAAGCTCATACATTTTAATAATGTCTTGATTGGCCCAGTGTCCATATATATCCCGAAATAGAAATGGAGATTGGACTAAGCCGTAACCAAACCAAGGGTCTCTGCCCTTGTCTCCTAAATCATAAGAAGTTTTTTGTAACAACCCTCTAATCGTTTCAGCCGTATAGCTAGGATTAGATTCTTTTATTAGTGCCGCTACACCACTAACAAAAGGTGCAGCCATGCTTGTCCCACTCATATAGACATAGTCATTGTTTACATATGTGCTTAAAACGTTAACACCTGGCGCGGATAATTCAATTAAATTACCAGTTGAAGAGAAGACGCCTCTTTTGTTATTTTCATCTACCGCCGCGACTGCTATTGTGGAATCGTACCTGGCTGGGTAAGTAATTGTATCTTCAAGACCTGCTTTTGTCCCCTCATTACCAGCAGAAGCAACGACTACTATGTTATTCTGATACGCTTTATCGACCATCGTTTTTAATATTGGAGAGGGTTGATTCAGTCCAAGACTTAAATTAATAATATCCATCTTATTTTTGATGGACCAATCTATTGCAGAAACAATATCAGATAGAAAACCAACACCTTGTGCATCAAGTGCTTTTAATGCATACAGATTTGAATTATGCGCTACACCAATAACCCCTATATTATTATGTAAAGCCCCTACAATACCAGCTACATGTGTACCATGACCATTATCATCATTAAATGAGTTCGTGTAACTTACAAAAGAAGCCCCTCCTACAACAGAGATATCTTCATGATTCAGATCAATACCTGAATCAATAACGGCTATATTAATTCCTTTACCTGTAAAATTACTACTCCATGCTTTTGTGCTTTGAATATTTTCTCTTGTCCAATCCATTTGCTCAGTAGGACTTACTTCCACGACCTTGTCAATCTCCAAATAGGAAACTCTACGATCATTCCGTAGCCTCTCAACCTCATCATTCGGAATCAGCGCTGTAATTAATGGCAATTTCTCTAGAGTTTCAATGACTGAGCCATTATATTCATCCATTATATGGGGGAAGTCATACCACTCATTAAATAAAATCATAAATCTTATTCCATCTTTGTTTTTTATAGAAATTGGCTGTTCACTCGTTGTAGTTAGCTTTTGGTAATTAGCATGACGATTATCAAGTAAATTCTCCTGATTGTTCGTTTCAGTTATATTACATGCAACCAAAGTAAAGGAAATAAGTACTAGTAGCGTTGAGATAAGTAGCTTCATTCTATCCCTAACTTTCTATATAAGAGGACCCTTGTCCCTTTTAATTATCCGTGCTTTGCCGCTAACTCAATTTCCCTCTTAGCCAAAAAAATGAAAGGAACAGTATTATATGTACTTTTTTCCCCTTCGACAGGTTGTAAGTTTAAAGAACGGCCTAATATCAATGGATTTATATATAATACTAAGGTTTCTAGAATCTTTTCATTGATTAAAACTTTATGATGCGTAAAAAGATTCATGCAAAACCCCCTTGGTTTTTAGTTTTAGTTCCATAAGTGGGAAATATACTGACTAAAACGTCGATATTTGGATATTCGGTAAGTAGAATGGTGATAGTAAAAATGGAGGTGGATTCGTGACATTTATAAAACATGAAATTCGAAAAGAACATGATGAAGATGTCATAGTTCTTTATTTAGACCAATATTTATATGAGTTCTCTGACGAATTAGGAAGTTTAACTAGTACTAATTTGACTTTAAAAGAAAAAGCACTTTCTTATATACAAAAGACGATCCCAAATTCAAAGGGCAGAATGGTAAAGGTAATGCTTGGCACGATGTTGATAGGAACATTTTCTGTTTCAAACCAAGTGGAAGAAGCAGAAGCATCTGGTACGAGTACAGCAATCGTTGAGAGCCAACATGCACCTCTCTCAATTGTTATTGACGGGAAGCCTGCTCAATTTTCACAACAACCTATTTTGATCAATGGCACGGTCTTCATTCCAATTCGTGGTATTGCAGAAACGCTTGGTGCAAATGTATGGTACAATCCAGAATCTAGAACAGTCGGTATCGAAAAAGTTGATGTAAAAATAGCCTTTGAAATAGGTGCATCAACTGCCAGAATAAATGGCGAAGTTAAACAAATGCAGCCATCATTTGTCGTAAATGGGACAACTATGGTACCGGTTAGATTTGTAAGTGAGTCAATGGATTTAAATGTAGAATGGGACGGCGCTAACAACCGAGTTTTGATATCATCCATTCCATCTAAACATCTAGTATCTAGCGGAGACACATTGTGGACAATTGCGAATAAGTATGGGACGACAGTGACGGCGCTAAAGACTTCAAATAATTTAACAAGTGATACTATCATGGTTGGCCAAGAATTAATACTCTCAACAAAGAACCAAATTGAACCAACAACAGATCCTACAACCGAACAAGGGACCGTTCAAAACTATACAGTGGTCTCTGGTGATACGCTATTTGGAATAGCAAAGAAATTTGGGACAAGTACTGAAAGTATTAAAACATTAAATGGGTTATCTTCAGATGTAATAAGAGTGGGACAAAGCTTAAAGGTAAGAACAACATCGAATATTCCAGAAGCTACTACACCATCTCATAATGCAGTTACGTATATAACGCATACAGTTATCTCTGGTGACAATATTTGGAATTTAAGCGTAAGCTACGGTATACCACAAAGTGAACTTTTAAAAGTCAATGGCCTTACTTTAACTAGTACATTATCTATTGGTCAAAAATTAAAGGTTCCACAATACCAAATAGCTGTAAAGCCAGTAGTCAGTGAACGTCACGGAGAGCACCTGGACTGGTGGACTGAGGGACAATACGTATTTCCCATCGGGAAGACCTTTAAAGTAACAGATTTTCAAACCGGAAAAAGCTTTATGGTAAAAAGAACAACTGGGGCTAATCATGCTGATAGTGAAACAGTTACAGTTGCTGATTCTACTATCGCTAAAGGTATTTGGGGCGGATATAGTTGGACACCTAGAGCGGTTCTTATTGAAGTTGATGGAAGGAAAGCGGCTGCAAGTATGAGTTTTTTTCCACATGATGTTCAATATATTAAGGACAATGGGATAACTGGTCATTTTGATATTCACTTTAAAAATTCAACGAGACATAAAGATGGTGCTATAGATTTAAATCATCAGAAACAGATAAATATAGCGGCAGGAGTAAGGTAATGGGACATGAGGGACAGGCACCTTGTCCCATTTTTTACATTCATAAGA
>JBFILZ010000249.1:0-3202 GCA_041611945.1 Bacillus sp. (in: firmicutes)
TAGAGGAAAGGCTGAGACCCCGCAGCGCAGCGAGGAGGCTCAGATTCCTCCCCGCGGAAAGCGAGTGTCTGAAGCGAAATGGAACGAACCAGTTTTTACAACCTAACTATTTTTAAAGATAAAATATTGTTCGTCTTTGAGAATGATTCATTTAGTTATGTCCCAGACTCTTTTTCACTATTACCATTTTTTTACTTAAAGGTCCCGTGTTCAATTAAAGCACCCTTATATTGAACAACCACCCAATTAAATATATATTTTTTGATCGCACAAAGCACCTTGCCTAACATACTTGATAACTTTTACAGACTCATCCTTAACACGTTTTCTACCAGTTTCAGTGAGAAACCAGTTATCCTCTCTCGTATTATTATCTTCGGCAGGACACAAGGTAAATTTAATCCAATCGGGCATATAAGTTCTTAAAGTCAAATGTAACCTTCTCATATGGTAAGAGGTCGTCACTACTAAAAGCCGCTGGATATTATGTAAGTGAAATTCCCTATCTAATACCAGTAGCGAGGCTAGCACATTTTCTAACGTATGTAATGAAGTTTCTTCAATTAGGATGTCTTTTTCAGGCACTCCTAATGCGATTGCTTCGTTTTTCAATTCAAGAGCTTCTGGAAGTTCACTTCCCTCCCATTTAACTCCACCAGAAAATAAAATTTTACTAGCTCTCCCTTGATTAAATAATTCCACTGCTTTAGGTAAACGGTACTTAATGGCCTTGCTGCTACCTACCACAAAGATACAATCTCCTTTTTCATTATCATCCTCAATATCTGAGAATAACAGCTTCGTCAACTGCTCATCTGTTAATTTCTCAACGTCTAATTTAGATAGATACATTCGACACCTCTTATTTATTACAAAAATCTTTAACAGAAAACCAAATATCAACTATTCGGTATTTCCGGTACCACCGTTTTCATTGGCTCAAGTAATTAGTTATTGGCTTATTTACTTACGCTTTCTAGCCTTTAATAAACGATCCATCTGTTCCTGACGATCTATTGGATCATTTTTCTTAGTTACGGAATCACGGTTATCCCTATTTTCTTTGATTTCTTTATCCCGTTCATCTAAGGAAAATAGATTTTTCTTTGTATCTTCTATGCCTTTTTGGGGTTCTCTTCGCTTTACTGTTGCCTTTTTTAACTGCTGAAATTGGGATTGCTGTTTTTCTAGTTCCATCATTGCTGTTTTTTTCTTTTGATTCTTTTCATTACTGAATTTACTAAAGATGGCTGGACTAAAATGGAACCTCCGAGCAGCCACATCCAATAAGAAAATCAGTAAGGCCAAAATGAGCAATGGGTAAAAGATGTCTTGTTTTTTATTTTTACTCGGAAGGTCGTTTCTAAATATATCCTTTGGGTGTTCAATGACTCTCCCACCTCCCGCTTCAGCCACTTCCTCTAATAATGTAAGGTTCCTTTTATCAAATTTGAACTCCTGAGAATAGGGAACAACAATCCCTGTCTTAAAAGTACCGACTGTCTTTTCTCCTTCTTTCTCAGACAGCTGTAGATAGAATATCCCTGGATTATTAGTCGTAAATGTTCCTTTGAATTCACCAGGGGCTTTAATATGTAAAGATAGGGCAGTTTCTTCCCCTTCACTACTGACAAGCAAGGCCTCTACATTTGTTGTATTTTCATTGCTAGCAACAACATCAATGGTTATTGTATTGCCAACAATTGTTGTTTCTACTTCATAGGGCTGTCTAGTATATTGGGGGAACGTCCATGTTAAGAGTTCATTCCAAAAAGTTGGCCAGTTTTTCCAAATTGGCCAGTTTCCTGCCCAATCCTTAGTATCAGATGTCCAAGCAATCGCTTTCCCTAATCCATATTGCCACCTGATTAATACTGGATCTTCTTTCTCACTAATGAGTACTTGATTGGCTCTTTCCTTTGGAGTCGTTGCAATATAGGCATTAAGTTGAGGAATACCGCCTTGCAATATATCATTCCATTCATAACCATTCACTAACTTCGGGTAAAAAGGTTCATCTACGATATAGGTTTTTGTCAACAGAGAGGTTTCTCTTGAAAAGACAGTAGGTATAGTAGACGCATCGACCACATAATAAAAGCGCCCACCACCAATTGTTGCTATTTCATCAAGCAAGCCTGTATCTGCTTCATGACCAACGGCAACAGTAGAGATGGTAATGTTGTTTTGTTTCCCAAACTCAATCATCTCTTGATAATCTGATGGAACCGGTGACTGTCCATCCGTTAATAAAATTATATGTTTTCTTTTTAAAGATAGATCCATCAGCTGATCGTAGGCGAGCTGTAATGCAGGAAAAATATCAGTACCTCCATCAGAAGTTATCGAACGGATTTTTTCCAACGTATTCTCTTTATTTTTAATAGGACCCGTTTCAATGATTTGCCAAGGCTGGCTATCAAAAGCAATCAGACCCAGTATATCTTTTTCTCTTAATAGTTCAACGGATCTTGCTGCAGCTTCTCTTGCAAGATCAATTTTATCTCCACTCATACTTCCTGATCGATCTAGAACAACTATTAATCCAAGGGAAGGTAGTTCATTTTCACCTTTCACTTCCATCTTGACTGGTAATAGATCTTCAATTGGAGTCTTAAAATATCCTCCTAGTCCAAAGCTCTCATTTCCACCTGTCATGATAAAGCCTACTCCAAAATCATGAACTGCTCTCTCAATTAACTCCATTTGATGACCCGTTACTCGAGGTGCAGATACATTACTAAATATAATAGAATCATAGTTCAAATAGGCACCTATATTGGTCGGCAATAATTCTGGTGAAATGACTTTTACATTTACAAAGGAGTTTTTCAGTACACTGCTAATATTCAATGCTTCACCATCGTTACCTTCAACAATTAATACGCTCGGTATTCCTTTTGTTTCTGAAAAAGCATAGTATAGATTATTCTCAAGAATTGTATCAACATCCGCTACAATCTCTGCTTTATATGTGTGAAAGCCTGGATCTTTAATGAAATAACTAAAGGTAAAGTTAGTTGATCCTTGATTTACAGAAATATCTTCTTGTAATATCGGTTCGTTATCCTGATAAATAGTTACATGGCTAGAAGTAGAGATGTTGCTATAAATATCTAAAGACATATTCACTTTTTCACCGACATATGTTGAAGTCGGAACCTCTAAATCATTGACAGCGATGTCAATTCCTTTTAATGGA
>JBFILZ010000250.1:0-3195 GCA_041611945.1 Bacillus sp. (in: firmicutes)
AATAAGGAAAAAAGTAAAATACTAAGTACTCCTATAGTTAATCTGAACTTCAAACTTCCATTCTTTTTACTTAACTTTGTTTGAAAATCATTTGTTGTAGGCTTCATTATGTCCCTAATTCCCCTTTTTGAACTTTAGATGTTGGATTTCTTATAAAAAAACCTAAAGTTTATTAATTTCTATATCTTCTAATACAATAAATTATTTACTTGATTTCCCATGCATTAGGTAATACATTATTCTCCCCTAATTAAACTATTATTTACTATCTTGAATTCGACAGAACTTTCTGAAATCCCTCTTTTATCCAACAAATAATTACAACTTTTTCCACTCTTCAAATCATTACCCCTTTCGTCTATATCAAAGAGTACAGAGCAGAGGATTTCTAATCAAAAAAATATTTCCTCTCCTGTTTATTCTTTATAATATCTCTAAGATTCTTTCTTTTTTGTTGACTTTTTTACACGTGGTTGTTGATTTCCTCTGCAGAATTCTTTCTTTCCTTGGGATGACGGTGTTCTCTTTAGACATTAATGACGGCACGAAGGAAATGAGTCCGTAGGGATTTTCGAGGAGGTGTTTCACACACCCTCGGTTAGCCTTCATTAACCATCATTAAAACCAACAGGAACTTCATAAGAGCCTTTTTATTCGTGATATTATTTTACCTTGTAAAAATAGACAGCTTGTCTGAATTCACATTCTCTTTAACGAGGTATATTGAAAGAACCTTTAATCTAATGACAGATTAAAGGTTCCAAGTTTTTTTTTAGGTGAAAATCTATGATTTTCAGTTATTTTTTTGGTATTAACAAATTAACTATAAATTGGTTCTTTCTCGTTTAGACCAAGCGTCTCTGATGTTGAAGCATGGATTTTTTTCAAAAGTTCTGGATTCTCCATTAGTAACTTTCCATAAGACGGAATTATTTCACTAATTTTTGGTTCCCATTCCTTGATATGTTGCGGGAAACATTTTTGCATTATTTCAAGCATTACGTGAACAGCTGTAGAAGCTCCTGGCGAAGCACCTAGTAATGCTGCAATTGATCCATCGGCGGAACAAATTACTTCCGTACCAAATTGAAGAGTGCCTTTGCCTCCATCTTGAGTATCTTTGATAACTTGGACACGTTGTCCTGCTACGACTAAGTCCCAATCATCGCTTTTTGCTGAAGGAATAAACTCTCGCAATTCTTCCATGCGCTTTTCCTTCGATAGCATAACCTGCTCGATTAAATATTTTGTCAGTGACATGTTTTTTGCACCTGCCGACAACATCGTTGCTAGATTATCCGGTTTTACTGAAGTAACTAAATCAAACATTGAGCCGGTTTTTAAAAACCTTGGTGAGAAACCGGCGAACGGTCCAAATAGCAATGACTTTTTATTATCGATAAACCTTGTATCAAGGTGCGGAACAGACATTGGCGGAGCTCCAACTTTAGCTTTCCCATAGACCTTTGCATGGTGCTGCGCTACAACATCTGGGTTATTGCACACCATAAACATTCCGCTCACTGGGAATCCACCAATATGTTTTCCTTCAGGAATACCGGCTTTTTGTAGTAGATGCAGGCTTCCTCCACCGCCTCCAATAAAGACGAATTCCGCAGAATGGTGCTCAATATTACCGATGTCGTTTCGTACTTTTAACTCCCATGATCCATCATTTGTGCGGTTAATATTTTCAACACTATGTTTGTATTTGATATCTACATTTTCACTTTTTAAATGGTCAAATAAAATGCGAGTTAAAGCTCCAAAATTAACATCAGTTCCCGCGTCAATTTTTGTTGCTGCTATAGGTTCATTCGATTTACGATCTTGTATAATTAGAGGAATCCATTTCATTAGTTTTTGAGGATCATCTGAAAATTCCATCCCTTGAAACAGAGGATTATTTGACAGCGCTTCAAACCGTTTCTTTAAAAACGTTACATTATCTTCCCCTTGCACCATACTTATATGTGGCAATGGCATGATAAAGTCTTGGGGAGCCTGTATACGCTTGTTATTTACAAGATAAGACCAAAACTGCATTGAAAGCTGAAACTGTTCATTAATGTTGATAGCTTTGCTAATATCTATAGAGCCGTCTGTTTTTTCGACTGTGTAATTAAGTTCACATAGTGCTGCATGCCCTGTTCCTGCATTGTTCCACTCGTTGGAGCTTTCCTCTCCTGCGTTGTCGAGCTTCTCAAACACTGTAATTTCCCATTCCGGTACCAATTCTTTAAGGAGTGTTCCTAAAGTCGCACTCATGATTCCGGCACCAATTAGGATGACGTCTGTTTTAGTTTTTCTGTTGCTCATTATACCCTTCCTTATCACTTATATTTGCAAAAAAGAGTAGGCACTTCTGTTTAAAATCACAAACAGCAAGGCACCACCTAGGTACATACATTATTTTTCATAACTCAAACTGTATCATAATCTATTATAAATATTTATTGATTAATATATCTACTATTATATAAGAATTATAAACTATTTAAAGGTGATATAAAAGTGAGAAGTCTATCCAAGAAGTTCTAGGAATACCAATATTCTAGTTTTATCAAGGGTTAGTTCTTACGAAAGGTCGTTCTGTAAGGCATTTGAAATAGTATTATCAATCGTCTATTGGATATTGAAAATTTTTCATAAGAGAATAAACGTATCTATTACCAAAACTCAACTGGGAACTTGGATGTTCACACAGAAGGGCTTTGGATAATACAAATCAATGAACCATAATTTTTTTCGGTTAAATAAACCCTTCTGTTACTAAAAACTATAATAAATAGATTACAAGAAAACTTCTTGGTACAGTCACTACATATTCAAGGGATTTATAAGGGTTATAAGGTTATACACTATATGTGGTTATTTTCTCACAGTATTGTTTTTATAGTTGTTACATATGATCTACAGATATCAAAAGAGGAGATTAAAAACTAAATGACTGAAATGCATCAAGTACTATATAACATATATAATGGGGGAAACGAAAGTGAAATCACAAAGAAAATATGAAATTATCATTGGTGTGTTATTTCTACTTGCAACAGCATCCTACATACTTGGAAGTGGATTAATTGATTCTGCTTTAAAAACGAATAATTTTAATAATGTAAATGTTGAACAAGTAAGAATTGGTGTGTTTTTGCAGTTAATAAACTCCGCAGCAGTTGTTGGGATTGCTGCTCT
>JBFILZ010000251.1:0-3187 GCA_041611945.1 Bacillus sp. (in: firmicutes)
AGTTGTTCGAATGTTTAATTGACTTCATCATAACAAATCACTTTAAGTTGTCAATATATAATAAATTTTCAGTCTCCATTGGAACCGTTTTCATTTTTAGCAATCCTTTACGGCTCTTGACTTTTGTTGGAGATAAAAATTTATTTGCATCTAGATTAATTATGCCTTATTGACACGCCAACAAAGGCTATTCAAAGATAGCCTTTGTGTAAACATCTGTATCTTTCTAGCTGTTTCGGACTGCTATTGAACCGGCACAAACCCTGTATCTTCGACTAACTTCTGCCCTTCTTCAGAAAGAATCCAATCTATGAATGGCTGAACATTCGGGTTTTCTGTACCCGCAGTAATTGCATAAAATTCAGAAGTCAAAGGATATTTGCCTGTACGGATATTCTCAATGCTCGGTTCAATGCCATCAACCGATAGCAATTTCACTTTGTCATTACGCACCATTTCGGTGGAATAGAACCGGAACGTATAGCCGATTGCGTTTTTGTAGTTCCGGTAGCTTGCCACTTCATCAATGACCCCACCCATTCCTGCAGCTACGTCTTCTATTTCAGGTTCTTTGATGTCCTTGTCTCCCATGAATTTTATAAACGTAGTTTGACTGCCACTGTTTTCTGGCCGTTGAAAAGCACGGATTTCATCGTCTTTTCCACCAAGTTGTTCCCAACTCTGAAAATCTCCTGAATAGATGCCTCGAATCTCCTCACTCGCTAAATCAGTTACCGGGTTACGGGAATTGACAAAAAATACAAAAGCTTCGCGTCCGATTGGCGTTAATGTTAATTCTACACCTGTTTCTTCTGCCGCCTGTATTTGGCCACTAGAAGGCTCTGCAGCAAAAATCATATCGACATTCCCTTTTATGAGCCGATTATAGGCAGAGGAAGTCTTTGTTGTAGCGACCGGACCTTTATAAGGTTCATAAATATCTTCGGGATATGTAGCTTCAGCAAATGCGGCAAATAACGGATATAAAGCGGTTGCCCCGTCCAGTATCGGGACTTCCCCATCGATTTGAAATGACGCTTTTTGATCCAACCTGGCCAACTTTTCGCTTTCTTTAAACGGCTCATAGGCAAAGAGATCCACTTCTGCATCATTCACTTTTTCAAAACTTTCTTTGTAATAATGAGGGGCTGCATAAGCCAAGCCTCCTGCTAGGCACAATGAAATCCACATAATCGTTCTTTTGCCACTTCGCTTTTCTGTGATATAAACAGAGAAAATAATCAGTGAAACGATAATTGCGACAATAAGTCCTATTAACTGCGCATTTCCCGTATTCAAGATATAAAACATTCCGCCAAAGAAGGTAAAAGTCATCCCGACAATCACCATTAAAACCACTAACCCTTTTCCGAATCCATTCATCATATATCCCCCAATTATCAATTAAGTACTCGCATTTCAAACGGAACATCCACATAATTACCGGTCATGAAATCGAACAACTTACGTTATTCTTTTTTGCATTTGACTAAGGTCTAGCTAGCACCTGTTCGGGCACACTGGTTGAGGTGCTTAAAAGGAAAACAAACTTTCCAAAATAACCTGCCCTGGTTATGCAACCAGCTTTCGTAAAAAAAGTGCATCACTTTGCTCACTCATAATGGCCCTCGTTCATTTTTTCCTTTTTTTTCGAGATGTTTTAGATGAAGCAAAGCTTCTTCTAAATCGAATGTACTTAACCAACGGTAATGCGAATCGTCAATAATTCGAAAATGCTGACTTACGACATTTTGTTGGAG
Source organism: Bacillus sp. (in: firmicutes) (assembly GCA_041611945.1). GTDB lineage: Bacteria > Bacillota > Bacilli > Bacillales > SA4 > Bacillus_BS. The sequence continues at coordinate 1,761 of JBFILZ010000251.1, forward strand.
TTTGAATTCCCCTCGTTTTTCAACTTCCTTCCACCAAACCTTTCCACCCATTGTTTTTACGGAAGGTTGTTCGATATGGTTGAAAGTAATTAATCGCACAACTTCTAAGCTTTCATCTCCCAGTCCATTTTGCAAAATTTCACTTTGTTCAAATAAGGCTACACACGTGACCACCACATTCCAACTTGCTGCCACTCTTCCTTTTTCAATCTGAATCAACGTTTTTTTAGAAATACCCAAAATCTTAGACATTTCTTCTTGTGAAAGCTCTTTCTCTAAGCGGATTAATCTTATTTTTAGTGATACGGTCTCGATTAACTCTTGTTGGTCCATATAGTCACCTCATACCTTTTCATTTAGTGTAATATTACACTAAATGTGTAAATTAGACAATAATTTATTCCAATAATTAGGTCACCAGATTGTTTAAAGCCTTATATCGATTAAAAGCTAGAGATCTTTTCAAATTATTTTATTTGGTATTTAGACCGTTCCTCCACCTAAACTGACATAGCAAAAGGGAGAAAAGATATGCTGTGATCAGCTTCTTTTCTCCCATTTTCATAAAACTTCCGATAAGATGCGATATATAAACTCTTACCCACTCAAAAACACGATATTAAAGCCTTAGAATATAGCCTTTAGAATGAATCATTTCTTCTGAAGAATTCACTTTCCCTTTTAATACTGCTAACTTCTTTAAAATAGTGAGTCTAAATGTAACTTACTTTAGAATAAGGTACATTCACATTTAACAAAAAGTCTCGAAAAATGGTTCGTAAAAGTTAGTAACTCGGAGAGTAGATCCTGCCGGTATCCGTATCCAAGACAAAATCAACTTCAATATCCTCTGAATACGGAATTTGATCAAAGTTATGGAGCCGGCAAAACACATTGGCAAAGTCACGAGTCTCAAAAGTTAATTGGTCTGCTTGTCGATACATCTGCCTCAATTGCTGCTTGGAACATTTTTTACCGGTCAATAAGGCTTGGTTGAAGTAACCATCAATTTCAATAATCATCATGATCACGGCTGGTTGCTAACCAGCTATATAGCTTAAATTTTCAATACTTTCTTTTTCCTATGTTACTAGAATTAAGATAAATCAAGTACTTCGAATGTAACTTACTTGCTAATAAGTTACATTCACTTTGAAAGAATTAAAACTTTCTCCAAGTACTGCTCTGTCGTTTGATTTCCCATTCTTTTTTAAAGTTTCTATACTTCGAGAATTCAAGTATAAGGAACCCTATTAATACGCCGGCTGGTGCTGAATAAGTAACAGGGCTACCAATAAGAATCACACTAGAAACATATCCGACAATCATTACAAAAAGAAAAAGTAGTATATTTCATTTTTCTTGTTTTAAAAATTCTTTTCTCATTTTCTTAGCTCCTAGAATTAGTGTTTTTGAATGTAACTTAA
>JBFILZ010000252.1:0-3178 GCA_041611945.1 Bacillus sp. (in: firmicutes)
GAACTGGGCTAAATAGTTGTTCCTCACTAATATTAGCTAGTTTTAGCGCATCTTTACACCATGCTAATGAATGCATGTCAAACAAACCGGTGGCAGAGGCAATAGAGTAATCAACTATCGTGCTTCCAAACCACCGAAATAGTATAAACTCTTTTATTGAGACAAACTTTGCAGCCAATTTATAGGGTTCATAGTTATTTTCTTTCATCCATAGTAATTTAACGAATGGTGACATCGGGTGGATGGGTGTTCCTGTTTTTTGGTAAAGCTCTAAGCCTAACTCTTTTAATTTTTCAGCTTGTTTATTTGCTCGTCCATCTGCCCAAGTAAGTGAAGGTGAAAGTGGTTCACCTTCACTATTCATACATATAAGTGAATGCATGGCACATGAGATACCAATTGCTAGAATTGTAGATGGCACTATCCCACTTGATTCAATTAAATGTCTGAGGACTAAAATGGTTGCATTTTCAATCTCTAAAGGCTCTTGTTCAGCCCAACTAGGAAAAGGGGTATTTAATGGATATGCTACTTCTTTTTCACCAATTACATGTCCACTTTTTGTGAAAGCAACAGCTTTAACACTCGTCGTTCCGATATCAAGTCCTATGACGATAGATTTATTCATAAAGAGCCCCTTTCATTCTATTTCATACGTTTGATTGAAATTGCATTTCTCATTTTTTGAAGTGAATCTTTCAACTTAAACCTACTATAAACCTGTCATTCTATTATTAATAGTACACCATTTGAAGGTAACGCATAATCTAGTGGGAATTTTCTTTTTTTTCTTCAATTCTTGCATAGACGCATTACATTGAGAAGTTATTATCAGAAATTAATTAATAATGAACTTATACTTATCGAAGTTTTTCAATTCTTTGAGTCCGAAAAGTCGATGGAAATAATCCAACTAGTTACTATATTGGCACTGAATTCAATCTGTAAGGAATACTGCAATCACCAACTTTTATCCAGAAACTTATTAACCATCCAAGGACTTAGATATTCCTGAAATGAAACTGACATACAACAAATACCTCGTGCAACAAAAAAAGGATTTGGACGAGGTGAAAGCTTAGAAGTAAAGATTGTAACGAAAAAAAGAAATGAATGTTTATGTTTATTGCTAGAAAATAACAGTATTATTGCAAAAATCGTGGTAGTTCTTGGTAAAAAAGGATATACTATATAGTAGGGGTATCCCCTTTGGGTCTCCTAGTGATAAGACTCATTGGCGAAAATGTCTGAGACAAACACAGGAAGGATGACCATAATGACAAGTATGTTCTATCAAGCGAAAGCTGGAGATGGCTTTCAAAAGAAGGGGCTAAAAAGAACTAATTTCTTTTTTAGCACCGCACAGGAAGCTGTATCAGAAGTTTTAGCACTAAAAGAAAGAATGGATGTTACTTACAAAAATGATATCCAATGGGATTATAACGGTGAGATAACTGGATCTTCGAAGAAAATGAAGATACTAAGAGGTTATTTAGGTGGGGATCAAGATACAAACCCATTTTACCTTCAAATCGTATCTACTGAACAATCAACTGAAGTTAAAACAATTACTCCAAGCAAGCCTAAAAAACTTTCAACTAAGTATAAAAAGGTAATAAAAAGAGTCGAAGAGTTTTTGAAATAATTGTTTTTAAAAAAAGTCAGGTTCCTTTGGAACCTGACTTTTTTTACTCCCATTTAAACACATAGCTTGCAATGGCAAATCCTCCAATTAGCCAACAGGAAAGGATGAGTGTCTCCCAACCTAGTGCTAGAAAGGGGGTGCCAATATTCATTGTTTCTCTAAGTGCGGTACTTAAATGGGCAATTGGCAGTACTTTCACAACGGGCTGAATGATCTCTGGCATATTGCCAATAGGAAAGAAAACGCCTCCTAAAAACAACATAGGAAATGTAACAAACCCGGCAATGGGTCCAGCACTTTCAGGATTTTTTGCAATACCAGCAATAATGAATCCGAGAGACATAAATGCTAAAGTCCCAAGAACAATAAAGAAAATGAGTGCAAGCCAGGATCCGGCTACATCAATATTAAAGACTAGATTTGCAATCAGAACTACAAGTAAAGCTTGGCTACCATTGAGAAGTAAACGAGCTGTTATTTGTGCGGCGATAAAGGTAGAGGCCTTTAGACTCGTTCCTTGCATCCTTCTGAGAATCCCTCGCTCACGCCATGCGGCAATTTGCCCAGCAACGCCATTCATATTGTTACTCATGATCATCATTGCTACTATACCAGGAACCAGAAAGTCCACATAACGAATGGTAAGTGCCTCGATTCCAATCGAGTCAATCGTGATGATGGGTTCATAACTAACTAAATTTTTACTATATTGATCGACTATTCCATTTATTACAGTTAATCCGAGCTCAGCAGCGGCTAAGTTGGTTTCGTTGTAGTAGACGGGTAATGAAAAAGGAATATCGTCAAAATTATCCATTTCTGTCCCGTATCCACTTGGTATTTCTAACAGAAGCGGAACATCCCCGTTCTTTACAGCTACTTTTCCTTCCTCTAGGCTACCGTAATAAGAAACCTTAATTCCTTCATTTTGTTGAAATAAGCTTTCTAGTTTGATTGAAGTATCAGATTGGTTATCGTTATTTACTATACCTAGGCTCATAGAGAGGTTACTGTCTCCTCCAATAAATGTCCCTAATGCTAGCATTAAGATAATAGGGAAGAGGAGGGTGAAAAATAGAACTTGTCTATTTCTTGAAAAGATGCGTAATTGTGCCAAAGTTAGTTGAAAATAGGCTCTCATGATTCACGTAAACTCCTTCCTGTCATATGAATAAATACATCTTCTAAGGTGGCAGTGCGCGTTTGAAGATCTTCGATTGTGATTACTTGTTTAGAAGTATATTGAATTAAAGCAGTTAATGAAACTTGAAGCTCATCGGTATACAACTGAACAAATTTGTCTCGAATTTCGACATCTTTGACTCCATCTAACTGTAGTAAGGATTCCTTGTCAGGTGGATTTGTAAGATGAAATTCAATAGTACTGCTAGATTGAAGTTGTTTAACAAGCTTAGTTGGAGTATCTAGTGCAATTAATTCACCTTGATCCATGATACCTATACGGTCGCATAGTACATGTGCTTCGTCCATATAATGGGTGGATAGAATGATTGTCTTTCCACGTTCCTTTAA
>JBFILZ010000253.1:0-3139 GCA_041611945.1 Bacillus sp. (in: firmicutes)
CCAACCACTCTTGCTTTCACATACAAAGCAAAAGACATTGGCGCTACTAAAATATTTGGCTATCCTCTAGTTATTTTAGAAGAAACAAAAGGATCTGATAACTTCATATGGTATAAAGTATTATCCGATCAAGTAACGCCAGTGGATCCCGTTTGGATACGTTCAGACATAGTTAACAAAATAAATAAGTAATAATACACACGAAAACTCTTATAGTTAAGAGGGTTTTCGTGTTTTTTATAGGAAATTAGTCGACAAAATTCGACAAAAATAGATAAGTAACAGGAATTCCCATGTGATATAATAGGAAATAACTTAACTTTCGACAAAAGATGTAAATTACATCATAAGAGGGTCGTCCAGGAGGAAAATAGAATTCATGGAAGAAACAATTAGCTTACAAGAATTAGCACAAACGATTAAGAAAAGAATAGCGATGATTATTACATTAACATTCTTGGCAACAGTGATTAGTGGTGTCGTTAGTTATATGGTTATAACACCTATGTATCAAGCAACCACTCAATTGTTAGTGAATCAAGAAAAGTCCGAATTACCTGCCTACAATGTAGGGGAAATTCAAACCAATCTACAATTAATCAATACATATAATGTCATTATTAAAAGTCCGGCTATTTTAAACTTAGTAGTTCAAGAGTTAGCTTTAGAGGATATTTCAGTTGAAGCGTTAAATAGTAAAATTGTCGTTGCCAGTGAAGGATCTTCACAAGTTGTAACAATTAAAGTACTAGATGCAGACCCATTTATGGCACGTGATATCGCAAATACAACAGCTTCTGTTTTTAAACGGGAAATTGTAAATATCATGAATGTAAATAATGTCAGTATATTAGCGGAAGCAGTGGCATCAGAAAGCCAAAGCCCTGTTAAACCAAATCCTCCACTAAATATGGCTATTGCCATGGTAGTGGGCTTAATGCTGGGTGTAGGACTTGCATTCTTGTTAGAATACTTGGATCGCACGATTAAAACAGAACAAGATATTGAAAAATTATTAGAACTACCAGTCCTTGGTGGCATTTCTTCAATGGAACGTAAAGAGCAAGACAAAATGATGAAAAAGCAAAACAAACTGTTAAAGAAAGAAGGGACAGTTAATGGCTAAGAAAAGCAAAGGGTTAAAGAATGACCGCCAACTAATCACGATCGAAAGTCCACGTTCGCCTATAACAGAACAATACCGAACGCTTAGAACGAATATCCAATTTGCATCAGTCGACAGTGAGTTGAAAACAATTTTGGTAACGTCAACTGCACCAGGTGAAGGAAAGTCCACAACGGTTGCGAATCTTGCCATCGTTTTTGCCCAACAAGGAAAGAACGTGTTGCTTGTGGATACAGATATGCGCAAACCAACGGTACACTACACATTCCAACTAAATAACGTTCGAGGGTTAACCAGTGTATTAACTAAACAAAGTTCCTTACTAGATTCAATTAATAAAACAGAGATTGACCATTTATCCGTCCTATCGAGTGGACCGATCCCGCCAAATCCGGCAGAACTTATTGGATCAAATGCAATGTCGACATTTATTGAAGAAGCAAAAGGTCAATTCGACGTCATTTTATTTGATACGCCACCTGTTTTGGCTGTAACCGATGCACAGATTTTATCAAATAAATGCGATGGAACGATTTTAGTCGTTTCTTCCGGAAGTACAGATATTGATGCTGCTGTTAAAGCAAAAGACCTTTTGAATTCTTCCAAAGCGAAGTTACTTGGAACCGTTTTGAATAAGAAAAAAGCAAAAGATTCTCAGTATTACTATTATTATGGACAAAAGGAATAGGTTTTCGACAATTTTCTACAAATTACCACTCTTACATGACAAAAGACACTATGCTAGAATAGCTTGTAGGGTATTTTGTGAGACTAAAGGTTTAAGGAAGTGTGGAAATTGATAGATATTCATTCGCATATTGCATTTGATTTAGACGATGGTGCTAAATCGATAATGGAAAGTCTAGAAATCGCTAAGCAAGCGGTTGCAGAAGGAATTTATACGATGATTGCTACGCCTCATCAAAAACATCCATCGTTCGAGCATAATTGCAACCAATTAAATAATCGAATTGAAGTGCTACAGCAAACATTAGATGAACATCACATTCCATTGACCGTATTAAAAGGACAAGAAATCAGGTTATATGGAGAATTAGTGGAAGAACTTCCGATGAATGAGAATCTATTAACCTTAAATGGGTCCAAATATGTCTTAGTAGAGTTTCCATCTTCAACGATTCCAAAGTATACGGACGAATTGTTTTTTCAATTATTAACGAACGAATACATACCAATCATTGCGCACCCGGAACGAAATGCAGAAATTGCCGAAAACCCTGACAAGCTTTATCGCTTAATAAAAAATGGTGCACTTTCACAAGTGACAGCAGCAAGTATTACAGGTGGATTTGGAAAAAACGCAAAGAAATTAAGCCTACAGTTAATCGAACATCAACTTGCTCACTTTATTGGGTCAGATGTTCATAATACGACGAATCGAAGTCTCCATTGGAAATTGGCTCACCATGTTGTGGAATCGAAACTGGGAATCGATTATATCGATTTACTGCAACAAAATGCAGAACGAGTCATAACAAATAAACAAATACACAAAAGACAACCTGAGCATGTAGTGCAAAAAAAATGGTTAGGGATATTTTGAAGTTGACTAGTAGTGGGAGGGTGAAGAATGACTGTTAAAAAAAGAACGTCGCTGTTAATATTACTCGATTCAATCATCGTGGTTTTCTCGATTTATATTGGTTACTTCATCCTTCACCCCTATATTAATGTATTCACCCATCAAATGTTGCTCATTAGTGCCATTTCTATATTTGTATCACATCATTTCTTCGCTTGGCGATATGGTTTGTATCGAAAAGCATGGTCTTATGCATCTGTTGGCGAATTAAAGTCAATCGTTCGGGCTGTTACGTATTCAATAATTGCGGTCGTAGCTGTTCAATATGCGTTGACACAAGATATTTATACACGTGTGTTAGCGATCACGTGGATGATGCATATTATCCTAATCGGTGGTTCACGATTTTCTTGGCGCGTATACGCAGATACACGTTTTAAACTTGTGAGAAAAGACGATCGCAAACGGAC
>JBFILZ010000254.1:0-3113 GCA_041611945.1 Bacillus sp. (in: firmicutes)
AATAGCTAGTGGCTTTGTTAAAGTCACTGTTGACTTTTTATATGAAGTTGATGAAATGGAATGTGTGAAACTCTGTCCACATAGTCGGGTCGGAGTTTTTCTTCAGTTGAAACGTTGAATATAGATTCCCCTTAAATTCCAAGGATTCTTTTGCTAGCTTAATTTTTAAAATACTGATTGACTAGATCCCGATATGTATAAAAATACTCTGGAATGGTCTCTTCCTTTATATTTTCAAATAGTGCTGCTGCTACCCCTTTAAAATACCAGCCCTGTTTGTCTTTTCCACGTTTGAATTGAGACCAAATATCTCTGTTTAGGTCATGTTTAGATTCTGATATAAAGCTGTTTAAATTATCAAGTTTATCTGCAGCGACTAGACATTTAATCTCGAAACATGCCGTTTTGAGTTCTTCAATTGTATGAGATTTTCTCTCTTCCCACGATTTAGTCTTATCTTCTGTATTCCCAGAAACAATGTGTGCTACTTTTTCTCCGAATCTATGCTGAATTTCTTCAAGTGTCACATAGGTATCTTCCACAGTATCATGTAAATATCCTGCCACTATTACCTCAGTTGATAGTCCAGCATCACTTACTATATTCGCTACTCTCTCAGTATGTTTAAAATATGGTTCTTCAGAAAGTTTTCTTGTTTGACCTTGATGTGCCATTTTAGATAACTCTCTTGCGGCTTCGATTTCATTCATTTAGAATCACTCTCTTTCTATGAATACTTCACAAACCAAAATTCCCTCTATCGCCAGTTTACGGAATCATAATAAAGTTGTTACATTACTAGTTTATGAATTTTTATCATTTCCATCTAGTTTGTTCTAAATTTATATATGATTATCAATTTCCTATTTGTTAATATAGTTTACTTTTGATCGTTTCTTTTATCGAGGCATCTATTTCATCAGCATCTATATGATCAAGCATTGCATGATTTTTTAATATTTGTCCCATAGTTGGCAACTTGTCTCTATTTGGCCACGTCATTTGATTCCATAATCCAGAACGAATAAATGCCTTTGCACAATGAATAAAAATTTCTTCTACCTTCACTAGAATTCCTAATAAAGGAACACTTCCTTTAAAAGCCATTTTTTCTAACCAAATTTGGTCACGGATAATGTATGCTTTACCATTAATCCTAAGAGTTTCTTCCATTCCAGGTATTAAAAACAATAATCCAACATTAGGATTATCAAGGATGTTAAGTAAAGAATCAAATCGTTTATTTCCTGGTCTTTCAGGAATAAGTAAATGATTCTCATCCACTATTTTTACAAATCCTGGTGCATCACCTCTTGGAGAAGCATCACAACTTCCACATTGTTTTGATGTAGATAATACTAAAAAGGGAGAATGTTCAATGAGTGTTTCACATTGACGATCAATTTTAGAAATGACCTTATCTTCCGCACGTTTACTTGGATTTCCAAATAAACTTCGAATTTCCGCTTTTGAAGAGATTACTTGTTCAAATTCATGTTCCATATGACTCAACCTTTCCATCATTTTAACTCAACCTATCATACATCTATGACCAATAGAAGAAATATTTACCTCTTGAGTAAATATAGATAGAGCTATATCTAATTGTGAAAGTAAAATAGTAGGACAAAAAAAAGCTTGAGGTTTTCCTCAAGCTTTAATTTGTTTACTAATTTGTTAAATTATTTGGCTACCCTGAAAATAAGGGGATCTTCGTTCCAGAACACTCGCTTTCCGTGGGGCGGGCGGTGAGCCAACTCGGCACTTGCGCCTTCGGTGTCTCACATCTTCCACTTCAATCAACTTCGTTTGAACAATCAATATTGACCTTTAACAGTGCTAATTATTTAATAAAACAAAGGAGCATCTATTAACACCACAAAACACGATACTAAATTAATTTTCCTATTAAAAAAGTAATAACAAAACTCTGAATGACAGAGACGAGCAGGATGGCAATACTAAGTTTAAATTTTTTCTTGAAAAAGAACGTTTTAGATACATAATTCATGAGCAAGACCAAAACAAACACTATTAAAAAACTAATCCAAAAATTTGAATCAAAAGGTAACATAGAAATCAATTCTCCTTTCTTAATATGGGTTATCCACTCCCATTTCAATTTATCCTTTGCCATTTAATAAAGAATTAGGATGAAAATTAACGGCAGTTTTCGAAAACTTTGTTGCTGGAATACATTCCTTCCGCTCTAATTAAGGCGAGTCTCCATGTAGCCTGAATGTGCGTGAAAGCAACTGCTAACAAACAGTTTAGTATAAAATACTAAACAAAAACCAATTTAATTGAGAGAAATATAATAACAATAATAATGTCCTCATTTATTCTATCATAATTATTTTAATAGGATGAATACCAATTTAAAAGGTAATAAAAATGCTAGAACAATCCTAAGTAATGGAAAACAAGGTTTCTAACTTGAAAAAGAATGATCCTTATATTAAGTTTTTGATTGTTTTATATTTAGTGGACTAGCGATCATAGACCGGACAAAAATAAAGCAGTCGATCCATTGATCGGCTGCTTTATTAACTATCGTTTTTTATTTGCTCTTAGGCTCTAGATTTTCAGCTTTTGTCAGGGTATATTTAATTGTTGCGACAGTACCAACTCCATATAGGGCATACTGTATCCCCATCATCATTGTATCAAAATTGAATGCTCCGTTTTCAAAAATAGAAAAGGCTATTCCTAGAATAACTGCAGTTATCGGGATAAATCGGTTGTTAATTCCTGTTGCTTGACGTATGGCATATAGGACAACAGCTAAGCCCACATACGCGGTAAAATCCATACTTAATATTTGTTCCATATTAATCCCCCCTTTATATACGTTATGAACGAAGGAAGGACAAGAGAACGAATATAATAAATATTTTAAAACTATTAGGATGAAGATAGCTGTCACACTTTACATGACAAATTTACAAATAGTTTTTTGATAAATCAACCCCGTTAGAAAAGTTAGAATCCTTGAACGCTTCTAAAACAACCTGTACATTGTATCCAACTTTAAAATCATAAAGATCCGCTTTTTTACCTTGGATAGCATTTATCATTTGATCAAATAAACGGAGAACTTGCACATCATCTGT
>JBFILZ010000255.1:0-3088 GCA_041611945.1 Bacillus sp. (in: firmicutes)
AATCGAAAATGCACCAAAAGGACGTGTTGCAGAAGCTCTAGGCACACGTCTTTCAGTTAACAGACTCACACAAGTGATTACTCCGATTATTTTTGGATCATTAGCAAACCTAATTGGTCTAATAAATATCTTTTTAGTCAGCTCTTTTATTATTGTGTTAGGAACAGGAGTAACAAGAAAAGAAAGTAGGAAGTAACCAAGTTCATAAAAAACACATAATAATTAGTTAAAACATGCGATCCGCATTAGATAAGAAAGCTTACTCCTATCCAATTGTAGAAATCTCAGTAAAATTGACCTGCAAAAAACCGACAAGTTCCTTATGTCGGTTTTTCTCTTCTTTTATTTATCTACTGTTTTGCGGGACAGGCACCTTGTCCCGCTGTCAGCCTGCTTTGATTGCTTGGTCTAGTTGGGTTTGTAGGTCACTTGTCATTTGCTGTTTTGTGTCTCTGGTCCAGCCTAATTCATGTGCCATTAGGGTTATGACTGGACCCTTCCATTTATTGACCCATTTTATGTTAAATAGTGCCGCCCCGGTTCTTCGGAAGAAGAAGTCTGCAGGTGTTGCGGTCATTTCATCTTCAATGGAATAGCGTACCATGCTGTATACATAAGGAGATAATTTGAATTTTTCTGCATCTTCTTTTTCTGTCGCAATTATTGAGAATAGTTGATCTACATTTGATCCATAGACACGAGCAAGTAATTCAGCCTCTGAATTACTCAAACCAAGTGTTTTTCCTTCTTCTCGTTTTTCTTTTACAAACGTTTTGTAACCACTTGAACCACCTACCAAGCCCCCTGAAATTGGTAGGTTTTTTGTTTTGCAAGGTCCTACTCCAGCATTATTCCCTTCTTCAATTATCTCATCTACTATAGCTTCAGCCATCTTTCTGTAACCAGTTAGCTTGCCACCGGCAATTGTCATAACGCCTGAGTCTGAATACCATATCTCATCTTTCCTTGAAATTTCAGAAGGATTCTTCCCTTCCTCATGAATAAGTGGTCGTAAACCAGCCCAACTAGACTCGATATCATCTTCTGATACTGTTGTTTCAGGAAAAATAAAATGAACCGCCTCAATAATGTATTCAAGGTCCTCCTGCGTCATATGTGGGTTGGCAATGTCTCCCTTGTAATTAGTATCAGTAGTACCAACATACGTCTTGCCATCTCTCGGTATGGCAAAGAGCATTCTCCCATCAGGGACATCAAAATAAATCGCTTGTTGCAAAGGAAATACACTTTGATCAAAAACAATGTGAACCCCTTTCGTTAATCGTAATTCCTTTCCTTTCAGGGATTTATCCTTCTCACGTAACAAATCTCCCCATGGTCCAGTCGCATTAATAATTTTCTTTGCTCTTATTTCACTAGAACCCCCTGTTAATTGATCGGTAACTAGTACACCGACGGCTTTACCTTCTTCATATATAAACTCTTCTACTTTTGTATAATTGCTAACAACAGCACCAAAGGATACCGCTTCCTTTAAAACCTCCATCGTTAATCTTGCATCATCTGTACGATATTCTACATAATAGCCACTTCCTTTAAGGCCCTCTTTTTTTAATATAGGTGCCTTCAAAAGGGTTTCTTCTCGATTGAGCATTTTTCTACGCTCTTTTCTTTTTACTCCCGCTAGAAAATCATAGATTCTTAGACCAATAGACGTACTAAATTTCCCAAATGTACCTCCAGCATACAAAGGGAGGAGCATCCACTCTGGAGTTGTCACATGGGGTCCATTCTCATATACGATCGCTCGTTCTTTACCTACTTCAGCAACCATTTTTATCTCAAATTGTTTCAAATATCGTAAACCACCATGCACTAGTTTAGTGGATCGACTTGAAGTACCCGATGCAAAATCCTGCATTTCTACTAGCGCCGTCTTCATACCACGGTTGGCGGCATCTAGGGCAATTCCACTACCCGTAATACCTCCACCAATAATGAGTAAATCAAACTCTTCATTTTCTAGTTTTCTAGTTACTTTTAAACGATTTTTCGTTGATGTCATCTTAATCATTTATATCCTCCTAAAAAAACCATAACAAACCTAACTGTTCAAGGTGAACAATTGGGATGTCATGGTTTTCTCTTAATTCTCTAACCATTTTTATATAATTATGGAGATCGATAATTGACACTTCCCCTTCACACACTTTCATTAACATTAACACAAAAATCTGAATTGTACATTTTTTCTTGTTTTAGTATAGTGAAAGAATAGTAAGATAGGAGGGATCACCTTTTGAAAACTAACATGATAGATTTAATTGAATCACAGGTTATTGTTTCTATTAAAAATCATGAAGACATTGAGAAAGCGATAAAAAGTAATTCGAATATTGTTTTTTTACTCACGGGTGACTTACTCACAATTCAAGATCATATTTGTCAATTAAAAAAAGCTAATAAACTTGTTTTCTTACACATTGATTTTATTGATGGACTAGCGAATACTAAAAGTGCGGTAAAGTATATCGCACACCATCTTAAACCACTTGGAATCATCACCACAAAAAGTACATTAATTAAATTCGCAAAGGAGTATAACCTATTAGCCATTCAGCGTATTTTCTTAATTGATAATGGTGCAGTAGCCAAAGGCATTGAGATGGTCAAGTCATGTAAACCTGATGCTGTTGAGGTTCTCCCTGGCTTGATGCCACGAATCATTTTTGAATTAACTGAAACAATTGATACACCGTTAATTGTTGGCGGACTCATTCGTAATAGAGATGAAATTCTTTTAGCTTTAAAAGCTGGTGCACTTGCTGTATCTGTAGGATCTCCTGATTTATGGAACTTCGATTTTTAAAAAAATTTCCCTCTTTACTCAAGTGAATTGTTTTAAGTTAGATTGTACAAATATCTTTTATACAATCTAACACAAAGTCAGGTTTATATTTTGTTTCAGTTAACATATTCGCTGAGGTAATTCCTGTTAATACAAGAACACTATTCATTCTATTCTCTAATCCCATTTTAATGTCTGTTTCTAATCGATCCCAAACCAGGGACAGAGGAACCTCGTCCCAGTAATAAAGTAATAATCAGACATGCAAAAAACCGACAT
>JBFILZ010000256.1:0-3085 GCA_041611945.1 Bacillus sp. (in: firmicutes)
AGAACGTCAAATTCAAAGAGGTTCCGTTATCAGTAGTGATGCTTATCGATCATACAGAAAATTAGAAAACCTGGGTTATAAGCATGAATTTCAAGTATATAATCCCAAGAAAAGCCCTGTTATGATGGAGTTATCTACAAAACCAATATTGATTGGGTAGAAGAATTATCTTTAACAAAAGATGTTCAAATCGGTGAAATATATACAAAAAATGATACTAATACAGATTTTAAAGATGAGATGTCGAATAAACTCCCTGTTGGTACAAAGATTTTCTCCGCTAAAGAAAGAGGAGATATTTTAATTGTTGAATCTGAAGGAGAAATCAAAAAATACCTTGCAATCGTTGAAGGGTAAACACAATATCTTGTTCAACAAACGGGTGCAAGAGTTTAACATAGGCTATCCCTTGTTGTGCTAACGAGCAGTTTAGCTTAATAAGAATGTAACTATATTTCAAAGAGTAAAGAAATGAAAGTTACTGTTGTAAGTAATTGTTACCTAGAAAATATACAGGGAGTGAGAGGCTTGTTTTATAGGAGAAAATACTACATCGTAAAGAATGAATTTGTTGAAGTTTTCAATGCTCATTTTAATGAAAATAATCTACCCAATCAACTAAAACATGGTGCACGATTGGTAGGAAGATGGATGATTCCAAATGATGAAACAACCACAGAAATATTCGCTATTTGGGAATATGACAGTCACGAAGATTACGTTGAAATTGAAAATAATGTTAGAAGTGACGAAGCACATGTTCAACGAGTTAAAGAATGGTTTGAACAACAGGGCGGTAGAGATTATGTTCTCAAAAATTATCTATTAGAAGTGAGGAGCGAACAGTTAGAAACAACATTGAGTAAATAAGATAATTTCTTCTTCAACTAAAGAGCAGGATAGCTTAATTACACCTGTAACTTATTTATTATTTAGACGTATATAACTTTGAGGTGATGAAATGTTTAAATGGATATTTGAAACTTTTTTTGCAAGAACTCATGCTGTTTACACTACACTAAATGCTGGGAAGCTTTTAATAGCAAAAGAATGTTTAAGAAATGCTGGGATAGCCAAGTTTAAAGTTAGTAACGGTAATAATTCAGATATTCGATTTGCTGCGAGTGGTGGAACACCACATACTATAAAAGTGTTTACTAAGGATTTTGAGAGGGCAAAAGAAGTTTTGCAAGAGATAAAATAGATATTCTTTACTGCACTAAAGGGTGCTTTAGTGGAACAAGTGATTAATAAAATTGGAAAAAAGAAAACGTTAAATTTGTGGTAACGTCTTAGTATTAGACAAGCGAAGGAGTGGCTTTGATGAAAAAAGTATTTATGACTTTGGTTGTAGTATTATTTTTTGTTAGTGGTTGTTCCGAAGTTACTGAACTAAATCAAGAGACGGCTGAAAATTCAGCAATAGAGGCTTTAGAAAATGATTATGAGAATTACATTAAAAATGAAGAGTATCCTCAACAATTCGATAGTGTAGAAATTTTAAGAACAATAAGAGACAGAAAAGATACTGGATGGGTAATATCTTTCACATCTTCAAAAGCTGAACCAATAGCAAAAGAAATTGCCATTTATCATGTTAATGATAATAAAGAGATACCTAATAAAACTTAGTTGGGCTACTAAACTTATTGCATTAACGGGTGCTTATGTTGAAGAAGTAAACAAAAAAGCAGAGTTCAATTCTCTGCTTTTATTTTATATTTCATTCTCTGAGCTAATGGGATATTCATTTAAAATAAAAACCGTTACTATCAATGTGACAATGACATACCGAAGATTCCTGCCGATATGTATTCCCGCCATCTACTAGTAAACAATACATAGGTCATAAATGGTAATCTTCAAATTTACATATACCTAATTCTCAATCAAAATGTTAGTATTCTAGTAACAAATGTATGAGGAGTGGTTAGTATTAATCCCATTAAAATTGGAATTATAGGACTCGGTGCCATAGGTACGAGGTTGATGAAAGAAATAAATTCGGATTATCAAGAGAAAATTATCATCACAGCTATTTGTGATGCCAACCAGGGACTAGCTGAGAAGGTAGCTAAGGATTTTGGAATCAACCATAGTTACACGAGTCATTCACAATTATTGGGTGAAGCTGATGTAGACATTATTTATATCGCTGTCCCACCTAAGTACCACGAGCAGGTTGCATTAGATACAATCGCAGCGGGAAAGCATATTCTTTGTGAAAAGCCATTGGCAAACTCACTTGAACAAGCAAAAGCGATGGTAAACGCAGCTAATTCATCATCCATTATTCATATGATGAATTTTCCGTTGAATTACCAACCACAAATGTATAAGATGATGAGTTTAATTGAATCTGGATACATAGGGAAGATTAGAAGAATTGATTTAGTCGTTCATTTTCCAGAATGGCCACGTTCTTGGCAAAAAAATAGTTGGGTTGGGAAAAGAGAGCAAGGAGGATACATATTAGAAGTAGGTGCCCATTGGATTCAGTTTATCCAAAAGAATTTCGGAAGAATAGACTACATACAAGGGGAAGTTATGTACCCTAATGAAGATGATTTGTGTGAAACAGGTGTTACAGCAAATATGAAACTAAACAACGGGATTACAGTCAATATCAATGGACTAAGTCAAATGGCTGGAGATGAACGAGTAGAATTAATGGTCCACGGAACTATTGGTTCTTTAATGATCGAGAAGTGGGGAGTTCTAAAAGGTGGAAAAATTGGACAGCCATTCGAGATTATCCATACAGATGATGTGCAAGTTCTCCGTTTATTTGATCAAATGATAAATGCTATCCAAGGTAAAAAAGCGGATCTTTATGATTTTAAAGTTGGATACAATGTACAGGTTGTATTAGAAGCGTTCAAGGATTCTAACTTATCTAACGGGGTTGATTTATCAAAAAACTATTTGTAAATTTGTCATGTTAAGTGATACAGCTATCTTCATCTTAATAGTTTTAAAATATTTATTATATTCGTTCTCTTGTCCTTCCTTCGTTCATAACGTATATAAAGGGGGGATTAATATGGAACAAATATTAAGTATGGATTTTACCGCGTATGTGGGC
>JBFILZ010000257.1:0-3082 GCA_041611945.1 Bacillus sp. (in: firmicutes)
AAATCAATTTTTGTTAAAGCAAAGGATAGCACGAATAATGGAATGGCAATCCATAGACGGCTTGCTATTTTCTTTTGAGAGATATTTAGATAGTCTGCAATGATCATACGTGCACTACGGAATGCTGTATCACCAGAAGTGATAGGAAGAATGATTACTCCAAGTACAGCAAGTGTTCCACCAACTGCTCCTAATAGCGTAATAGAAACTTCGCTTACAACCTTACCAGGACCACCGTTAGCTAAGATTTCGTTTAATCCTACAGAACCATCAAAAATACTCATGGCTGCAGCTGCCCAAATCATAGCAATAATACCTTCTGCAATCATCATACCGTAGAAAATTCGACGACCTTGTTTTTCATTTTGAGTTGTACGAGAAATGATTGGTGTTTGTGTCGCATGGAATCCTGATAAAGCACCACAAGAAATCGTTAAGAATAATAATGGGAAAATAGGCGCGTTTGCTGGGTGCATATTTTCAAATGTTAATTCAGGAATTGGTGCTCCTGTCACAATAAGCATGCCTCCAACACCGACTGCTGAAATTAATAATAATGCACCAAACGCTGGATAGAAACGACCGATAATTTTATCGATTGGCATCAGCGTTGCAAATAAGTAGTAAACAAAAATGGCTACGAGAATAATTCCCATTGTCGCCCAGCCATTCATTAAATTATGAAGCAAGCCAGCAGGAGCTGAAACGAACACAGTACCTACTAATAGTAATAATAGAACAGCGAAGAAGTTAACTAGATGCTTCATGAACTTCCCTAAAAACTTACCAGCAAGCTCCGGTAAATGAGCTCCGCGGTTACGGATGGAAATCATACCTGTTAAATAATCATGAACGGCTCCGGCAAAAATACATCCGAAAACAATCCAAATAAAGGCTACAGGACCATATAAAGCTCCCATGATTGGACCAAAGATTGGACCAACACCTGCGATATTTAATAATTGAATCAATGAGTTCTTTTTTTCACCCATAGGTAAATAGTCAACACCATCACTATGTGTAAAAGCGGGTGTTTTTCTTTCTTGATTGGGCCCAAACACTTTTTCTACATATTTTCCATACGTAAAGTATCCACCTATTAAAAGTAGAATACATGCAATAAACGTAAACATACGAAGTATCCCCCTTTACTGAATTCGCTTACATTTATAATAGTTGAAAACGTTTCCTAATAGGGGATTCTCTGTTTAACATGTTAAATATTCAGATTAAGATGAAAAAAAACAGGTCTAACGTGTCACAATTCAAGACAAGACCGTAGACCTTTCACATAATTTCGGCTTACAGATAGGTGTTCTTTCATACCATCTAGTTCAAGTTGGTACGCACCGTTAAACCAAGGAATCAGTTTTACAACATGCTCAAGGTTAACTAGATAGCTTTTATGAATACGAAAAAAGGAAAACTCCTGCATCCTCGTTTCAAAGTCCTTGAGTGAAATTTTAGTCTCGTATTCTTTATTTTTCATAACAACTCGCGTCACCCGATCATCTCGATATACATACAAAATATCCTTTGGCTGAACATAAACAATGTCTTCGTCCAATTCTAGTGCAAGCTTAGATGGAGCAGGAGACCTTTCTGTTATTGAAAATTCCTTTTTAGGAAGAAAAAGCTTTTCAAGCCTGTTTACCGTTTCTTTTAACTGCTCTTCATCAACCGGTTTGACTAAATAATCAACAGCATCATGACGAAACGCCTCAACGGCAAAGTTTGGATAGGCAGTAGCAAAGACGATAAGAGGAACTTTTTTCAATTCCTTCAGGGAATTCGCCACTTCCATACCATTCATTTTTGGCATCTCGATATCGAGAAACACTACATCAGGCTGGAGCTGGAGTGTTTTTATGATTGCTCCGTCACCTGAATCTGCTTCTCCTACTACCTCTATCCTTTCATAAGTAGATAGGAGGTGCCTCATTTCATCTCTACTATATCGTTCATCATCTACGATAAGAGTTCGAATCGTATTCATACCATTCACCTCCAAAGTGTTACAACCTAAAAGATATTGTGGTTCCCATTGTCTCGTCACTCACAATGGATAAGGCCGACTCCTCACCAAACATCATGACAAGACGGCGATTGACATTATATAAACCTAGTCCTGTTCCTTTATCCGACGGGAGTATTTCCTTGGCCACCTTTTGAAGTCTCTTTGATTCAATTCCGTCTCCATTATCTTTCACTGATACGAATACATGCCCATCTTGTCTTTTTATCTCGATCATAATTTCACAATCAGTTTCTTTATTCTTTATTCCATGTTTTATCGCATTTTCTACAATTGGCTGAAGCGTTAACGGTGGTATTTTCTGATGTAATGTTTGTTCATCAATAGTATAGATGACGTTCAATTTATCTACAAATCGCGCTTCTTCAATGGAGAGATACGCTTTCACATGCTTCAATTCTTGCTCTAATGATATCCATTTTTCCGTCGTCCCTGTTAAATTTTGACGTAAAAAATGGGAAAGAGCAATGAGTAGCTGCCTCGCCTTTGTTTGATCAGTTCGGATGAGAGAAACGATAATACTTAATGAATTGAAAAGAAAGTGAGGGCTGATTTGTGCTTGTAAAGCTTTTATTTCTGCTTCCTTTGCTAGTTGAAAGGCGTTATCTGCTTCTGCCATATCTAATTGATTACTAAGGAGCGAGCTTAAACCCTTTATGAGCTGTATGACAAGAGGCTTGATGTCTTTTTCCGAACGAAAGTAAAACTTCAATGTCCCAACTGTTTTGCCTCGCTGCTTTAAAGGAGAAATCACCACTGCGTGTAAGGGGCAATGAAGGTGAGAACAATGAATTTGATCATGTCCCGCAACGATAAGCCTTCCTTCTTGAATTACTTTTTTGGTTACATCTGTAAGTATCGGGGTTAAAGCTTTATGATGGTCGTCCGCTAGTCCAACATGAGCTAGTATTTTCTCATGATCTGTTATAGAGACAGCGCTAGCTTGAACATCTCGATATAAAATGAAACATGCTTCTCTTGCCGATTCAGCACTTAATCCTTTTCTTAAATGAGTGAGTGTTAACTCAGCTAAACGAAGGGCCTTCT
>JBFILZ010000258.1:0-3064 GCA_041611945.1 Bacillus sp. (in: firmicutes)
AGTTAAGGTAAAAGAACTGTTAGAGGATCCTGAGAATTTATTGTTAGAGGGGTAGAAAGTAGAATCGAATATTTTAGTAAGAAATGTGAAGGTCGATATCTGTGATATTGACCTTCCTTTTTTAAGTAATTTGCTACCCTGAAAATAAGGGGATCTTCGTTCCAGAACACTCGCTTTCCGTGGGGCGGGCGGTGAGCCCCTCGGCGATAGCGCCTTCAGGTCTCACCTGTCCCGCTAGTCCCGCAGGACTTTGAATAGGCTTCCATGAGTTCTCACCGCACGAAGGAAATGTGGGAGAATTTTCGAGGAGTCGCGCATCCTTCCACTTCAATCAACTTCGTTTGAAAAATCAAGATTGAGCTTTAACAGAGCCAACTAAACAAGTAGTTGGATGCGCTTTACATATGCGAAAAGACATGGATTGACGATTAAATAGTATGTTTCTTTCTTATTGAACGAACAATTATTGAACCAATAAGTGACCCAATCGCTGCAACTCCAAATATCATAAAATAAACAATTTCGCCTAAAACAGCCATTTCCGGAGCTGGAAGAAATTTTGCTTTTAATCCAATACTTAAAGACATTGTGGTGAAAATCAGTGTTGGCGCCCAAATCAACCAGTTATTGTGGGATTTAATGAAGAGAAAAGGTACAAGGGAACTACAGAGTAAGATAATGATAAAATACACTTTGGTTTACTCCTCTCTTGAATATGATTTATTAATTAGACGTCAAATACTTAAAAGAGTTACCAGTCTTATTAACGACATTTGATTATTTTTCCATTTTTTTATACATTGACACCAACAAGGTCCTGGGGTAGGATTATTAATATAATTTAATATGACCTCACTATTACTTGTGAGGTAGAGGTGCGATATTTAACAGTCTTTCGTGTAGGTTGAGAATCGATGATTCGAAAGAGAAGGAAGTATTGCCGAAGCATGTAATAGTCTCAGTATTATATGCTGGGCCTGTAGTTAAGAGCTGCAGGACTGTCTCAATAAACTTCCGAAGTTTTTTGAGTTGTGCTATCTCATTTTGAGAGAAGAGGAATTAGGGCAGATATGTATATTGCGACCTGAGTTCATCTCAGGTCGTTTTTTGCGTTTAATTAATGCCTACAGAAGAATTTTTCTTAACTAGAGAAATAAACATCTATTAAAAGGGGAGTGGATTAATTATGAAAAGAAAATTTACATTATTCTTAGCGATAGCTCTTTCAGCTATGATTCTAGTAACTGGGTGTGGAACAGATTCCGAAGACAATACATTTAAGGTAGGGCTTGAAGCAGGATATGCTCCATTCAATTGGACTCAAATGGATGATTCCAACGGTGGAGTTAAAATTGATGGTAATGCTGAATATGCAGGCGGGTATGATGTAGAAATTGCTAAAAAAATTGCTGAAGGTTTAGGTAAGGAATTAGTGATTGTCAAGACAGAATGGGATGGACTTACATTGGCATTATCTTCAGGTAAAATTGATGCTATAATCGCTGGAATGTCACCAACTGCAGAAAGAAAAGAGACGCTTGACTTCTCAGATAATTATTACAAATCTGATTTAGTGATTGTAGTTAAAAAAGGTAGTAAATATGAAAACATGACTTCGATTAAAGATTTTAATGGTGCAAAAATAACTGCTCAATTAAATACATTCCATTATTCGGTAATTGACCAAATGGAAGGTGTTTCTAAAGAACCGGCAATGGATAATTTTCCAGCAATGAGAGTAGCTCTTGAATCTGGAGTTATAGATGGATACGTTTCAGAACGTCCAGAAGGAGTTAGTGCTTCAGCTGCAAATGACATTTTTGCGATGGTTGAGTTTACAGATGGATTTGTAACATCTGAAGATGATACGGCAATTGCTGTTGGTCTTGAAAAGAATAGCGATTTAACAGAAAAGATAAATGAAATCCTTGCAGGGATTTCTGAGGAAGATCGTAAGAATATGATGGATGCTGCTATATTAAACCAACCAGCAGCACAATAATAAGTAAATGAAACCGGCTGCATCTTCTTGTAGTCGGTTTCAGATTGTAAAGGAGAATATTGATGAGCTTCGAGTGGGTCATAAGAATACTAATAGAGAACTGGCCAATGTTCCTACGTGGAGCTGGTGTGACACTATTAATTGCCTTAGTCGGGACGATTTTTGGTGCAATAATTGGTCTATTGATAGGAGTAATACGAACGATTCCGTTGCCTGAACGGGGATTTAAAAGGATTATATTAAAAGTAACCAATACCATTCTTTCTATTTATATAGAGATTTTCCGTGGAACGCCGATGATAGTCCAAGCGATGGTCATTTTTTATGGGACAGCATTAGCTTTTGGTCTAGATATCGATCGAATTGTAGCTGCAATTTTTATCGTTTCGATTAATACGGGGGCTTACATGGCAGAAATTGTTCGTGGGGGGATTATTTCCATAGATAAGGGACAGTTTGAAGCTTCGCATGCAATTGGTATGAACCATATTAAAACAATGTATAATATCGTTTTGCCCCAAGTCATTCGCAATATATTACCGGCTACAGGTAATCAATTTATTATTAATATTAAAGATACCTCGGTCCTTAACGTTATTTCAGTGTCTGAACTATACTTTCAAACAAAATCAATAGCCGGAAACAATTTTAGATATTTTGAGTCTTTCTTTGTAGCTTGTGTCATTTATTTTGTTTTGACTTTTACCGTAACTCTAATATTACGTTATTTCGAAAGAAGATTAGATGGTCCAGACGATTATATGATGATTGGAAACCCCATTCAAGTGAATGATTTAGAAAATGACAGAAAAACAGTTTAGAAGAAGGAGGAGTTAAAAATGGAGAAGATCATTGATATCCAACATGTTAGCAAATCTTTTGGCACACATAAAGTACTAAAAGACATAAACTTTTCTGTAAATAGAGGTGAAGTAGTTTGTATCATCGGCTCCTCAGGATCTGGTAAATCCACTCTTCTAAGGTGTGTAAATTTATTAGAAATCCCAAGCGGTGGTAATATTATTTATAAAGGTGAAAACATACTTGGAGAAAAACATGATA
>JBFILZ010000259.1:0-3049 GCA_041611945.1 Bacillus sp. (in: firmicutes)
AATTAATAAAGCAAAAAGTAAAATTCCAATAATTAAAATCACTAACCACCACATAAATAATTCCCCCTTTCATAATTCTACGATTAACGCAATAAATAGTTTCAATTTTCAAATATTTCATCCTACGACAAATCTTGTTCAACTATACTGCTCCGTTAGTTGAACAACCCTACCTATATAATATCACATTTGCCGAATATTCTTATAAATAGGAGAGGAATATTACTAAAAACTTGCGATACTTATGTAAATTTAATTAAAAATACATAGTAAAAAAGCAGTCCGTTTTGGACTGCTTTTTCTATTTTTGCACTCTAAAACTGAACTACTTATCTATGGATGTGTTCCCTTACTATTTTGGCAAAAGAACTGAATATTTAACTTAGTTATAATAAGTAAACATATAATTTATAGAACAGGTAGCCAATATAGGCACAAAAAACGTTTAAGATAATATCATCAATTATCTAAAGTAAATTATGTCTTTCCAATCATATACTTTATCTGTGATTCCAATTCTTTGAGCTGGCGTGAGTTTCTGATCCTTTTTATAAGCTTTATAAGGTGTACAAAAATTGTAGTATGTCCTAAAAATAGTAATCGCGTATTGGGCATATTCAGGGTTGAAATTAGAATAGATATAACTTTTTCCATCACCTCTTGAAGATACTAGCGGCCTTTCTAATATGGTAATGCCTCTTCGAATTTGATTAATAAAAGTATCTGTTGCTTTGTTGTTTACCTTTTGAATGAGTCTAGCAAGCTCTCCTGGTTCCAATGAACTTACATCTGTTGTAACATCAACAGTAGCCCAACCAGTATCCTTGAAAGGAAGTGGGTGTGTAATTGGATTTTTGGCCCATTTACGAAATGTTTTACCTTCTTTATTAACTACTTCAAAAAAGTGGTGCCTCGCTAAATCATGTTCAAGCTTAAATCGAGCTATTTGGTATATGTACTTGTCCTCAATACCTAATGACTTTGCCCATTCCTTTAGTTCAGTCCGTGCATCTCTATAATCCTGTATGTTTTCTGGTAATGACTTACTTTTGTCTTCCAATTTATAAATGAAATGATGTAAATCGCTAAGTCTTACTTCTTTAGAAAAGACTCTCATTAACGCAGATATTATTGAAGAGTCATGATCTGTTACAAATCGCCATTCTTTTACCTTTAGCAGCTGTCTTATATGCCACAGGTGAGCAATTGTTGTATAAGTGGAATTAACGTGCAATCCATTGACATAATCCGCTCTATTAGAAAACTCAGCATATTCCTTTTTATACTCATACTCGGATTGTATATCATTTCTCGTTGGTTGTTGGGGTGAGTATGAGTGTTTTAAATGACCAAATCTTTGTGCGAATCTATGTAAATGGTCATCCTTAAAGGCTTGTGTTTGTTCATCTATTTCATTCAATTTAATATTCCAATCATAAGCTACATCTGACCTAAATACATACCTTGTAAAAACATCACTACTTACAACAACGTGGGTTTGAAATTGTTTTTCTTCTTCATTGTATAAGTACCTTGAACCAGCATTCTTCTTTTTAGCATTGTTTAGGTAATAAACCATTTTATCAGTATTAATAAATAATTCATCCACATTAATGTCATTCAGCTTCACTTCGTGCCTTTCTAAAAACTCAAGACATCTTCTATATAACCATTTCAACTTATGATAGTAAGTATCGGAGCCGATATCTAGAATCTTCATAACTCTTCTGACAGGGACGTGATTAGTAATTAAATTTGCAAAGTCAGGTAAAATATCATTCCTTTTTTGATGATATGTCGTGCTTTCACGATTGGTAGGAAGCACATTAGTTATTTTTGAACAAGACTTACACTGATACTTTTTGGAATTGCTTGTACTGCTTCCTCGACTTCTGAATGCATCTCTTTGGTTAAAAGGTGTTAGGTCTTGTTGTGGACAATCATCCCTATGAAATTGGTATTCAGTTTCCATAGGGATCACAGAATTTATCTCTTTTAGTCGCTTGATTTCTTCAGCAATAGCCCAATTAGATAAAGTTGTGTTTTGGCAACCTAAAGTATTGATATTCTTTATTTCCAATGGAGTAGGATTGCAGATTAATCTTGATGTCTTGCTATCAGAATCTAATTTATATCTTTGGGTTTTTCCCTTAACGTCATGTTTCAATTGTGGTAACCCAAAGTTTGAACAGTATGGGTTTATGCAGCAGTTCATTTGGATAATAAACTCTTCGCCTTTTAACAAGACCTTAACTGGTCGAAACAGTGTGTTTCTAAATTTCGTAGCAAAACGATTAGGCGGTAATTCTTCATATAACTCCTGACGTTCAATTAATTCAGCCTCAGACACTGGTGTTTCAATCTCAACCAAATTGTCGGTTCTGTCCACTAACCTCTTTAATTTAGCCACTTTTCTTTTCCTCGTTAACCATTAATTGTTCAATCATTCTCTTATTTCTGCGTTTCCGATTGATCCAATCAAGAAATTTCTCGTCTTCTAAAATATTTTTCAAAAAACGGTCAACAATCTCACTCTCATTTAAGTGAGTATATTCTGCATAGTATTTAACAATCGCTCTAGTGTGGTCTGTTACTTTCCAATCAACTTTCTTACCTAGATCCTCTTTTGGTTCGATGAACTTCATAAAATTGACCTCCCAAATGACAATAGAATTGACAGTCAAATTGACAATGATTTTTTCTTGTACAACAAGTATTGTCACAAGTAAACACTATTAAACATTTGGATGTCAATTGTAGGGGATAAATCTAATAAAGCCCGTCGTAACAACAAAAAATGGCGCGGTCATTTCGCACGCCATTTTCTATGTCATTTCGGTCATATGCACCTCAAAACTGAACGGTTTAAATTATGAAACCAAGTGTTTTTTTTACCTATTTTAATAAGAAGGTCTTGTTTTAGCCTCCAATTTTGTATTTTCTCCACTTTAGAATCTAGCTAGTATTATAATTGGTTCTCATCTTTTTCTTTGTCTTTTTTACTCATTATGTAGTAGGTGAATCCTAAGCAACCAATACCGACGAAAGT
>JBFILZ010000260.1:0-3004 GCA_041611945.1 Bacillus sp. (in: firmicutes)
AAAAACATTGCTGTAAATAACAGTCCTACTATAATTCCAATTCCAATATTTCTAGAAATCTCTATCCCTTTAAACAATTTTTCAATTGTTCCTTCACCGTAAATTGCATCTTCTACGTATGGGAGATTTTCTTTTATTTTATTTGCTACAAGCGCCACATCACTTGGGTCTTTAGTTTTTACAATAAATACGTCATTTAATGGATTATCTTGTTCCATTAGCGCAAAGGGTGCCCCGTCTTCGCCCATACTGATAATTAAATCCTTTAATTGTTCATCCTTTGACGAAAAAGTGACTGAATAAACTTGTGGGATTTTTTTAATTTTAAGTTCTAATTCTTTAATTTGATCTTCGGTGCTGCCAATATCAATATGAACACTGACTCTTACATCAGATTCCAGTGAACTAGCAAAATGATTCAAATTCAACATAATCGTTAAAAAAGTTCCGACTAGAAGGAGAGTAACGGTGACTGCACTTACAGATGCAAATGTCATCCAACCATTTCTAAATATGTTTTTTACGCCTTCGCGAACATGGCGAATCAGAGTCCTAGGATTCATAACCATACTCACCTCTCAGTTCATCTCGGGCAATTTTCCCATTTTCAATAGCAATAACACGCTTCTTAATTGTGTTCACAATCTCACGATTATGAGTAGCCATCACGATCGTTGTCCCACGATTATTAATTTCTTCAAATGTGTTCATTATTTCCCAAGAAGTTTCTGGATCTAAATTACCCGTTGGCTCATCTGCAATCATAACTTTCGGGTTATTTACAATAGATCGAGCAATAGAAACACGTTGCTGTTCCCCACCAGAAAGTTCATTCGGTAAAAAACGCGCTTTATGTTTTAATTTAACTAAATCCAAGACATCCATCACTCTTCGTTTAATATTTTTCGGATATTCTTCAATTACCTCTAACGCAAAAGCAACATTTTCGTAAACTGTAAGCTTTGGTAATAGCTTGAAATCCTGGAACACAACACCGATATTACGACGCAAATAAGGAACCTTGCTCTCTTTTAACTTAGCTAAGTTCACATCATTAATAAAAATGCTCCCTTTAGAAGGAGTTTCCTCACGGTAAACCATTTTGATAAATGTAGATTTCCCTGCTCCACTTGGGCCAACTACATAAACAAATTCACCTTGTTTTATTTTAACGGAGATTCCATTAACAGCAAGTACCCCGTTTGGATATGTTTTATATACATCTATCATTTCTATCATTTAAGGATCACCTGACTTTTTATATTTAAGTTCTGCTATTGTACGATAATGAATGAATTTTTTTTAATAATCCTCATTTACTAAAACAGGTAGTACTCTTAAAAATGGCACTGTTAACCTTTGTTTTAGATGTTCATTCTTTTGAGTGCTTTCGCCTAGGTAATCAACAATCCTACTCTTCCCTTAGGAAGCTGACAACATTTACTTGATTAAAATTGAACTTTAGACGAGAAAAAAGAGTCTAATAAATTATCACTAATTTATATTATAGTATACAAATAACCAAGTTTCGATAAATTTTAACAATTCACTTAATATTACCAGCAAAAAACACAATTTTTTCGTTCATTTATTAAGTATAACATCAAAATTGTCGTATTAAGTCTAAAAGTGGGAAAAAACCAATTTATTAAGATTACACGGACTTCAATGACTTTATTATTTAGCTACCCTGAAAATAAGGGGATCTTCGTTCCAGAACACTCGCTTTCCGTGGGGCGGGCGGAGTCGCGCATCCTTCCACTTCAATCAACTTCGTTTAAAAAATCAACATGGAGCTTTAACAAAGCCTATTATTTTACTTTTTTTTACAGGTCGTTGAACATGTCTCTATGAATACTACCGGCACGAAGGAAATCTAGAGCCTCACACCTTGCGCTACAATGAACTTCATATAGTAGTAAAGATAAAAAAAAGCGCTACATCATTAGTAGCACCTTCCAAATTTATTTTTTTGTTGCTAACCATGCAGCGACTGCCTCTGCTTCTTCACCTTTATAAAGTCCTTTAGGCATCCCTGCTCCTAGTCCATTTTCGATAATATCTAGTAGTTCCTGTTCCGTGTATTTATTCCCTACCTTTATTAGACTCGGGCCCATATTTCCCTTTAGATTTCCACCGTGACAACCTGAACAACTCATCTTATAAAGACTTTCACCTTCAGAAACTTCCGTTGTACTTTTGCTAGGTGCTTCACCATCAGGAGTCTCTTCTTGGGCATTGTCTGTTCCACATGCCGATAAGATTAGTAATGATCCCAATAAAAAAGTCATGAATGTACGTTTCATTTAAAATCCCCCTAGAGATTTAATTCTTACTGAATATTCTACCTTATTTTATCCCTTTACGTACGTTTAAATCCTTCTCCTAGTACCTCAGAGGCATTTGTTACAACGACAAAAGCAGAAGGATCAATACTTTTCACTAGTTGTTTCAATTTTGTGAACTCCGATTGACCGACTACACACATTAGGATTGGTCGTTCATCATCTGTATATCCACCAAATGCCGACAACCTAGTAACTCCACGATTTACGATTGTCAGAATACCTTGTCTCACTTCAATTTCATTGTTGGTAATAATAATAGCCATCTTAGAATAGCCAAAGCCTACTTGGACGAGGTCTATCGTTTTAGTTGTAACAAAAAGGGCAATAATTGCATACATTCCTCTTTCCATATCAAAGACTATCGCTGCAGCAGTTACAACCATCCCATCAATGAGCGCTACACAAGTCCCGAGTGTTAACCCAGTGTACTTATTAATAATTTGAGCAGCAAGGTCCACTCCTCCGGTAGAAGCTTTTCCACGGAATACGATACCTAATCCTAGTCCAACACCAACACCACCGAATAAAGCTCCGAGAAGAGGATCCGTTGTCACCGCTTCAAAATCACGAGTTGCATACACAACAGCAGGCAAAATAATCGTTCCAACTAAGCTCTTCACACCAAACGATCGTCCTAGAAGTACAATTCCGGCAAT
>JBFILZ010000261.1:0-2974 GCA_041611945.1 Bacillus sp. (in: firmicutes)
CGAAATGCAGTTAGCATTTGTGTCATAGTCTGAGCTGAATCTACATTTGAACGTTCAATAAAACCTTGCTGTAAGGAATAAGCAATACCATTATTTCCAATTGCTGAAGGTAAGTCTAGTTCATCCTCGGTACGGAATAATCCATTTCCTTCTTTAATTAGGATATTTGGATTTTCTGCTACAACGATATTTAATTTGCCAATTATCTCATTATTCTCAAGTAAAGTACCATCTTCTTTTAGTGTAAAATCTCCACTTTGGATGGATATCCGTTCATTACTTTCATTTAGTACATAATAACCTTCATTGGTAGTTAAGAAACCTTGCCCATCAATGGTGAAGTTACCGTTTCTTGTATATCTTTCTTGACCATTTCCATCAAGAACCTGAAAGAACAATGCGGATTTTTGACCTGATACTTGATTAATAGGTACATTTTGTTCTAGTAAGGCAATATCCGTTTTTCGTCCAGTTTCTCTTAGGTCACCTTGGATATAATTAGGAATGGCTTCTTGCATATATGAACCTGTATTTAAGCTTCCAATATGTTTTCCACCAAGTAATTGCTTACTCGTATTTGGCACACCATGATTATTAATTCGTTGAAGTAGAAGTTCGGGAAAGGCACGTATACTAGCCTGATCCGCCTTAAAGCCCGGTGTATTAGCATTCGCCATATTATTCGTTAACATTTCAGTCAATCTTTGTTGGGTCAACATTCCTGACGCTGCTGTATAGAATCCTCTTAGCATACTGCTTTCCCCTTCCGGTACTGCTTGTTATCCCCCATTATAAACGAGTTATTAACAAATCACACTAACCAAAATTACGTAATTTTTATTTTAAACGAATCTCCTTCTTGGAAGCTTGTCCATGCTATCAAGCATAATACCAGTTCCAATTGCCACACAATCCATTGGATTTTCGGCAATGAGAACTGGAACACGTAATTCTTCCGAGAGTAAAGTATCTATTCCATGTAATAATGCTCCACCACCTGTCAGAATTACTCCACGGTCAATTATGTCGGCTGATAACTCAGGTGGTGTTTTTTCTAACACAGTTTTCGAAGCTTGTACAATAACTGATATTGATTCACGTAAAGCACGTTCAATTTCTTCAGAACGAACTGTAATCGTTCTAGGAAGCCCTGTAACCATATCACGTCCACGAATATCAATTTCTTCGTTACGTGCACCCGGGAATACAGTTGCTATTTTCACTTTTATATCTTCCGATGTTCTTTCACCGATCAGAAGTTTATATTCGCGTTTAATATAATTAAGGATTTCGTTATCAAAGCGATCTCCAGCCATTTTGATAGATGAGGCGGTGACGATATCTCCCATTGATAAAACTGCGATATCTGTTGTTCCACCGCCAATATCAACTACCATGTTTCCACTTGGTTGAAATATATCCATTCCAGCCCCAATAGCTGCAACTTTCGGCTCTTCTTCTAAGTAAACTTTCTTCCCACCGCTTTTTTCTGCGGCCTCTTTAATAGCCTTTTGTTCAACTTTTGTAATATTAGTTGGGCAACAAATTAAGATTCTCGGTTTTGAAAGAAAGCCCTTAACATTGAGCTTATTTATAAAATGCTTAAGCATAGCTTCAGTCACATCGAAATCCGCAATAACTCCATCCTTCAAAGGACGAATCGCAACTATATTCCCTGGTGTACGTCCAACCATTCTTCTTGCTTCTTCACCGACTGCAAGCACCCTACCCGTGTTTCGATCTATGGCAACTACAGATGGTTCATTAAGAACAATTCCCTTACCTTTAACGTGGATTAACACGTTTGCTGTACCTAAATCAATCCCAATATCCCTTGCAAACATTCCTCATGTCCTCCTTGCGAATTATAGCCATAATATCCTACTAGATATTTTATCACAAATTGACAAAGAGTATATGTTTTGTATGAAAAATCAAGGGAAATTTGAAAAGAGATGTCGATAATTGCTGATAGTACAAACTAATCTCATGACTCTGTATTATTTAACAGCCTCTTCATGTTCTTCTTTTTTATATTTTAACTTAGTTGCTTCCCCACCACGTAAGTGCCGTATAGATTTATGGTAGTCAAGTATTCCCTTTACTTCACTAGCTAGATCAGGATTTATTTCTGGCAATCTCTCTGTTAAGTCCTTATGAACTGTACTTTTGGAAACTCCAAATTCTTTCGCTATTACACGAACAGTCTTTTTGGTCTCCACGATATACTTACCAATCTTGATAGTACGCTCTCTGATGTAATCGTGCACACTACTCGCCTCCCTGATTTGGATGTGAGAAGTGTGAAATGAGACTCGTTTTGATACCTACGAAGTAATAAGTTATGCTCGTTCATCTAGGGAAGAAATTCTGTTATTTAAGAACCTTCGAAGACAATCGCGACCTCTCACCTCAAACACTCTCTTTGTTAGGTTTGTAACAGTCTATTAGCTTGGTTGGGGATATATGCTAAAAAGTCAATTAGGACAAGGGTTTTCTACATTTTTTCTTAAAACTTTAGTCCTTGTTATGGGTTTATGTCTTAAAGTGTCTAATTAGTACAATAATCCTGTATGTTTTTTAAACTATTTCCATAGATGATTTTTTTGTAGTAAAAATTGATTTAAAAACTTATTAATTTAACATTGCATAATCTGTTTAAAATGAAGTATTTTCTGGGAAATATGTCGAATGAAGTTTCAAATAAAAGAGGGGAAACCAAAATGAAGATGAACTTAAATTCATTTGAGTGAAATAGTAGTCAGTATCTCTAAACCGGAATTTAAAATAAACTGGGAATAAAGTATTTAATAATGATGAAACCAGTGCTACCTTGAAAATAAGGGGATCTTCGTTCCAGAACACTCGCTTTCCGTGGGGCGGGCGGTGAGCCCCTCGGCGATAGCGCCTTCAGGTCTCACCTGTCCCGCTAGTCCCACAGGACTTTGAATAGGCTTCCATGAATTCTCACCGC
>JBFILZ010000262.1:0-2974 GCA_041611945.1 Bacillus sp. (in: firmicutes)
AAATACTTCCTTATTTGCTCTTCCCACCCTAATCTATAATTCAGTCGTGCCAAATCTCTCTGAGAATTTGGTGTATATACATTTACAAGAAAGAAATTATCAAATTCTAATGTAATAGCTCTACCTTCATTTTCTTCAAAACCAATTCCGTATGTAACGGACAACGGCTTTATTTTTGAAAATACGGCTGTTCCAGAATACCCTTTTTTTACAGCGTAGTTCCAATATTGATGGTATCCTTCTAAATCCAATTGAATTTGACCTTCTTGTAGCTTCGTTTCTTGTAGACAAAAAACATCAGCATCTATTTCACCAAAATAGTCCAAGAAACCTTTTTTTACACACGCTCTAATTCCATTGACATTCCAAGATACTAATTTCATGATGGAACAAATCCCTTCGAATTTATTATTTTGTTAGAAGCAATTAATTCGCTTCAATATTGATAAATTTTCTTTTCTGAATGTATCTTAATCTCATCGTTAAACTAATTCCCGCTGCCAACAAACCGCCCGTAAGTCCAATCCAATATCCAGATGCGCCTAGTTTTGTATTAGTAGCTAGAAAGTAGCCAACAGGTAAACAAATGAACCAATAAGATACTAACGTCATAACGAAAGCAAGGTTAACATCTTTATACCCTCTTAATGCAGCTTGTGCTGTTGCTTGTATAGCATCTGAAATTTGGAAAAATAGAGCATAGATTAAAAAGTGAGCGGTTAGAGTTATGACGGCTTCTTCATTTGAATAAAATCCTGCAATCTGATAACGGAACAATACAACGAATAATCCTGATACAAGGGCAAATATTATCGACAAATTTATTCCTAACCAACTGTAGGATTTGGCATCATTATACCGCCTTGCTCCAACCTCGTAACCAACTAAGACTGTTAGAGCCATTGAAATACTTATTGGAATCATATAAAGAAAGGAAACAATATTTAATGCAGTTTGGTAGGCGGCAATGGTTGTAATGCTAAATTTACTAATTAATACGGTTACCACCGCAAACATACTTGTTTCAAAGAAGACAGACAGTCCCATTGGTACTCCTATTTTCAAAATTTCCAAGCTCTTTCCTAGTGAAAATTTCCTGAAGTCAGATAGCATTAAATGACTTGAGTAAGGTTCCGCCGTTTTAACAATGAAAAAAGTAGTAAGCGCAATAATCCAATACGTTATCGAAGTAGCATACCCTGCTCCAACTCCCCCAAGTTCGGGAAATCCTATTTTTCCGAAAATCAAAACATAATTTAATATGAAATTTATAGGCAAAGAAGAAATCATGATAATCATGACAATACGGGTCTTTCCTAATGCATATATGAATGATCTCAAAACATTAAATACAAATAAGGGAAGAATCCCAATACTTAGACCTGTTAAATAATCAAAGGCAATAACATGTACATCAGCCGGTACACCCATCACACCTAAAAGAGAGTCCAACAAGAAGAATCCAAGAAGTATAACTGCTAAAGAGATAATAAATGCAAGATAAATCCCATGTGTCACAATTGAGGAGACTTCCCTATCCTTCTTTTCGCCAATACGCTGGGCAACAATAGGAGAAACCGCCATAAGAATCCCACTTAAACCAATAAATACTGGACTCCATATTGCGGATCCAATCGCAACTGCTGCTAAGTCAATGGAGCTATATTTACCTGACATAATAATATTGAAAAACACCATAGAAAAAATGCCTAATTGGGTTATCAAAATGGGAATAAGCAAGATTAAAATTTGCTTCATTTTATCCTTCGTTGTGAAAGTTTGATACATTGTTCGGTACTCCTTTAATTACATATATAATAATAGTAAGATTATTAATATAGTAAAGTGTCGTTTTATTCGAAGGATGAAAACTTATCGTTAGAGGGTATTGTTACGATCACTAGTTTGAAAGAAACTACCTTCTTAACGCAATGGTTTCTGTGAGTCACTCAAGTCCTGCTATCCTTACGAGAGCGTCAACCCTACCGTTATTAACTACATATAGAATCTAAATGTAGATTAAATAGGAATCTAACAAATTAAAAGAACTATACCTAAGAGTATATTATCGGAAAAGGAGATACAATGAAAATAACCTTTAATCAAAAAAGAAGCTTGTTGATAATGTGTTCAATAATCATAATTATTATTGGAATCTACGTAGCAATAGTCCACCATTTAATCTATCAAACTGCAATAGAATCTCCACCAGAAAATGTGGAATACGTAATTGTTTTAGGTGCGCGAATTCATGGTGAGCGCATGTCACTTGCTTTAAGATATCGAGTGGAAACAGCTCTCAAATACTTGGAAAATAACCCGGATTCAAAACTAGTTCTATCAGGTGGTAAAGGAAATGGAGAAGATATCACTGAAGCTGAAGCAATGGCTCGTTTTTTCTTGGGAAAAGGAATCGTTAAAGATCGGATTATATTGGAAGATCAATCGACAACAACAAATGAGAATCTATCTTTTTCGAAGAGATTTATAGAAGATGAAAAATCAGTTTTAATTGTAAGTAATGATTTTCACCTATTCAGAGCAAAATTGATTGCCGAGAGATTGGGATATAAAAATATTCACACATTGGCAGCAAAAACACCCTTTGTTGTTGAAACAAAACTTTGGGTCCGTGAATATGCAGCAGTGTTAAAGACCTGGGTGTTTGATCGGTAAGATTAAACACTCGAATCGGGTTCCTTATTGAAAAAAAACCACAGTCTTATTCAAAAAAACATGCATTACCTCTTCGCAAATACCTCTATCTTAATGGGCTCTAATAAACTTTTGGTTGATTTCAGAGCAGGAAGACTTGCTTTTAGCAGAATGGCTATTTTCACTTTTGACTAAAGCTAACAGGAAAATCCACACCCCTCAAATCCCACCATTGCTTCGCCTCCATCCTTTTTAAGAAGGCAACATTATCGAAGTGAAACAAGATGTAAAAAGAAAGTTGAGATCTGACTACTGACTT
>JBFILZ010000263.1:0-2935 GCA_041611945.1 Bacillus sp. (in: firmicutes)
GGAAAGTACGGAACTGAATTCGCAATAGTTGGTGTTTCCAAAGCATTCAAAGGAACCTCGAAATTTGCGAGTGATTTTTGGAAGAAGGCATCCACAAAATTAAAAAATGAAGATGGATTTATTAAATTCGGGTCAGGTAATAAGGGTACGGGTGATCTCGGAATATCAAAAATAACTCAAAATTCACCTAAAAATGTTATTCTTGGTGAGTTGGATAACCTGGGTCGACCAACTGGAGTAACAGCTACAATTACACAGGACATGATAGGTACTGGTAGCAAAGCTAGTCAATCAATTAAGCCTCCTGGTTTCTTAGGTGGTGGACCAGGGAGTCCAGGTCATGCCCGAGGACATTTATTGGGTAACCAGTTAGGTGGCTCTGGAAAAGATGCACGAAATTTAGTCACACTTTATCAGACACCTGTAAACTCACCTGTTATGAGAGATTTTGAGAGTTCTGTACGAGCTGCTGTTGAAAAAGGTGAAGTTGTAAGATATCAATCAATTCCGATCTATGAGGGCAATAATTTGATGCCTAAAGGTGTTACGTTAAAAGCAAGGGGAACAAATAGTTTTTCTTTAGATGTAACAGTAATAAATAAAAAATAGGAGTCGATTTATTTGGATAAATTAATTAAAATACTCCCTCCCCCAGAAATTCCACAAAAAACTGGGGATAAAGAACAATGGCGAAAATTTTTTGACACTCTTGGTACGGAACTGCCTTCAGACTATGTAAAATTTATTGAAACTTATGGTACGGGTGGTATTGACAATTTCTTGTGGATATTAACTCCTTTTGTAAACGATGAAAATGTAAATTATCTTGGTAGGCAGAAGGAAATGACAGATGCATATATTCAATCTAAGAAAAATTTTCCACAATATTATAAACATGATGTTTACCCTTCAAGTGGGGGGATACTTCCATGGGCATACACTGATAATGGTGACGAATTGTACTGGTTAACAGATGGAAAGCCTGATGAATGGAAAATTGTAGTGTATGAATCGAGGTCACCAGAGAATTATACTTACTCACTTACAATGGTAGAATTTTTACATCAAATAATAACGAAAGAATTAATATGCAATGCATTCCCTGATGACTTTCCAAGTGATGAAACTACATTCGTTTCAGTAAATGTTGAGTAGTTATTTAACCTTGATTGGCTATATGCCTTTCAAGGTTTTTTAATGATTTAAAACGGATTATTATTAAAAAACATTTTTATTTAAAAACTCATGATGTTAAGCAAACGTAAGCTAACTACCGATTTATATTTACACACGAGAATGACAAAGTTCGTAATGCTAAAGGTGTAAAATACAGAAGACACAAGGAAAGTGAAAAAAGAAGGTAAATAAGGATTTTAGAATGGGACAAAACGAAAATGATTTATTTGCGAATTCATAACTCATGATGGTTGTACCATCATGGAGTATCGTTTTAATACTTGGAGGAGCATAACAAGAACGAGAATTAGGCGAGATGACATTTTACATAGCAGGGGTGGCTATGACATAGCATAGCTAATAAACTAACGAGAATGATAAAGCTCGTGGCGATAAACAATAGGGTAACGTGAAAGGGTGTTCTGTTATTGCTTTGGCTTATAAATTTTAAGTTGTATTTTTCCTAGAGACGGTCGTATAATACTCGCTATTCGCTAAAAAGCGTTACATAAATTTTAATTTTCGTAACAGGAGGATGAGAAATTGAACGTTGTCGGGGTATATACGAGTCTCGACTCAAGGGCAAGCTAGAGATGGATACAGTTTGAAATATCAAGAAGATGAAATTAAAGCATATTGTGAAGAACATGGCTTTAACTTGATACAGATTTTTAGAGATGAAGGAATTAGTGGTGCAAACTGAATGAAGAAGCATTAGAAATTGACAGGGTGGGCTTACAGGAAATGTTGGCTCACCTTTCGTCTGTCCAAATTGAATTGTGGTTGTGCTGAACACAAGCCGATTATGGCGGTCAGACATTGTAAAGGTGTTGATACAACGAGAGCTAAAGAAATATAGCTGTGATATTAAAAGCATTGAACAGCCATTTTACAGCATTCACAAAAAAGACCCTAACGACTTTTTGGTGAATGGCTTAATGGAATTGTTAGACCAATACCAACGCCTTGAAATAGCGCTTAAACTAACGAAAGGTAGAAATAAAAAGGCGAAGGAAGGTGGATATGCAGAGGGAAGGGCAACATTTGGCTATACAAAGCTAGCTAAAGGGTGAAAAGGAATTAAAGATACATAACGGGCATGCAGAAGTAGTAAAACGGTTATTTGAGTTAAAAGAGCTACATAAGAAATGGTCACTATCTAGGTTGGCAGAAGCATTGAATGAAGAAGGGTATCAAACAACGCAAGGGAAAGCATTTACGAAAGTACAAGTGAAACGCATTTTAGACAGACAAAGCTTTTATGAAGGGCTTTATACATACGGAAACATACAAGCAAATGGCAAACATCAAGCAATTATTTCAACCTTGACTTAAAAATGGTGCTCATTGTCTTATATGTTGTTATGTAACGATGAAAATGGATAGGCTTTCGTACCAATGCGCACCGACAGGTGAACGCTCGAACTAAGGTTGCCGGCATTTTCATTCTGTTGAAAAGGAGGATGCGTATATGCACGATAAACAAAAATACTTGTATGTGGGTGTAGACTTACATAAGCATCAACATGTGGCGGTCATCATTAATTGTTGGCAAGAGAAATTAGGGGAAATAACATTTGATAATAAACCATCTGCCTTTTCTAAGTTTTTATTAGAAGTAGATAAA
This sequence comes from Bacillus sp. (in: firmicutes), assembly GCA_041611945.1. Classification (GTDB taxonomy): domain Bacteria; phylum Bacillota; class Bacilli; order Bacillales; family SA4; genus Bacillus_BS. Next base: position 2,804 of record JBFILZ010000263.1, read on the forward strand.
CAAAAAGAGGACGGAATGACCCTTGCATTTGGATTAGAAGATGTAGGTGGATATGGGCGATCGTTGGCACAGTTTCTAGCAGACCATGGGCAACTTGTAAAAGAAGTAAACCCTGCGCTTTCCTACGCGGAA
>JBFILZ010000264.1:0-2913 GCA_041611945.1 Bacillus sp. (in: firmicutes)
ACATGCTCTCCTGATTGCAGAAGACATGGAGCGGACTGGTCGTATTAAGCATGTGACATTTACAGACCAATACGATAGCACATGGACTGTGAAAGAAATGAAAGCCTATTTAAAAGGTCTTGAGACCGAACCACATCATGTAAAAGTTTACTTCGATGGAGGATTCGACCATGCGACGAATAAATCCGGTCTTGGTTGTGTGATTTATTACGAACAGAGTGGAAAGTCATACAGACTTAGAAGCAATGCCTCTTCAAGTGAATTGACCTCTAATAATGAAGCCGAATACGCTGCACTTTATTTAACTGTTCAAAAACTTGAACTTTTAAATGTCCATCATCAACCTGTAACGATTATTGGAGACTCTCAAGTGGTAATCAATCAAATGAACGAAGAATGGCCGACACTCGAAAAGAACTTTTTAGAATGGGCTGACCGTATTGAAGGGAAAATGAAGAATTTAGGCATACAACCTGAATACGAATTGGTTCAACGTAAAGCCAATGCGGAAGCAGATCGACTAGCAACTCAAGCATTAAGTGGGATTGCTGTTACAGCTACAACTGAGCTTCTGTGACGTTGCCAGGTACAAACACAATTCAAGCAAAATCATAAAGAATTGCGTTCGGAGTTACATCTTCGTCCGCGGTTTTTTATGGTCAGTTATCTCCTTTATTGCCCAAAAAGAAAAGGGAAATGTAACCATTGTTTTGGTTAAGCGTCTACTTCTTTGAAATTTATAATAGGAGGAACATCTATGTGGCCATTTAACTATAAAATTTTCTTCCTTTTTTTAGTAACATTTTTAGTAGCAGGCTGTGGAATGTCTAGTCAAAACTCTGGTCATTCTAAAGAACCAATAAAGGATATTAAAGAATTTTCAATTGTTGAAGCTATAAATGATAAGAGTATTTTAATTGGAGATATTTATTTCAAGGTTAGTAATCAAACGAAGATGGTAAAAGCAGATGGTCAGAAACTGCAATTTACCGAACTGAAACCAGGAGATTTAATAACACTTAAAGATGAAGGGTATGTCCTTGAATCATTCCCAGGGCAGGGTTCAGCAACGTCGATCATTTTACAAAATGATGATGAAAGCTTAAAGGTTAGTGAGTCCATAAGGCATTTCATTGAAAACCATAAGACAGGCTCGATTATTTCAATAAATATTGAGAAATTATCAGCTGAGTCTATAACCTTACATTTTTATGAATGGGAAATCCATGGGAAGAAATTTGAAGCAGTGATTGATCGGTTGACGAATGAATTTATTGTTACTGAAATTCCAAATGAAGAAGCTTTGGAGCAAGAAAGAATTAGCCGGGCAATGGCTGAAGCACATCCTGAAGGTAGCACTTCTGGACGCATTACAAAAATTTATGCAGATGGATTTCGAGTGAATATGTCAGATTATACGTTTGCGAAAGATGTTCAGTTTACGAATGATTCAGGAAGGACAATCTCTAAAGATGATTTTAAGATAGGAAGTTTTGTTAGTGTGGATTATGATGTTTTGAAGCATGAAAAAATGATAGGTGAAGGTGTTTTGTCGAAGTTAATGTTGTTGACAAAAGAGGATAATCCAGATGTGCAGCGTTGGATTGAGTCTGTAGTTACTGGTAATAAATTTAAGGAAGCTGCCATTATGATGAGTTATACGGATACAGAAACCTATTATGCTATTCGATTGGCTGACTTGAAGGATGACACGTACGATACGTTTGAATTAAAATATGATTTCAAATCGGGAACCCATACGACCAGTCGAAACGTGCACAAAAAGTAGCGAGTAAAGGTTTTATTTAAATCCCACCGGATACAAGTAAGACAAGTGACTGGAGGAGATGAAAATAATGGATCAAACAAAAGAGACGTTTTATGTCGATTTGATAAGTGAGAGTATTTTACCTGATCCTCTTGAAAGTACGAGTTTTGTGGTTCAAGCAAATAGATAAGAAATTCATGCGTTAGAGACGGTGTTAGAGAAAAAACATGAAGCGTATATGGAGACTTATGTGCGATCTCATATTCTTTTTTGGAATATCATCATGACCCAAAAATGATCGTTATGATGCTCAACAAAAATGTTGTATGCTATTATCTATCAATTAGGGGATAATGCAGCACAAGCACATATTGCGAAAATGGGCATTTTGACGAATTGTAAAGAGGATGAACCTGAGGATATACGCCATTTGAGATGAACAGCTACACTTAGTTTAATAAATGAAAGATTACATACCATCTCTGAATGCTTGAGGTGGTTTTTCCCGTATATTTTATAATAATTAGTTCTTACATCTATCTAATTATTAATATTGGGAAACATAAGGCGAAAAATGTCGAAAAATGTGAGTTTTTCAAAAAAGATTTCCCAACCTAATTGTCTATCTACTAGATCCTTAATCCATTACTATTTGATTATAAGGTTTTAACATAATCAGTGACGGAGGGATTAGCATGAGCAATAATAAATTCATGAGATCGATGGACAAATTGGGTCGAATGGTGATTCCAAAAGATGTTAGAAGTGAATTAAAAATCAAACAAGATGATCGTATCGAGTTTTTCATTGAAGGCGAAAATCTTGTTCTTAAAAAATATTCTCCTCATCAAACATGTTTTATTACGGGTGAAAAATTAGAGACAAATTCAGAGTTTGCACCAGGATTGATTTTAAGTCCTAAGGGAGCCGAGTTACTAATGTTAAAACTTAAACAATGGAATATTCGATTCTGACTGTATTGGTGAAAAATGAAGTGATGGATTAAAATATGGAGCGACCGATAGAGATATCGGGAGTTCTTTTTTTATGGAAAGAATTATGTTGAGTTTAAGATATTCAAATGTACCTTTTGACACAATTATCGCATCTAATTGAAACAGTGTTATTTCGGAATATGAATATTC
>JBFILZ010000265.1:0-2859 GCA_041611945.1 Bacillus sp. (in: firmicutes)
ACAACATCTCCATCACGCACACTATTTAACAATCTTTCTGCAACTAGTTTTAATAAACTATCACCAACATCATGACCCATTGTATCATTTATTAATTTAAACTGGTCTAAATCTAATAAGATAATAGCAAACATCTTATTAATACGCCTGCAATTAGCTATGGATTTATGTGAATACTCATTTAACATATAGCGATTAGGCAGACCCGTTAAAGGGTCGTGAAATGCCATGTACTTAATTTTTGATTGAGAGCTTTTACCTCTTAATGACATCGTACACAATATTCCAACCATGGTAATAGTTATGATAACTAAACTAAATAACATGAAGTCCGATTTAACAGGAATTTCCCAACCCGGGGAATGTATATGCATATGCTCATTTTGTATTTTATATAAAGTCATTGAACTCATTCCAGCATAATGCATACCACTAATAGCAAGCCCCATCAATATTGCAATTGGGAGTTGATGTATATAGAGAATCTCACTTTGTATATTGGAAAATACAAAAAGTGATACGTATGAAACGATGATTGCTATAAGAACCGAAAGGAAGACAATGAAATAGTTATGTTCAATATATGCATCTATATGAATTCCATGCATTCCAATATAGTGCATAGATGAAATCCCAAGACCCATTACAGTGGCTGAGAAAACTAGATTTTTATATTTTTGCCGTTTGAATGTAATTGTAATTATATAAAATGCAAAAAATGATGCTGAAATGGCAATTACCATTGAAAAAAGGGTGATGATTCCATCATAAACAAAAGGAACGCTTACCTCAAAAGCAAACATTCCAGTTAAATGCATCGTCCAAATGCCCAGTCCCATCGTAATAGAACTAGCAAAAATCCATAGCCTTTTGTTTTTCTCATTGGATAGTACTCTTCCAATTATTTCGAGTGAATTGAAACACGCAATAATTACGATAAACAATGAGATTAGAATAATTGGATAGTTATATGTTATTGGTATTTCTTCCATGAATAGAACTCCTTATGTGAAAAATATAATCTAAATAAAACTACAATTTCATCATCCGCACCTTACTACTATAAATAAGAAAAACTGTAAAGTATTAAGGAAACTCTTACAGTTTTTATCACTTAAAAAATTATTACCCCTTATTTGGATTGCTACAGATTCATTTCTAATCTCTGAAATTTCACTAGAGCTGATCAAAAAACCATCACTTTATCCTCAACCTCTTCAGACTGAGCTTCTGCAAATTGCAGCAACCTTTGGTCAATACCATATAGGTTTCCATCTAATAGATTATCATTCTTGTAATGAGCATTTAAGTAAATAACTCAAACATTGAATTTGTATAAATTTTTATAAAAGTATCAAACTAAACCAAAGCATATAATTGTTTCGTATTTAAGAGGAGTTCAATGGACATGAAAAAGAAAATAATTATTTCCGATAAATGTAAAATTCATATGAAAGTACATCAAAATGATTTCTTTTTCGAATGGAAAGAACTGCTAAGGAGATATGAGCAAGAAGGACATTTCGATCACCTTTCAAATCAAACTGAAAAAATAATTGTTAATTCAACCGAGCCAATTGGAACTACATCCTTGGTAATCACGGATGAGAATTCAGATATCGTCTACGCTAAGCGGAGAGAGAGAAATATACATACTAGGTTTGTTAAAAATAGAAAGGGTAACATAACCAGTTCCTTTGTTGTGATTCTAAATAGGACCAGAGATAACAACAATAAATACTTTTTAGTCACGATGTTTCCCGGAAATGGAGCATATAAAGAACCTGAAGATCCTAACATCACAACTAAAAAAGAACTAACCGAGTCTTTGCTTTTTTGGAAAAATCACGCACTGGTATTTGATGAAAGTACAATTGACCACAAAACACTCACTCCCTTATGTCCGTATAAAGATCTGTATGTAAAAACACAGGGACGGTCCTAGTGTTTGCTTCGTTTAGCTAAACGAAAGAAACATGAGGACCGTCCCCTTGTTACACATGCTTCCCTTTCAAGGGTAATAAAAAAACCAATTATTGAAGTTTTTTACAGTATTCATAAAAGATGCTAGAGGCACTTTCGATTAAATTAACCCCGACCTCTTAAGGAGTCTCTGTATCATTATGGCTGCCTCTGCTCTAGTTATGTTCGCTTTCGGAGCAAGTGTTGTGCTGCTTCTTCCAAAAATAATACCTGATTGAATGCTGTCTTTAATGCCGTTTACAGCCCAACTAGAAACATTTCCTGCATCGCTAAAAATGGCTAGTGACTGATCTGCCTTAATAGATGGCATTGATTCTTTTAATTGAGAGATAATCATAGCTTTGGAAGTCATGACCATCGCTTGTTCACGTGTGATCTTATCTTTAGGACGGAAGGTGCCATCTTCAAAGCCATCGATCAAGTTATACGTAGAAGCGGTTAGAACAGCATTGCTATACCAATCCGTTGATTGAATATCTGAGAAGGGTGTCGTTCCGCTTTCCAACTTTAAACCTAGTCCGCGAACTATGATCGCGGCAAATTCTGCGCGGGTTATATCTTGATCTGGATTGAATAAATCTTGCCCAATTCCGTTGATGACCATTCTTGAACCCATGTCATTGACAGCATCCTTCGCCCAATGCCCAGTGGTATCCTTGAACGTTATTGGATGCGATACGATTGAGTAAGTACTGTTGGTTAAACTGTTTACTTTGGCAAAATACTTACCGTCAATAAGAACGATTTTCGTCGGCACATGGCGAACAGTTCCGTCTTTTTCTATGACAAGACCTGTAGCAACTTGGTTAGGGTCTACTCCATCAGGAATAGCGAAGGTTCGTTCAACATAAGCATTAAATTTCGAAACCTCAATAA
>JBFILZ010000266.1:0-2839 GCA_041611945.1 Bacillus sp. (in: firmicutes)
ATAGAATCGCCTTCTACTGCAATTTCAGTTATTCTATTCTACTATTCGATTCTTTTAGTATATCAATCGCTTCTTTTGCAGATATAGCATCTATCGGAAGAGAAGGATAATACAATTTATTTATAAATACGAACAATACAATAACGGCTATAAATAAACCTAAAACCATTCTAAATTTTTTCAATTAAATCTCTCCTTACTAATAAATACGATTATCAATTATTATAAGTTCCTAGGAATTCATACTTATGTAACTTTGAATTTGCTTATTGAACTAAACTGTATATAATCAGCAAGTTAGTATAATAAGAAAAAAGAGCTGACTTGGCAGCTCACTGATTTTCAAGGAAAGCACCTGTTAGTAAAAAATAGCTTGAATTACCTTTAAAGGTCTTACATTTTTTAAGTTAAATACAAACAAAAAGTATATTATTTATATTTTTCGTTCAGGTAATTAATTTGTTCAACTGCTTCATCTACATGGCTTACATCAAGAATTCGGATATTAGTATTAATTTCTTTTTGAAAAGTCTCTGCTTCTTTGCTATTTTCACTTGGGATGATCATAAATTTAAAACCGGATTTTTCTGCGATTTGTATTTTTTCTTTGATGCCTCCCACAGCTGTTACTTCTCCTTTTCCATTTATGGCTCCAGTAACAGCTATTGGTAAGTAATTTTGAAAGGTTCCATTTATCATCAATTCAGTTAGTAATATGGCAAGCCCTGCACTATCTCCTGTCGCTTGATCGTAATTAAAGTAGTCGGTAAGTCTTTGATCTTCCTCTCCGAAATATTCTCTTAAATACTCTCTCATCTCTTCTTTTGGCGATTTTTCATTTAGCCCCAACCAACTTAGCAGAGTCCTATTTTTGTTTTTATAACTCATTGGATTGGTTAATTCGATAATGGTTAAGACATCTTTATGCTCTTTGGTTAATTGTTCCTGAACCGCCTGTTTACTTTCCATATTGTTTAATATTTCAATTTCAATACCGATGATAAAAATTCCTGAGCGTTCTACTGTCTCACTTGGCTCAAAGTATATGTCTGCTATATGTGATTGTGCTGCGAATCCTATAAGTGGCAGCTCATAGCAAAATATTAGCAAGAGGATGGATAGCGGGATAGTCATTTTACGTCTTATTTTACGTTTCTTTCGGAATACAACGATAGAAATTGACAAGATCAGAAAGCTAATCAGCAAAACAGCTAAATATGAAATTTCATCAATAACATCTTGGAGATATAATAAAAGAAATAGAAGATAAAAAAGTAGTGTTAAAGAAATATGTAATATAGTAGAAAATTTTTTTGCTTTTTGAATGATATTCAGCCCTCTCTTATTTTAGGTAACTCGGAAGCCTTTAATAAATTTGCAATTATTATTAATTAAGTTCTACGTCTAAAAGGAAAAGAAGTTTCAAGTTATTTACATTTCACAACATGTTTGAACCTTCCCATCTTTATGTACTGAAATTAGCAAGGTATCATCTCTGTCTCCAAGTTCTTTTCAATAGGTTCATTAAATATACGGTGAAACAACCTTTATATCCCACTTCTAAATGATAAACAACGGTTGTGTCATTGCTTGGTTTACTTATCCACCACATAAGCAGTGCTATAAGAAATAAACTGATTAATATCCATTTGTTCTTCTTCATATTTAACAGCAACTATGGATTGCTTGTATCGTATGGGCTATGATGAAATGGACCTATATGTAACCAAATCCAACATTAGCATTTTAAAAACTATGAGGAGTTAGGTTTTACTAGGCAACAATAGGTACTGAATAGCAATGGGGTGTTCGTATGTTCGTAGAATGGGACGAGTTAAATATACTAGCAATTATTCTTGGGGCGTTGTTGTACATGGTGTATGGTGGGATTTATTATTCAATAAGACTTGGCGGAGATAAATACCCTGAAAAGAAACAGTTGGAAATGGCAGGGACAATGAAATATATCGTATCAGTTATTGTGGCGCTAATTAGTTCGTTCCTAGTGGCTGTTTTGATTCAAGCGACTGGTGCAGAGAGTATCACTGAGGGATTACTTGTCGGGTTGATAATTGGTGTTATTATCACTCTTGTTTATTTAAAAAATCGTTTGTTTGGATTAATGACTCATCGATCTTTCCTAATCGCAATCTTTGATCATTTGGTCATTTTCACACTTTTAGGAGCACTTCATGGTTTAATGTAATTTGAATCGGGGTTGTCCAATAATTTTCAAATCGCATTACGGAGTAAGTGGGTGATTGATTGGAGTGGAAGACGGCGACTCAAGTGGGAATAACATGAGCTGAAGGCCCCTATAAAAGATGCTGTCTAAAAGCCAGTGTCTTTGCGACGAGTAACCGCAGGAGCAGGTGTTTTGAAGTGACGAGGAGACTGAAATCATGCCGGCGGAACGCGTCCGTCTTAAACGAAATCACTATACGAGAAAGGGACTATCTCTCAGTCATTAAATGACTTTTGAGGCAGTCCCTTTTCATTGCCTATTTGTAAGTGTCGAGATAGTTCGATAATGGTTTTTTAAATTTGCGATCATTCCTTTTATTACCTGAATTCTCGGTGAAGATATAGAGTGAAATCAAAGCGTGTAGAGGGTAGAAAGTATCCTTCTGCACGCTTTTATATGTAGTTGATTTAAAGATAATCCCGTAAATTATGCATCAAATCCCGTAATTATAAGTGTTAATCCCGTAAATTTGAGCGTTAATCTAGTAAAAATGGGTGCAAATACCGTAAAATAATGATTTATTGACAGCTGTCTTCAGCTTAGATAAGTGGTAGCAAGCTTTATGAAAATGAAATGCATAACATGGATGCTTTA
>JBFILZ010000267.1:0-2820 GCA_041611945.1 Bacillus sp. (in: firmicutes)
GGGTCGTTGAAAGATTTTCATATTGATTATCAGTCTGTGAATCTGACAAATACTGGCCAAATTGATTTTGATTTAGTTAGAAAATCAATAAAATCAAACACAAAGATGATTGGAATTCAACGATCTAAAGGATATGCAACCAGGCCTTCATTTACAATAACGGAAATTGAGAATATGGTTAAATTTGTAAAGGATATAAAGTCTGATGTAGTCGTATTTGTAGATAATTGCTATGGTGAATTTGTAGAGGAACAAGAGCCGTGTCATATTGGCGTTGATTTAATGGCAGGATCTTTGATAAAAAATCCAGGTGGAGGCCTTGCTAAAACAGGAGGTTACATTGTTGGTAAAAAAGATTTAGTTGAAGCATGTAGCTATAGGATGACGTCGCCTGGCATTGGTGCAGAAGCTGGTGCTTCTCTATATAGTCTTCAGGAAATGTACCAAGGTTTTTTTATGGCTCCACACACAGTAAGTCAAGCCTTAAAGGGGGCTGTGTTTACCTCTGCATTTTTAGAGAGACTTGGGTTTAATACAAGCCCAAAGTGGGATAGTAAGCGCACAGACTTGATTCAATCTGTCCAATTTGATGATCGGGAGAAAATGATTGCCTTCTGTCAAGCAATTCAATTTTCTTCGCCAATTAATAGTCACGTTACGCCATATCCGAGTTATATGCCGGGTTATGAAGATGATGTAATAATGGCGGCTGGTACTTTTATTCAAGGTGCAAGTATTGAACTTTCAGCAGATGGTCCGCTTCGTCCTCCGTATGTAGCTTATGTGCAAGGTGGACTTACGTATGGTCATGTGAAAATGGCTATCTGTTTTGCGGTTGATTCATTATTAGAAAAAAGAATGTTTAGGATATAAGGGAGAGGGAAATGCAAATTAAATTTGCATTTCTTCTTTAATATAGATTATTTTCTTAAACAATCTTGTTTCAACAAGAATCCACATAATCACTTATTAGTGTTTAGTAAGTTCAGCCCTGTTAAATGTGGGTTTGATTTCAACTACAGTATGCTGGACGGCCGATGAGCTAACCCGGCAGCACGCCTTCTATGTCTCCGTTGGCCCACCGCTCGTGTTGGACATTGTATTTGTACCTATGATTTCTCATTTTCGTAGAGTCTCGCATCTTCCGCTTCAATTAAACTTGAACAGTTAAAAAGCAACAAAGTATCCGAAACAGAATTAATATAAATTTCATGTTAGAAAAACTAACATGGTATTGACACATTACCTAACATTGAATATAATAAGAATATGTTAACAGAGAAGGAGGGTCTAAAGTGAGTGATAATGTTCGTCGAAATATGCCGTTGTTTCCAATGGGAACTATTATTAATTTGACGGGATTATCTGCTCGTCAGATCCGCTACTACGAAGAACATGGTCTAGTATATCCCGCCAGAACTGAAGGGAATAGAAGGTTATATTCTTTCAATGATGTTGATAAACTACTGGAAGTCAAGGATTTAATTGATCAAGGTGTCAACATGGCGGGAATAAAAAAAGTACTTCGAGTAGATATACACCAAGAAAAGCATGAAGAAGAGAAAGTTGAAATTATTCAAAAGGATTTGAGTGACGTAGAACTAAGGAAGCTATTGAAGGCTGAACTCATTCAAGTAGGTCGCTTTAATAGGACATCTTTGAGACAAGGTGATATGTCTAGGTTTTTTCACTAAAAAAAGTGATTCAATATGAGGAGGAATTTAAATGTCTAGATTTACAAAGGAAGATATTTTTCGTATTACAAAAGAAGAAAATGTTAAGTATATTCGTTTACAATTCACGGATTTACTTGGAATCATTAAAAATGTTGAAATTCCAGTCAGTCAATTAGAAAAAGCACTAGATAATAAAATGATGTTTGATGGTTCTTCCATTGAAGGATTTGTTCGAATTGAAGAATCAGATATGTATCTATTTCCTGATTTAGATACATGGGTTGTTTTTCCGTGGACAGCTGAAAAAGGCAAAGTGGCTAGATTAATTTGTGACATTTATAATCCAGATGGAACGCCATTTGACGGAGATCCCCGTAATAACTTGAAGCGAGTCTTGAAAGAAATGATAGAACTTGGTTATACTGAGTTTAACTTAGGGCCAGAACCTGAATTCTTCTTATTTAAATTAGATGAGAAGGGTGAACCAACTTTAGAACTTAATGACTCAGGTGGCTATTTTGATTTAGCTCCTACAGATCTAGGGGAGAATTGCCGTCGTGATATCGTGTTAGAGCTTGAGGAGATGGGTTTTGAAATAGAAGCTTCTCATCATGAAGTGGCTCCAGGGCAACATGAAATTGACTTTAAGTACGCTAATGCTCTAAGAGCATGTGATGATATTCAAACTTTTAAGCTAGTAGTTAAAACAATTGCTCGTAAGCATGGTTTACATGCTACATTTATGCCGAAGCCATTATTTGGTGTGAATGGATCAGGTATGCATGCGAACGTATCCTTATTTAAAGACGGCGAGAATGCTTTCTTTGATCCTAACGGTGAATTAGAATTAAGTGATGACGCTCGTTTCTTCATTGCTGGTATTCTAAAGCATGCACCCAACTTTACAGCTGTAACAAATCCAACAGTAAACTCTTATAAGCGCTTAGTTCCTGGTTATGAGGCACCTTGTTATGTGGCTTGGTCGGCACGTAATAGAAGCCCGCTTATTCGTATCCCTTCATCTCGTGGAGTAAGTACACGTGTAGAGGTTCGTAGTGTAGATCCTGCTGCAAATCCATATTTAGCTATGGCTGTATTACTTGCTTCTGGACTTGATGGAATTAAGAATAAAATTCAGCCGCCA
>JBFILZ010000268.1:0-2785 GCA_041611945.1 Bacillus sp. (in: firmicutes)
CTATTTTTTTTAATAGTATCAAGAATTGTTGATTTTTTATGGAGAAAAGTGTTGTCGAATCAAGGTTTTCGTCTTACAATTTATGCTTAAATTCGAGGGAAAGATTCAGATATTGTATATATTCAAAAAAATCCACACAAAAAACTCGAATATGGTCACTTTTTAACTAGTGACCCCTATTCGAGTTTTGCTCAAACAAGTATGTATTTATTTTAGTTGGATTTACTCCCCGTATCCTTCAGGGTTATTTGACTGCCATTTCCAAGAATCCTTACACATCTCAACGAGTCCTTTTTCCGCTTTCCAGCCTAATTCAGTCTTGGCTTTGTTTGGATCCGCATAGCATTCAGCGATATCTCCTGGTCTGCGATCAACGATACTGTAAGGGACACTCTTCCCAGATGCCTCCTCGAAAGCATGGACCATTTCAAGGACACTGTATCCTATTCCTGTTCCTAGGTTATAGGCTTCTACCCCTTGGGTTGATTGAACCTTTTCCAACGCTTTTAAATGGCCTTTAGCTAGGTCGACGACATGGATGTAGTCTCTCACACCGGTTCCATCCACTGTTGAGTAGTCATTTCCAAAGACCTTTAATTCGTCTAATTTCCCTACTGCCACCTGAGTAATGAACGGCATGAGGTTATTGGGAATTCCGTTTGGATCCTCTCCAATTCTACCACTTTCATGAGCACCTATTGGGTTAAAATAGCGTAATAGAGCAATACTCCATTTGTTATTTGAGACATACACATCTCGCATTATATCCTCAATCATTAATTTCGTTCGACCATATGGGTTCGTTGCATGTAATGAGAAATCTTCTGAAATTGGTACTTGCTTTGGCATACCGTACACGGTAGCCGATGAACTAAATACCATTTTGTATACGCCAAACTTCTCCATCACTTCTGCCAAAATCAATGTTCCTGTAATATTATTATGATAATAGTGCAAAGGGATTGAAACAGATTCTCCGACAGCTTTTAATCCCGCAAAATGGATAACTGCTTCTATACTATTCTCCGAAAACACATTCTCCAATGCTTCTCGATCTAGTAAGTCAACCTGATGGAATTTAACCTTTTTCCCCGTTATTTCTTCAACACGAGTAATGGCTTCTCGTTTACTGTTCGCAAAGCTATCCACTACAATAATCTCGTTACCAGCCTCTAACAACTCAATACAAGTATGTGTCCCAATATAACCTGCTCCACCTGTTACTAAAATAGCCATTTTGTCCCCCCGTTTTCTTCGTCTGCTTCTTCCTAATATTTACTATTATACAGTAGAATTTAGGACCCTGTATAGATTATAGCTGAAACTTCAGCTGGGGGTCTGTCCCCCACTCCTTTAAAGGAGTGGGGGACAGACCCCCTATTGTGATTTTATTTACGATTTGAGGAAAGATTAATATCAGTGAGTAGGGAAATCAGTCGAACAATTGTCTTGGGTACCTCTTCCATTGTATTTACGGTATAATATAATAATGAACATTTTTAGATAAGAGTGGTGAGAATTATGTTACATAGTGAGCTTTCGAAGGAACACCTTCAATATTGTGCTGAAGAGATTATGAATGAGTTGAGTCCCGATATTGATTATGACCGGGTGAAAATGCAAAAAGGACTAAATCTTTATCGTCAAGGGAATGTGTACAATACTGTTTTGGCTGACCGGTATATTGAGGCTCGAGTACAGGACGTAACACCATTTAATGTGACAATAGATATGGATGTCTTTGCTTTAAGTACTTGCACGTGTCCTGCGGAGGGGATTTGTCGTCATAAGCTTGCTGTGTTTTTTTATTCATACGCCATGGTAGGACGCGTTGGTGACTTTTTTCAGGAATGGAAGAGTGAACGTAAAGTTCTACCTATCTTAAATAGGAACAAAGACCTACCGAAAGAGGTAAGAAAAGCAGCACGATCCGGAGAAACTGTTCGTGCCTGGTATTCTTATTTCAGGAAGCAATACCAGCTTTTTAAGATGAAACAAAAAAATGACCAGTATTCCTATAACCAGATGTTTCTTTTTCAGGGCATATATCGAACCTTCTTCAAGCAAACACTAAAACTAGATGCACCTGATCTGCCATTTATAAAAGATTTATATATGGTACATGCAGCGATATTTACGATGGAGAAAATTGTGGAAGAATCTGAGTTATCCCGACTTTCTCTCAGCAGTAAGAAAACATATGTGTATCCTTACATAAGTCAGATTCTTGATGTAATTACTAGTAAATCAAAAGAGGCAAAGAGTATAGCCAAACCATTATCAGCCGAATCGTTGTTAGTTGAGACGAAGGAAGAACTAAATAATCTCCTGTTTTGCGGACATGAATTTCAATATGATCGCGTACTTTCATATATCTTAGTATGGAGTGCTTTTCTAGATCGTGATGAGTGGATTGAAGAGGCTAGGCTGCATCTCCAAAAGAAACAATCGTCTTTCATTAAAACGAAAGATGCTTTTGCAGTTGATTGTCAATTTGCCTTAGCTCATTTTTCATACCTCCAAAAGGATGATGAAGAAGCCATAAGGCTGATTAAATTGGTTCAGGGAAATGTACTCGACTATTGTCTTTACTGGATGGGCGAATTACCTGAAACACTGAACATGGTGCGTCAACGTCAATGGCTGGATACGTCCTTGGTCCTTTTAAAGGACTACAGTTTAAGCTATACCGATTACTATTCGAAGCGAGCGACAGTCAAACAGTTTCTTCCGTTGTTCAGGGAATATTCTCTTCAAACTCAAAATGGCTCTTTCTATATTGAAG
>JBFILZ010000269.1:0-2751 GCA_041611945.1 Bacillus sp. (in: firmicutes)
AAATTAATTATTTGTATGCCGAATGATGTCGATTTATAATAGTATTAGTAAGTTTTTTGAATCGGGTAAAGTAATACTATGTTACCGTATTACCAAATGCAGATAGGGGCTCGTCACATGCTTTTAAACTACAAGACCATAAAAGGATACGGAGAATACGAATTAGTCATACAAAAATCCAGGTTCATCTGTTATGTAAATCGAGTAACCACTGAAGATGAAGCTCAACAATTCATTATGAAAATCAAGAAACAGCACAGAGATGCAAATCACAATTGCTCGGCTTATGTCATTGGTGAAAATAATCAAATTCAAAAAGCAAACGATGATGGTGAACCTAGTGGAACAGCAGGTGTTCCTATACTCGAAGTTCTTAAAAAAAGAGAGTTGAGAGATACAGTTGTTGTCATAACAAGGTACTTCGGCGGAATTAAACTTGGCGCAGGTGGACTAATTCGTGCTTACGGCGGAGCGACATCAGAAGGAATTAATTATGTAGGAGTGGTCGAACGTATATTGATGCGTATTATGAGTGTGACAGTTGATTATACATGGGTTGGAAAGCTTGAGAATGAACTTAGAGCTGCTCAATATCAGGTAAAAGTCATTCATTATACAGACCAAGTCGAATTTGAAATATATGTTGCCGAAAGTCAGACTGAATTGTTTGAAACATGGATGACTGAGTTGACGAATGGACAAAGTGAAATTACAAGGGGAAACGCTGAATATTTGGAATAATTGACTGGAAATTATTTAAGCGAATGAATCGATCATTTATATTTACTAAATCAATAATACCTTGTAAAATGATGTTTAGTCTTTTAATTGGATAAAATAAATAGAGATAAAGTACTTTTGGGTTTAGAAGGAGTTTTATGATGGCTAAGGAAAATAGAGTTTCTAAAATGAAAGAAAAACGTTCGAGGAATACTCGAATGAAACAATATATATTACTACCGTTATTGATACTAATATTAATGATTGCCGTATATGCAGGCTACTTATTTTATAAAGCAAAAACAACAGCAGATGAGTCGTTTGAAGCGGTTGAGGGAAGGAAATCATCCGACCTGCGAGTAGATACTGTAGATCCAGTTGAGGATAACATTTCAATTTTATTCATGGGGTTGGATGAAAGTGAAGTGCGTAACTTTGGTTCTGCTGTTCGAACTGATGCACTAATGTTAGCAACATTAAACAAAAAGAATAAATCAGTCAACTTAGTAAGTATTCCTCGCGATTCCTATGTTCATTTTCCTTTTAATAATAACATGGATAAAATTAACCATGCACATGTATTTGGTGGGGTTAAAGGAACAATTGAAACAGTGGAAGAGCTATTTGATATTCCAGTTGATTATTATGTGAAGTTAAACTTTAACGCGTTTATAGATATTGTAGAAGCATTAAATGGAATTGAAGTGGATGTCCCTGTTACTTTTTCTGAACAGGATAGTAAAGATAGACAAGGTGCAATTCGTTTAACAAAAGGGCTACAAACTTTAAATGGTGAACAAGCTTTAGCACTTGCTAGAACTCGAAAAATTGATAGTGACATTGAGCGAGGCAAACGACAACAACTTGTAATGGGTGCCATTATTAAAAAAGCCATTTCTATAGCATCTATAACAAAGTATGGAGATATCATTGATGCAGTCGGTGCGAACATGAAGACAGATATGAAATTTGGAGAAATGCTTTCATTCCACGATTATGCAATCGGTGGGAATATCACCATTAATTCCTTGAATTTAGAAGGACACGACGATTATATTCGCCGAATCTACTATTATAGATTAAATGAAGATTCCGTAAAAGAAATATCCAACACATTAAAAATGCATTTAGAAGTTCAGGCAAAAAAGGATAATTCGTTTACAACTGAAAACAAAAATGAAGACAGTCTATAATTTTTGTTAAATAATACCAATAAAAACTTGCTCAACTGAGCAAGTTTTTTATATTTAACCAATTAGATTGATTACCTAATCTTTTTTAAATTCTTTTAACAAATTACCAAATATTAAATCGTCTGATACTCTTAAGTGGTTTCTAGCCGTTTCATAACCAGGTTTACAGGCTTGTACATCCAAGGTTTGTCCTGTAGCAACTTCATAGCATATTCCGTTTTCAAAAATCCCATCAAGTGACGAATCATAGAAAAATGCTCCATCTGTAAATGATAAATCTCGGAAAACGGTAATCTTTTCTCCCGCTGTTAATAAATTATCACCCATGAAATACTCGTCATCTTCTATCGGTATTCCTAATAGATGTAAAATGGTTGGTGTTAAATCTATTTGTCCACCAACTTGTGAATAAACTCCAGCACCTTTTCCTTCTGGCAAACGGATAAATAAAGGCACTTCTCGAACCATTTGAGCAAAAGTAAGCTCAGACTCCTCTATTCCAAGTAATTCGGTCATGCCACCTTCATTCTTAATAGTTCCACTATCGTGATCACCATAAATAACAAAGATTGATTCATCCCATAATTTCTCTTGTTTCAATCTTTCAATTGTTTGCCCAATGGCATAATCAACATAGTGTAAGGAATGAATATAATTACCAAAGTCAGTGCCTTCATGTGATCCTAAGTCTAAAGTTTTATATTTACTAATGATCGTAAATGGATGATGACTGGATAAACCAACAACAAGTGAATAAAAGTTTCCTTGCACATCCTTCATTCTGTCAATGGACTGACTTAGCAAGCTTTCATCGCCTAAAGTCCAACCAACAACTTCA
>JBFILZ010000270.1:0-2750 GCA_041611945.1 Bacillus sp. (in: firmicutes)
CGATTGAACTGCTTCTAGAGTATGCTTCGGTGAAATCGGAACGTTTGTTACTAAATATCACAATTTCGTCATACAAGAATTGGTTATTCCTCTATAGCTCTGCCGAAGGATTCGAGGAGTCTCTCACCTTCCACTTCAATCAACTCCGTTTGAAAATCAACATTGAGCTTTAACAGAGCCAAATAATAAAAAAACTCAGAGCCATAAAGGACTGAGTTTTTTTGTGAGTTATCGACTGGGCTTAACAACATGTGAAGTATACTTCTATTAAGTTCGTCATATTTAGTTTTCACCACGTAATCGGAACAATTTACATTTTTATGTTGTCTCTTTTTTCTGTAGCTGTTCTTGATCTAAATCATTCTTTACACTTTTATCCCAAAGAGGGATACCACTATTGTAAGCTGCTCTTGCAATCATATGTCCGGATACAGGAAGAGTTAATAATATGAAAATAATACCCAATATTAATGAACTACTTAATTTACTCTCGAAATAGAGAAAATAAATAAATGTTCCTAGTAATACACTTGCTATACCTAGTGTAGCACCTTTGGAAGCTGCGTGAGATCTTGTATATACATCAGGCAAACGAATTAGACCTAAAGAGCTGGAAAAAATAAAAAAGGATCCAAATAATAATAAAAAACTAATAAGTATGGTAAAAAGAGGGCTGAGACTAATCCCGATCATATTCAATAATCACACCCTTCTCAATAAATTTTGCAATCGCTATAGTTCCAATAAAAGCTAAAATCCCCATTAAAAGTATGACTTCGTTAAAAAATGTAGTTTTAAGTTGAATAGCGATCAGTGCTGCCATAGCAATTAAATTAATGCCTATACTATCTAATGCAATTGCCCGATCAGGATTCGTAGGACCTTTTATCGTCCGATACAGCAACATGATAATGGATATTGAAATGGTAAATAAAGAAATGTAGATGGACCAATTTAAAATTAATGACATAAGTTCGTTCATTATCTTGTCACCTCCATAATCGCATCTTCAAATGTATTCTTAATCGAATAGATAATTTCATCCTTATCCCTAATGTCCATTGCATGTATATAGATGAGTTGATGGTCATTTGAAACTGAAATGGATAATGTACCTGGAGTTAAAGTAATTAAATTAGCTAATAAGGTGATTTCCCAATTTGTTCTTAATTCTGTTGGTAAAGCAATGATACCTGGTTGGATATCTATATTAGGTCGATAAACTACTTTAATAACTTCTAAGTTAGACAATAAAAGTTCTCTTGAAAAAATAAAAATGAGTTTCAAGATGGCGTTTAACTTTCTAGCATAAAAGGTTCCAGGGATGTATCTTCGTAATAGAAATAACAGCAACATACCTATTAAGAAACCTATGAAAAAATAACTAAAAGTAAAGGTCTCTGATAGAAACATCCAAATGATCGCGATTAATATATTTAATAGAATCTGAAAAGCCATGAGCACCTACTCCTTTAAAACATTCTGAATATAATAGGATGGACTCGCTAATGTATCACCGATATATTGAATATATGGATAAATATATTCAGCGCCAACCCCAAGTACGATTGAGAAGACTAATAAAAAGGTAATTGGTGCAAGGAGACCCTTTGTTGATACAGTTTCTTTATCATTCACTTGCTCACCCCAAAAAGCTCCAATAAATATCCTTATAGTAGACAATAGGATTAATAAACTTAGTAGCAATGCTGTTATCGTTGCGAATGCATGTCCTGCTTCTAATCCACCTCTAACAAGGAGGAATTTTCCGATAAATCCGCTAAATGGAGGTATTCCTGCTAACACAAGTGTAGCGAGAAATAATTGCCAACCTAAAACAGGATATTGATGAATCAACCCTCCCATTTTCCTAAGATCTGATGTACCTGTTATCATTACAATCGTACTAACTATTAAGAACAAGGCTGCTTTAATAATCATGTCATGAATTAAATAATAAACGGCTCCTGCAAGAGAAGTTACACTAAAAATTCCAATACCCAGGAGTATGAAACCGACTGCAGGTATAATGTTGTAAGCAATTATTAGTTTAATATTATGTGTAGACAATGCCCCAATTACACCAAAAAAAATCGTAATTACACCTATAATAATAAACATCTGGTGAGTGTATTCTGCTTGATAGCCAAAAATCAAAGTGAAGGTTCTTAAAATTGCATAAATTCCAACTTTTGTTAACAATGAACCAAATAAAGCAGAGACCACTGGATGAGGTACTGCATATGATTTAGGCAACCAAAAATAAAGAGGAAATAGGGCTCCTTTTGTTGCAAATACGATAAAGAGCATAATTGAAATAGTTGTTAAAATACCTGTTTGACCACTTTCCCCGACTCTTAGTGCAAGTTGAGCCATATTTACAGTTCCTGTAACTGAGTATAAAAATGCAATAGTTGTTACAAATAAAATAGACGAGAACACATTGATTAGAACGTATTTGATAGATTCTCTAAATTGTTCTTTTGTTCCGCCAAGTATAATTAACGCATAGGAAGCAATCAATAAAACTTCAAAAAATACAAATAAATTAAATAAATCACCTGTTAAAAAGGCACCTGAAACACCTGCAATTAAAAAGTGGAAAAAAGTATAAAAATAAAGTTTTTGCTCTTTTTCACTAATCGTTTTAAAAGAGAAAAACGTTGCTGCAACAGAGATTATGTTAGTTGTCACGACTAATAGTATAGCTAATTCATCAGCTACTATGACAATCCCAAAAGGCGCTTTCC
>JBFILZ010000271.1:0-2726 GCA_041611945.1 Bacillus sp. (in: firmicutes)
ATTCATGGAAGCCTATTCAAAGTCCTGTGGGACTAGCGGGACAGGTGAGACCTGAAGGCGCTATCGCCGAGGGGCTCACCGCCCGCCCCACGGAAAGCGAGTGTTCTGGAACGAAGATCCCCTTATTTTCAGGGTAGCCTTTTGAACAATAAAATGCCCCTAGCTATTTACACTAAGGGCACTCCAATTTTATTATTTGTTGTCTTTCAAGAATCGCAATTCTTGATACATTCTGATTAGTGGACGATATTGTTTACCTACAAGCCCAAACTTCTCAACTATTAATTCCACTGATATTAATAATACCGTAATTACTAAGAGAGAAACCCACATCGCTGAATTTGAGAAAATTACAGCTGCTAATCCAAGAATAGCACTCATTCCGTAAATGATCAGAACGGTCTGTCGATGACTGTAACCAAACTGTAGCAAACAATGATGTAAATGTGATTTATCTGGTGCAGATAGTGGTTTTTTGTTTACGATTCGACGAATAATAGCAAAAAACGTATCTGAAATAGGAACACCTAACACAATGATTGGCACAATGAAAGAAAGAGCCGTTACACTTTTAAATCCTAATAATGAAAGTACCGCTATCATATATCCTAGAAATAATGCTCCTGTATCACCCATGAATATTTTCGCCGGATAAAAATTATACAATAAAAATCCAAGTGTACTCCCTAAAAGGATAAAGCCCATGCTAGTTACAAACACATCGCCTTTCAGAATCGCCATGAAAGAAATAACGATTAAGGCAATCGTTGATACACCAGCTGCAAGTCCATCTAGGCCATCAATTAGGTTAATAGCATTTGTAATCCCAACAATCCACAGGATCGTAATTGGGATGCTTAAGAACCCAAATTCTAGTTGCAAACCAAATGGTAAGTTAATAAAATCAACTTGCATTCCATTTAACACAACTACTAATGCAGCGGCAATTTGACCCAATAATTTAATCTTAGCTGAAAGTTCAAAGATATCATCTAGTATCCCCGTAATGATTATAATTGTACTTCCTATTAATATTGGGATGAAGAACTCATCACCTGGTTTTAAAATAACAACACCAATTACAAAGCTTATATATATGGCTAAACCACCAAGTCGTGGCATAATTTTTTGGTGAACTTTTCGGTTATTCGGTTTGTCTGTTGCTCCAATTTTGAATGCAAGCTTTTTAACAAGCGGTGTAATCAATATGGAGGCAATAAAACAAAGTATTAATGTAATATATATCATAGAACCCTCCTGAATTTTAGGTGTTAATAAAATACTAATTTCATATATAGGAAGAAGAATACATAACTTCTTCTCACAAAGAGCATTATAGCACAAACTATGTAAACTGGATAATAATATTTTTTATACCGTTAGACCTTGAATCCCTTGCTTACAAACAAATAGATTCTACCTCTACTCATTCGCCCATCCAAATTCACTCACTTTATTAGACGACAACTTGTGTGAAAAAGTTACAAAAAATACAATTACTATGCGCTAACATTTAATAATAACTCATGAAATGGTATACTAATAGAAGAATTTTGATGATAGGAGCAACTTATGATGATTTCATTATTAAAGAAGACTTTCGGCGACACAAATGAACGTCGCTTAAAAAAATATACGAATACTGTTAAAAAAATTAATGAATTAGAGCCAGAGATGGAAAGGCTTTCTGATGAGGAGTTAAAGGCAAAAACACAATACTTCAAAGATCAGTTAACTTCGGGAAAGACAATAGATACTATTAAAGTTGAAGCGTTTGCTGTCGTTAGAGAGGCCTCAAAACGCGTTCTTGGAATGCGCCATTTTGACGTCCAATTAATTGGAGGACTTGTTCTTAATGATGGTGGTATTGCTGAAATGGCTACAGGTGAGGGGAAAACTTTAGTCGCTTCGCTTCCAAGCTATTTACGAGCGCTTGAAGGAAAGGGCGTTCACGTTATTACCGTTAATGATTATCTTGCGAAACGTGATAAGGAAAACATCGGTAGAGTCCATGAATTTCTAGGTTTAAGTGTTGGACTAAACTTGCCGATGCAAGAGCCTCACGAAAAACAAGCTGCATATCTTGCTGACATTACATATGGAATTGGTACGGAATTTGGTTTTGATTTCCTCCGTGATAACATGGTATCTGACCTAAATCAAAAATCTCAACGCCCTTATCACTTTGCTATTATTGATGAAGTCGACAGCGTCTTAATTGACGAGGCAAAAACTCCACTTATTATTGCCGGAAAAATGAAAACTAATTCTGAACTTTATTATATCGCTGCTCGCTTAGCGAAAACCTTTAAAGTGGACGTTGATTATTCCTTTGACCATGAAACAAAAGGAACAAGCCTAACAGATGTTGGGATAACAAAGGTTGAGAAAGCCTTTGGCGTAGATAATCTTTATGATTTAGAGCATCAAACTCTCTATCACTATGTCATCCAAGTAGTTCGAGCTTTTGTTATCTTTGAACGTGATGTCGATTATATTGTTCAAGACGGCAAAATTTTTCTCGTCGACATGTTTACTGGACGCATTATGGAGGGAAGAACTTTAAGTGAAGGCCTACATCAAGCAATAGAAGCAAAAGAAGGACTAGAAATTACCGAAGAGAATAAGTCACAAGGCTCAATCACTGTTCAAAACTATTTTAGAATGTATCCGCATTTAGCTGGTATGACCGGTACGGCAAAAACAGAAGAAAAAGAATTCCAACA
>JBFILZ010000272.1:0-2724 GCA_041611945.1 Bacillus sp. (in: firmicutes)
CAAGTGCCTAATAAAAATAGAAACTCTTGGAACAAGAGGGTTAGCTTGGTCAATTTCGTCAGCTACCAAAAGTGGCGACTACCCAAGAAGCCCCCACTTCAAGCAACCCGTAAGGGTGGTAAGTGGTGGGAGTAGTTCACTAGATGGGTTGCTTTGATTTTTCATTTTTGAGTGAGGAATTATTTTGACAATATTAAATGGAGCATTCTTGAATGGAAAGGAAAAAAATGTAAAATAATGAAAAGAAATGAGGGTTGAGTATTAATGAATTGTCTTGGATGTAATCTAGCAAATAAAAATGAACCTGTTAAAGTGGTATTTGAAGATGATTATGTCTGTTGTTTCTTAGACCATGATCCATTTACTGAAGGGCATGTTTTACTAGTACCGAAAAAACATTTTCGTTATGTTGACGAATTTGACGAATATACTGCTGATTCAATTATGAAAGCATCTATGCTTATCACCAAAGCATTAAAGAATTTGTTTCAACCTGATGGTATCACGATATGTCAAAACGGAGGGGTTTTTGATGAGTTGACTCATTTTCATATGCACGTTGTACCAAGGTATGAAGGACAAAACTTTGCCGACTTCTATTCAGATCATGAAGCCGTCAATAAAGAAGATGAAACTAAGTTAACGGAGACACAAAGAAAAGTAAAGGAAGCGATTGATGAAATGATTAAGGTGTAGACAGAGTTCTACACCTTAATCATTAATTCCTGTATTCGGCATTTTCACAAGCTTGTGCATGCGACTTTTACTTTCGCTTAAAATTATCACTTAGTATTTTGTTTGCCTCATTTTTAAAATGATGGCTCTGTCAAACTTTGTTGTTATTTCAGCTGCAGGATGCTCGCTTTCCGCGGGGCGGGCGGTGAGCCAACTCGGCACTTGCGCCTTCGGTGTCACACCTGTCCCGCTGCTCCCGCCGGAGTCTCACACCTTCCACTTCAATCCACTTCGTTTGAAAAAATCAACATTGAGCTTTAACAGAGCCAAAATGATAAATAAAGATACGTTTAGTACCGTGATAATTCCGGATGAAAAAGTGGTATTCCACAAAATCAACATTTACGACTTTAGCGAGATCTGTATCTACCTTCATATCAATCCGCTTAAATTCCTCAAATCACAGGATTAGTCTTAAAATTCCATATAAAATGGTTGTGTGTTTTTATCTAAACAGTATTCAATTCTTTGTCTGAAATTCTTCCAAGTTACCATTTCTAAGGCTTTCTCAATAGGAAAGAATCCTACTTCCAAACTCTCTGCTGAAGTTGTAAATTCGCCTCCAACTGGCGTAGCTAAGAACAGTGTATTACATATGGAATTGGACACATTTTGGAATATTCCACAAAATTTTAAACCATCAATATCAATACCTGTTTCCTCTTTAGTTTCCCTTATTGCAGCCTCTTTCAAAGACTCGCCTTCTTCAACTTGTCCGCCGGGCATTTCCCACCCTCTTCGGGGTCCCTTGATTAATAGTATTTCCCTTTGTTCATTGATTACGATAGTTGCTGCAGAAACAATATGTTTTGGCGGTGTGTATATAACTGGTTTACTTTGTTTCAAAATAACATCCCCCGTTTATTTCGCACATAGTCTCATATTTCTGTTTCGACCATCAGATACCAAAACCTAAGGGAAAGATAATAAGATCTTTGCGATTTCACAATCTATTCCTTTGGGTTTTCCAAGATAAGTAATCTGCTTGAAGATTTTTCTCTTGTATTTATCTACATATGAACCTTTTCCGATACATTCTGATTCATTCGATACCAAAGCCACAACTCATTAATAATAGAAGCCAACTCCGATATTTCAGAATTTAGTTTACATGAAAGATCAAAATTATTTTCTTCTCCTAGTTCATGAAGTTTACGATTAATCATGTCTTCTAGCTCAGCTATTCGATCTGGAATCCTCCCGCGAATGGATTCCCACTCGACAATAATTGCTTGTTGTTCTTTCAGTGAGTAATCTTCAAAAGACATTGTTAGATTTGGTAATGGTATTCCAAGTCGATCATCATGCATAAAATTTATATTCATATATATTCCTCCAAAATCCCTATACTGTCATTGTACACAAAATCCGCTACTCTTTCTAATACCATGTATTACCGAATTCTAATTTGTATAGCTGAATTTTGTAAGCTAACACTAAATCGCAAAAGGGGTGGATATAATGACAAAGGAAAAAGAAAATACCTATGAGTTTTTCTACGATGAAGTTGGTGAGAAAGAAATTTTGGGACAGATGACAAGTGCCTATCAAAGCGGAAATGACAATACTTTAGAAAAGGAAAATGATCCTAAAGTAAAAGCGTTATTTGAAAATAAAGCATTTTAAATATTATTTCACAAAAAAGAGCCAAAGAGGGCTCTTTTTTAGGTTGTTTTCGTACACAATGTTGCTAGTTTAAGATATGTCTTTAAATCTCGTGTAAAGAGTTGATGCTCATTTCAAAAAAACAACATTTTTTTGAAATGAGCATTTAATAATGATAAGCAACCAATAAGTAAAATTGCATGTAGTAACAAAGTATAGTAGGCTCTGATAACCTCAATGTTTATTTTTCAAACGAAGTTAATTGAGGTGGAAGGTGTGAGACTCCGCCCGCCCCACGGAAAGCGAGTGTTCTGGAACGAAGATCCCCTTATTTTCAGGGTAGTCTACTAGTAAAAAAGTCTATCCTATCATGTAGATAAGGAC
>JBFILZ010000273.1:0-2721 GCA_041611945.1 Bacillus sp. (in: firmicutes)
GTGGGACTAGCGGGACAGGTGAGACCTGAAGGCGTTATCGCCGAGGGGCTCACCGCCCGCCCCACGGAAAGCGAGTGTTCTGGAACGAAGATCCCCTTATTTTCAGGGTAGCCTTAAAAAAAGAGGTTGAAGTTATAAAGTATAAAATGAAGTTTCAAGATAAATCATATAAAATTAACTATATCAGTAATTGCCTCTCCTTAAAATGAAACAGAGTTTGTTATAATAATATATATTTAATATTAAGTAGAAAATATTAAGAGACTACATCCTAATCCAACTAGAAAAAGATTAAACACAGAAGAAGTTTTGGGAGGAGAACATTTAAGTGGATAAAGCGTTCGTTAGAGAAAAGACTTATATTAACTCATTACTAGAAATATTGATAGTTTCAACAAGACTGGGGTTCACTTCTTTTGGAGGACCTGTTGCACATTTAGGGTATTTTCACGCTGAATATATCATCAAAAGAAAATGGATGGATGAGAAAAGCTATGCTGACCTAGTCGCTTTATGTCAGTTCTTACCGGGACCCGCGAGTAGTCAGGTGGGGATTGGTATTGGTGTTATGCGTGCAGGGGTATTAGGAGGAATCGTATCTTTTCTAGGGTTTACACTACCTTCTGTTATTGCACTTATTCTTTTTGCATTGATATATCAAGGTTTTGGTGTTGGTGATGCTGGTTGGATTCATGGTTTAAAAATAGTTGCTGTAGCAGTTGTTGCCCATGCAATCCTAGGAATGGCGCAAAAATTAACACCCGATTTAAAAAGAAAAGCAATTGCCTTGTTATCATTGGTCGTAACCTTACTGTGGCAATCCTCCTTTACACAAGTAGGAATTATCCTATTATCTTCTTTCATTGGTTTTCTAATTTACAAGCAGGTGAAGGAAGAGAGCGATGCTAGAGTACATTTTCCGATTTCACGTCGTTTTGCAACAGTTTGCTTAGTGTTGTTCTTTGGTTTGCTTTTACTACTTCCTATCTTAAGAGAAGCTACATCGGTTCATTGGATTGCGATGTTTGATAGCTTTTACCGGTCAGGTTCACTCGTATTTGGTGGTGGTCACGTTGTCCTACCATTACTAGAACGTGAATTTGTTCCGACTGGAATGATAAGTGAAGAGGCTTTTCTGGCAGGATATGGAGCCACACAAGCAGTTCCAGGACCATTGTTTACATTTGCGGCCTATCTTGGAGCTGTCATGAATGGTTGGATAGGAGGAATAGTAGCAACGGTTGCTATATTCCTACCAGCATTCCTATTAATTCTAGGCACACTTCCCTACTGGGATAGCCTCCGTCTTAACCCTAAGGTCAAAGGTGCTCTAATGGGAGTAAATGCTGCAGTAGTAGGAATATTGATATCAGCATTCTACCAACCCATTTGGACTAGCACCATCCTGGCCCCAATCGATTTTGCATTTGCAGCTGTCTTATTTAGTATGCTAGTATTCGGCAAACTTCCACCATGGATTATTGTAATAGCAGGTGCAATGGGCGGAGGACTATTGACACTCTTATAAATGAAACATGGAGCATCGCATTCCCCGGCAAAGAATACACGGATATGTCGTCTGTATTTATAATAAAAACAGTGAACGTTATATCGTTTAATAATAGTAATAGCAATATAGTTGAAGGATGCAATCAAAAGATTGCATCCTTTTAACGTTTGCTCAATGTATTTACCATATCCCTTCTAATTTAAATTATTATTCATTCAATAAACAATATAGGTGGAGAGAAACACACTAGTATTTGATTTATGTAATTTGTAGCGGTGGGTCTATTATTCTTGCTATTTACAATATGAAAAAAAAAAATATAAAGAAAGATGAATTTTGGCTGAAAATGTCGATAGAATTAGGTTTTCAATAGGTCATATTAAGTATTATTATGAAGGTGCAAAAGGAATGAAAAAAGCAAAGAATATTATTAATTATTAAAAAAGTGTAGAGATTATCACGTATATTAAACTAATTTGTAGTAAACGGTAAAAAAAATATACACGAAATTTTCTAAAAAGTCGAAAAAAGTCGAGCGATTGCTCTTTACAATTTACATAAATTCCAATATTATGAAAATAAGAAGTACATAAGACATGGTATAAATTATCTACTATATGAATTAAATAAAAGGGCAAATCACTTGAAAGAGTGAGACGCAAAGCTATAGGGGCTACAGTACAATCGTACTACGCCAGCCAGCTGCAACAAAGAGCCCTTTTATATAATAAAAGGGCTCTTTTATTATTGAATAACAGAAAACATCTAATGCAAGACACAAATAGACACAAGAAAGTAAAAGGTGGTGGCAGGATGAAATACAAGGTAATGATCGTTTTAGTTTATGCATCAATGTTTGTTTTAGCAGCCGTATCCGCATACAAGGTAACCTAACAATATTTCATAAGAATGGGAGGAATATATGTATGATAAAAATGCTGAGAGCATTATTCATAAAACAACCTTCGTTCGCTTGGAAGGTATAAAGTTCGAAGCTGGTAAAGGTAGTAAATAGAGTTGTACAAAATTATGGAGGTGTTTCTTAGATGAAATTTAAAGTGATGATGGTCTTAGTATATGCATCAATGTTTATTTTAGCAGCCGTATCCGCATACAAGGTAACCTAACAATATTTCATAAGAATGGGAGGAATATATGTATGATAAAAATGCTGAGAGCATTATTCATAAAACAACCTTCGTTCGCTTGGA
>JBFILZ010000274.1:0-2711 GCA_041611945.1 Bacillus sp. (in: firmicutes)
CATCCTTCAGCTGAAATCAACAACAATGTTTTACAAAGCCTACGTCATAATAAACATATAAATAATTCCTATTAATAAAAAAACTCCACATAAAACTAATAAAACTTTTGCTAACTTTTCCATCTTACCTCTCCTATTTACAAGACCTAATCGTTATGTACCTATTCCCGCTCCAATAACAAAAGACAAACCTATTGAAATCATCATCGAGATAAATCCAACAGCCCGATTATCCTTTTCAATCTCCTCATCTATTCGGAATGTAGGGGTCAGAAACTCAAAAATAAAATAACCTACTAAGAGGAGTAAAAATCCAAAAAAACCCCAGCCAATCATTGATAGTAAAGTACCATTGTCTTGAATTGAATATCTGAATACATTCGCAATACCGAAAATTTTTCCTCCTGTTGCCATGGCTACTGCTAGATTACCTTTTTTTATTTCTACCCAATTTTTATATTTTGTTACAAGCTCAAAAATCGTTAAAAACAAAACTCCACATAAAACAACAACACTATAGTTGGCAGCTGTTTGAACATATACATTCTCCCAAAAGGTATTCATTTCCACCCCTCCTTTACTTTAATTCTATAATGGTTACACCCGTTCCTCCTTCAGAGGCTTCACCGTAACGAGCAGTCTTAACAGAGCGATGATTTTTCACATATTCCTGCACACCTGTACGAAGAGCACCAGTTCCTTTACCATGTATAATAGATACTCGAGGATAACCGGCTAATAGCGCATCATCAATATATTTTTCTACTCTCATTAATGCACTTTCGAATCGTTCTCCTCGCAAATCTAACTCAAGTTTTACATGAGAATCTATTCCTCTTACAATTGTTAATGGCTTAGTTTCAACGTGCTTAGGTCTACTCACATATTCAATATTCTTTTCTTTTACCTTCATTTTCATAATACCGATTTGAACATGCCATTCACTATTGCTAACTTTGTCTATCAAATGTCCTTTTTGGTTCAGGGTTAGCACCTTGACCTCATCACCAGGATGAAGTTTTTTTATATCTGCGGTAATTTTCTTCACACTTTTTTTGTTTTTCACTAAATCAGGAATTGCGCCTTCTAATCTTTTCCTGGCTTCAATTAATTCATGATCTTTAATAGAACCATACTGTTGCTTTTGCAATTCTCTCAAATGCTTAATAACATCTTCAGCTTCTTGTTTCGCCTTCTCAATTGAATCCGCGGCCTTCTGTTCTGCCTTTTGAAACATACGATCTCTCTTATCATTAAAATCACTAAGTTTTTGCTGAAGTTCATTACGCAGTGCTTCAGCCTCTTGTTTAATTGCAACCGCTTCTTCCATGTCTTGCTCAGATTTTCTTCGATTATCTTCAAGGGAAGCAATCATATTTTCAACTTGATTTGTCTCTGAGCTAACATGGAGTCTTGCATTTTCTATAACATCTTGATTTAATCCGAGTCGTTTTGAAATCTCAAAAGCGTTGCTTCGACCTGGTACACCAATTAATAGTCTGTATGTCGGACTAAGTGTCTCAATATCAAATTCAACACTTGCATTACTCACTCCATCTCTGTTATACCCATAGGCTTTTAACTCTGGATAGTGGGTAGTTGCAATCACTCTTGCTCCACGTTGATAAACTTCGTCCAAAATGGAAATAGCTAAAGCTGCTCCCTCCTGAGGATCTGTTCCTGCCCCGAGTTCATCAAATAATACAAGGCTATTGGAATCTGCACTTTTTAATATATTTACTATATTAACCATGTGCGAGGAAAACGTACTCAAACTTTGTTCAATAGATTGTTCATCCCCAATATCCGCGTAGACACTATTAAAGACTGCCATTTCTGATCCATCTAGGGCTGGGATCTGTAATCCTGATTGAGCCATCAATGTAATTAATCCAACTAGTTTCAATGTTACAGTTTTCCCACCTGTATTAGGGCCAGTTATGACAATGCTGGTGAAATCTTTTCCTAATTCAATATCGTTAGGAACCACTTCATCAAATGCAATTAACGGATGTCTTGCCCTAACTAATTTGATATAGCCATGATTATTCATTTGAGGCTTTGAACCTTTAATTTTTTGACTATATGCTCCCTTTGCAAACATAAAGTCGATTTCCGCAAGAAGATTAACATTTTCAATTAGGTTATCTGCATCTTCTGCAACTTCCCTAGAAAGTTCGATTAATATTCGCTCAATCTCAATATGTTCCTTCAATTTTGTTTCGTGTAATTGATTATTTATTTCTGCTACGGATTGAGGCTCAATAAACAAGGTAGCTCCTGAAGCCGATTGATCATGAACTGTACCACCAAAAACATTACGATATTCTTGTTTTACAGGGATTACATATCGATCGTTTCGGATGGTAATTATGGCGTCTGAAAGCATTTTTTGTGTTGAGCTAGAGCGAATCATATTCTCTAATTTCTCTCTTGCTCTTGATTCAAATGTTTTCAACTGTTGACGCAAAGTTCTTAGCTTCTCGCTTGCACCATCTAACACTTCTCCGTGATCTCCGATACAGAAATTAATCTTTCTTTCTAAATCTAGTAAGACTACAATTTCATTTGCAATCCCTTCAAGGTATGGAACGCTAAGTTCAGCTTCTAGTAACTCTTCAATAAACTTCTTAATCTGTCTACTTGCATAGATAGTACTTGAAATAGAAAGTAGTTCATGAGGGCTTAGTGTACTTCCAATTTTCGCTCTC
>JBFILZ010000275.1:0-2668 GCA_041611945.1 Bacillus sp. (in: firmicutes)
AGAGTGGCCGACACTAGAAAAGAACTTTTTAGAATGGGCTGACCGTATTGAAGGGAAAATGAAGAATTTAGGCATACAACCTGAATACGAGCTAGTTCCGCGAAAAGCAAATGCAGAAGCCGACAGACTGGCAACGCAAGCATTGAGCGGAATTAAAGTAACTGCACATGTGGAAATTTTATAAACTAGCAGATCTGAATATGAACTGAATGGTTGCCATCACTAATCTGAATAGTTTCAACAGATAGATTAGTGTGTTTCCAACATGTTAGTTAGTTTTTTTAAAATCCTTAGGGGGGTGCAATTAAAACAAGTGATGGAAATCAAGAAAAAGGATCAAACAAAAGAGACGTATTGTGACGATTTAGTTAGTGAGAATATTTTATGAGAGTCTCTTAAAAGTATTAGTTTGAGGTTCAAACAATTAGACAGGAATTCCACGTGCTAGAGACAGTTCTAAAATGAAACATGAAGAGGACATAGAAACGTATGTGCGTTTGCATATCCCGTGCTTGGAGTATCATCATGACCCTCAGAACGATCGCTATGATTCACATCAAAAATGTTGTTTTCGATTATCTACCAAACAGGCGATGAGCAAGCTCGAATCCATATTGAACAGACAGAGATTTTAACGGATCGTAAAGAAGATGATTCAGACGACATTCGACATATGAGCTAATGAGAAAAGCAATCGAAGTTACCATCGATTGCTTTTCTTATTTACAATTTAATTAATCATATATAACAATTTCAGAAATTTTGTAAGCACCAAATTCGTCCATAACAACAATATAATCCTTATGTCTTTCATAAAAAGACCATTCCTCAGCAGCATTCATAAAATCGAAAGTTTCGAATGTGCTGACAATAGCATGATCTGATTCAATTATTATCCCAGTGATTTCATTTGAGGTGAAATTAAAAATCATACCTCGTCCACTAATTTCGGTAATATACTCGTCCATTTCCTTATAAGCATTGCTATTATTGAGTAGAAGGTCTTCTATAAAGTAGAAATCTTCATAATCAAGTGCAAGTTCGTAGTTATCTCGAAAATAAAGGATAAAGTCACTCAGAATGTATTCTTCAAATGCGTAAGTCTCATCTGAATATTGTTCATAATCCTCAGAGTTCTCGTATTCTTCATAATAGGAATCAGCTTTAGCTGAAGCTC
Source organism: Bacillus sp. (in: firmicutes) (assembly GCA_041611945.1). Taxonomy (GTDB): domain Bacteria; phylum Bacillota; class Bacilli; order Bacillales; family SA4; genus Bacillus_BS. Next base: position 1,178 of record JBFILZ010000275.1, read on the forward strand.
CTGGATCATATATGAAATCATCGTAAAAAGAAAATACACTAACAACCTCATCAGCTGTCATAGGCGTTTGTGACCATTGATCTACAAGCTGAAGCATCGTATACATAGGAATAGAGAAACCTATTGATTGATCCGCTGTTAATAAAGCGGAATTGATACCAATTACTTTTCCAGTTTCAGCATCTAATAAGGGTCCACCACTACTACCTGGTGAGATTTGAGCATCGATTTGATATACATTTTTATACTGAAATTTTGATTCGAATGAGCGATTCACACCAGTAAGATAACCTATCGACGCAGTATTTTCAAGACCTTGAGGACTTCCTAGAGCAATGACTTCCGAACCTATTTCCGTTTGGTTAATTTCAATCTCCAGAGGTGCTAGACCTGCATACTCATCAACTTGTATTAAAGCAATATCGTACAAATCAGAAATCCCAATGACTCTTCCAGTTGTTTGTTGACCTTTTACATTACGTAAAACAACCTCATGATAACCAGCAACTACATGGGCATTTGTAATAACAGTTCCTTTTTTTTCGTAAAGAAAACCAGATCCTAAACCTGTTTCAGTAAAAATAGTATACACTCGTGATTGAGATTCTTTTATTATTTGAGTTTTCTCTTTTTCAACCGCAGATACATTTTTAGGCATTGAAATATTGGGTACTCTTTGAATATTTGGCTCTTTTGTTGATTGTATTTCTTTTTTATCTACTACAATAGCGATTTTATTGTGTGAAAGCTCACTAACAATTAGAAAGCCTATTCCAATAAGTACAGATAATGAAAGTATGATGCTAAGAATTAATATAGTTGTTTTTTTAGAAAATGCTAAACTCTTTTTGTTTAATTGTTTTCCGCAATCTTTGCAAAAACGTCCACCAATTTCGTTTTTAAACCCACAATGTGGACAATACATCAATTAACCTTCTTTCTGTAAAATACTGTTTCTTATATCATACTATTTCCCTTGTTTAATTGAAATGTATAAAATGCTTTAGTCCTCATTTCATAATGAATATATAAAGAGAATTTATTACATTTTTAAAAACAAAAATATTGGGAAACAAGAGGTGAAAAAAGTCGAAAAATGATTGTTTTTCAAAAAAGATTTCCCAACCTAATTGTCTATCTACTAAGTTGTGAATCCATTACTATTTGATTAATAGGATTTTACATAAATAGTGACGGAGGGATTAGCATGAGAAGTAATAAATTCATGAGATCGATGGACAAGTTGGGTCGAATGGTGATTCCAAAAGATGTTAGATGTGAATTGAAAATTCAACAAGATGATCGCATAGAGTTTTTCATAGATGGAGAAAATCTTGTATTAAAAAAATATTCACCGCACCAAACTTGTTTCATTACAGGCGAAAAACTATCAAGTAATTCTGAGTTTGCACCAGGATTGATCTTAAGTCCAAAGGGAGCCGAGTTACTATTGTTAAAACTTAAACAATGGAATATTCGATTCTGATTAAA
>JBFILZ010000276.1:0-2586 GCA_041611945.1 Bacillus sp. (in: firmicutes)
ACCTTGTTGGAACCAATCTTCTGCCATCATCAAAAATGGATCAAATTCCAAATAATTACCTGGAGCTAATACTTGGGCAACTTGCAAATGAGAACCTCTGCCCTGCACCGGTACAACATCCCAAACTTTGCTAATACTTCTATGAAATCTCTCTATTTTCGCCATAATTACATCCTCTCCATATTCATCTACACAGTAATATTTAGATTTAATGAGGACACATTTCATCATTCCCATTTAATTTGTCACTTCTTAACACGTAACGATTTTTCGAAATTTAAAATAATCGTATGTATAAAAAATAACCTAAGCTCTGGTTTGAATTTTAAATAAAGTGAAATCTACTGGTTGGCCAATATAGTAACTAGTTTGTCTTCTAGTTGTTTCCCTTTTTTTACATCGAGAAGATTATTTAGAATAATAGAAAAAGTGTAAGAGTTACCAGTACTAGTAGTGATATAACCTGACAGCGCACTAACAGTTGAGATCGTTCCTGTTTTTGCCCTTACTTCCACATTTTTCGGAAGTGATGTCATTCGATACCATAATGTACCTCCTAGGAGTCGATCTGTTGCACCAGCTATTGGTAATGAATTTTTATAAGTAGGAAACCATTTTTCATCTTGAATTTCATAAAGGAGCTGAGATATATCATTTGCAGCAACCAGATTAACATGAGACATACCTGAACCATCTCTTAAAACCATATTTGAACTGTCTATTCCCATATTGATCAGCTCGTTGCTAACAACATTCAATCCATTCTCCCAACTACCTTCTCCATAAACGAATCTACCCATTTCCTTAACTAATATTTCACCATGTCCATTATTACTAAACTTCATAAAGGATAAAAGTAATTCGGATAATGGCATAGATGTATTAACTGACAAAGTCTCAACATACCTTGGAGTGGTCCCAACCGAAGCCTTCCCAAGTAAAAAGATCCCTTGTTCAAGTAGTGTTTCCTTAAACAATTCCATGGTATAGAGTGTTGGCTCCCAAATAGCTACCCACTCTCTTGTCATGGCTGGTCCTTTTGGAATTGTCCCTTCAATCGTAATAGTATTAGTGCCATGCTTCCGTTCAATGGTTAGTTCATTTTTCTCACCTTTTGCACTTGTCTTTGCATAATTATCGATTCTGACAAAGTTAGATGCAGGGGTCAACTTTACTACAGGTATATCTCCTAGTTCACTTCCAGGACGTACCTCAACAATAATCGTACCTGCATCAAAATCCTGATTAGGCGATATTGTCAATGCAGAGACTTGTGCACCATAGTAGGCTGATTCATTGCTCCAAGATAAATCCTTGGAAAGTCTAATATCATCAAACCAAGTATCGTCTGCAATTAGGTCACCTCGAATTGTGGAAATTCCCTTCTCCTTTAACTCGCTAGCCATCTTTATTAAATTTTCTTTTAATAGAGTAGGATCACCCTTACCTTTTACATAAAGATTTCCAAACAAACTACCATTTATCAAGAAACCGTCTGTTAGAACTTCTGTACTGAATCTGTAATCCTCTCCTAAAACAGACATTGAGGCTGCTGCTGTTAGAAGCTTTATGTTGGATGCAGGTTTTAATCGGATGTCACCAAAATGATTAAAAAGTAATTCACCAGTTGTAGCAGAACGAACACTAACACCAGCAATAGCTCCTTTCAAAATAGGAGCTTCATCTAATAATTGATCCAATTGAAGTACCATAGTATCTTGAGATTTTGTTGCAGATGCAAATTGATAATTGAAATATAGAATCGAACTTAATAAAATAAACGAACCGATGAAAATACGTATTAATTTACTATCATTATTAATAAGTGTCACCTACCTAATATTCATTGATAACCAACAAATGGGGGTTTCAACTCACCATATCATTGGAAAATATGAAAAAACCGATCTCTCTAGTCGTACATCTATTTCGGCAATTATGTGAAATAAGATTACTATTAATAAGAAATGAGAGGCTCTATTATACATTGTAGATTTAAGCTGAAGGATGTTCGTTTTCACGGAGCAGGCGGTGTCTCACACCTTCCACTTCAATCAACTTCGTTTTGAAAATCAACAAGTAGCATTAACAGCACCTTAAATCTAATGCAAATTCATTATTTAGTAAATTGGATGAAAACCTGAAAATCAATCACATCAATAAAGCGAAACAGGGAATCTTACTTCTTCAACGCCCTCTGTTTCATCATAATTTCATATGATTTCTCGATAATATCTGATAAAACGTCCCCTTTATAAACTCTACCAATTTTCACGTTTTCTTGATAATAGTTAACAATTTCATCTAACTTTATATTCGTATCAGTTGTAACTCTTACGTTCAGTTGGATTCTTTCGTCATTTACCACTATGTAATCACCCTTTCTATACTAATAATATCATAAAGCTAGCACTTTACTAGTCATTAGCTAATGATTAAATGGAAAAACATAGAAGAATCGTCGTTAGATAATTTGAATTTCAGTTGTTAAATTATTTAGTAGGGACAGAATTTCATGGTGTATTCTTCCGGTATTTATAATCAAAGCGATTAACTGATTGAAATCCAAAGGGTGTATAAAAACGC
>JBFILZ010000277.1:0-2526 GCA_041611945.1 Bacillus sp. (in: firmicutes)
ATGAATACTAAATAAAGTAAGGGATGAGATAACTCTATATCTAGATAAAATAAAATAAAAAGAAATGTGAAGAGAACGGTATTAATTAAAGTACAGGCTGTTATAGGAGCTTTCTTTCTAAGCAAGGGAAGATGTCTATTTATCCCAAATGGATTACACTCTCCTTTCATATTTAAATCATCGTTGTACATAACAGTTATAATATTTATCATAACAAATTTTTTGGAAAATAACAGATTATTATAATAAATCATTATCTATTCATTAATGATCTTTTTACATATTAAAGAATAAAGTATGATGAAATTAAGAATTAAGGGATTATCTATTAAAAAACACTTGTGCTCAATATACATACTAAATCAATACAACTAAAATCAATTTACCTATTTTGATTAAAACCAATTATTTTATGGAGGCTATATGGAAAAATTATATGATGTATTTCCTATAATAGAAACTGAGCGCTTACTTCTTAGAAAATTATCAATAAATGATGCACCCGAAGTGTTTGAGTATTTTTCTGATGACCTGGTGACTCGTTATTTTGGATTGGATAATTTTAATTCTGTTGAAGAGGCTGAGAAAATTATTATTTCCTTTAATAAAGCATTTGAAGAAAGGAAAGCAATTCGCTGGGGGATCACACTAAAAGAGACAAAAAAGGTAATCGGGTCTATCGGGTTTCACAATATTAATTCAACTAGCAAAAGGGTAGAGGTAGGTTACGAGATTACAAGGAAGGAATGGAACAAGGGTTATGGAAAAGAGGCTCTAGATGCAGCCATTCACTACATATTTAATGAAGTGAAAGTGAACCGAATAGGGGCAACTGTGAGACCAGAAAACATTCCTTCACAAAAACTATTAAAAAAGTGTGGTTTTACAGAGGAAGGAACACTTCGAGATTATCAATTTACTAGAGGAGAATATTTTGATTTAATTATGTACTCATTATTAAAGGGTGAACTAAAAAAGAGAGGAAACGCCTATTAGAAACTTGAGTTTTTACAGATGGAAGATTGAGTTAAAAAATCGACAAATCCTCTATAGAAATAGGATTTGTCGATTATGATCTTACTTTGTCATGTCCGACTTTACATAGTAGTATAGAAGCTTAAATGTATTTTCGATCGAATCTTGGTGTGTTCGCTCAAATGCATGTGAAGAATCAATTCCAGGACCAATAAGCCCATGAACGATATCATTTCCAGATCGAATAGCGGCTGAAGCATCTGAACCGTAGTATGGATAGATATCGAGTTTATAACCAATTCCATTTTCTTTTGCAAGCTCAGTGAGCTTTTTTCTTAGTTCGTAATGGTATGGTCCGCTACTGTCTTTAACACAAATTGATACTGTATACTCATCAGTAGTTTGACCGTCTCCCATTGCACCCATATCAACTGCTAAATACTCAACTGTTTCTGGTGTAATATTTGAATTTCCTCCGTAACCAATTTCCTCATTATTTGAAATCAAAAAGTGAGTTGTGTAAGGTAATTCCATATTCTCTGATTTAATTTGCTGAATTAATTGTAGAAGAATTCCGACACTTGCTTTATCGTCTAGATGTCTGGATTTGATAAATCCATTTGGTAATACTTGAACTCTAGGGTCGAATGAAACAAAATCCCCAACTTCAATCCCCAACGCACGTACTTGATCTACATTATGGACAATTTCATCTAATCGTATTTCCATATTGTCTTGATTTCGCTCAACTTTACCAGCATCTTTGTATACATGAACCGAAGTTTGATGCATAAGGATCGTACCTGTTATGACTTTTCCAGATGTTGTTTGAATTTGGCAATATTCACCTTCTATTGAGTTGTATCGAAACCCACCAATTAAATCAATTTTGAGTCGGCCACTTGGCTTAATTTCTTTTACCATTGCTCCTAAGGTGTCAACATGTGCGGTTAGCATCCGATGTTGACTATCATCTTTACCAGGTAAGGTAGCAATTAATCCACCCTTTCTATTCCGTTTGGATTCCACATTTAAATTGCTCAAGTACTTTTCTACATATGTAATCACTTCATTTGTATTACCCGATGGACTAGGAATTGAAACTAGTTCCTTAATGATCTCAATAGTACGTTCAACATTTGTTGTTGTCACGATCATTCCCCCTATACTTGGTATTTGTATAATAGGATGATTATAACATTGATTTATTTTCCTTGACGAGAATTGGTCACGATTTAATTTCTTCTTAGAAAAGGTTTGAACTTGTATACGTTAGAAGATAAGAATAGATCCAAAAACCAGAGTGTTTCGAAATAATAAAATAAAATGAATATCCCCTTGGCTCAGAATTGCTAGACTCAAGAACGTATGTTTGGTAAAATCCGTATAAACCGACATTTGTTCTTTAGGGGTGTATCTTAATGACGAACTATTCGAATATGAGTTTAATTACTTTTCAAAAACTATTTGCAACAAAAAATAAATGTCATGACCATTTATTCAACATGAAATGGTCGGTCGGATGGATTCGTTTGTGAGAAGTGTGGTCAT
>JBFILZ010000278.1:0-2510 GCA_041611945.1 Bacillus sp. (in: firmicutes)
TAAAATCCCCTTAGTAAATTACACTTTTAATAAATGAGAGTTACAATAACTAATTATGTACTTTGAAAACCCGATCGTATCTTTCACTCGCTGCTGATCAGATGTGTAATAATTATTTTTAACTCCCTTACGAATGCTAATTGCTTCTTTAACAATTGGATGCCACTCAATAGGGACCTGCTTCAAACCATATTCGCCTGCATCAATCTTTGAAATGATGTCATGTTACTTCAACACATTTACCCGTTCAATTTCCTAGATTCATAATCGTTTTTAGTTAAACCAAATATATTGTGGTCAACATATTTGTCGTAAAGCCATTCCGCACTTTTTATACAACCTTCATTTTGAAAGCCTAGCCGATTAGGAATAGCGAGACTCTTATGATTCTCTGTTGCAACTCGAATTTCAATTCTATTTAATTTCAACTCATTAAAACAATGTTCAATTACTGCAGCACAAGCATTTGTCATTAATCCTTTTCCTTGAAATTTCTCACCTAGCCAGTAACCGATTGAAGTTGATTTATTCGTCCAATTCACCGCATGTAAACCAATAACTCCTACTAGTTCGCCTTTATACCAAATGCCTGCTTGAAAGCCATTATTCTGACAAAATTGTTTCATTGTACTTTCGATGAATATCATTGAATCTTTAGGGGACTGCGTAAAATCAACCCAAAACAACCACTCACGGAGAGTAGTTCTTGATTGGTTTGTTAGATTATAAAGATCATCTGCATGTCTTATTTCTAATAAACGTAAATCTGTATGATCATCAATAAATAGTTTAAACATCATGAAGCCTCCACTCTTTTAATAACGATAGTTTCCTAGAATTTTAATAACTCAATTTATGTATCTTTTTAAACATTGAAGAATGATATCAGGTCTATCAATATGAATATCATGATCACTATCTTCAGCAATGACCATTTCACCTAAACTAGACATTTGTGACAATTCTACCTGCAACTTACGCCAAACATCTTCATATAAAGCAGCTTCTTCAGAAGGGATACCATGTTTTTACTTCAGTTACTAACTGCGGTATTTGTTGCTTCATATTAGTTTCCCCTTTGCTACAATTGAATGGCTCGGATATCTGTCCACCCATACACAATTTCGTTTAGTTTGTCTCCAGCAATCTCTACCTCGATACAATCTAATCGTTTTCCACCAAGTGCCTCATAGAAATGACAAGAGTTGTTTTTCTCCAATACTAGTACCAACATTGAATTAATATTTAAGCTTAATAGTTCATCAATGACAGGTTTCACGAGCAATTTACCTATTCCCTGTCCTTGATATTCTTTCAAAATGTAAATGGCGTAAAGTTCACCGTCAGTTCCCGTGTAATTCCCACTTCTTTCTTTACCTCCATTGGAAAACCCTACAATGACACCTTCATCACTTTCAGCTATATAAACCTTCATATTCGACATATTTGATGCCCATAATTTTTCTCGGCTTTCGTATGACAACTTGTTTAAAATTCATCAGAAATAATGTCCCTATAAGTAGTTCTCCAACTATCCACGTGGACCTTAGCTATTCCATTGACATCAGCTATATCAGCCATTCTAATTCTCATGCTTAAATCACCTCACATTGATAGTTGAAAATACTTTCCGATAACTCTTCTGTATTTAAATGTTATTACTCATTAATTTCATAAATTAAGGTATCAAATAATTTATCGTCTCTATAAAGTAAAATAGCCCATTCTCCTTTTTGAGGGATTTTTATAGAAGATGGTGAATGGGGATTTGCTCCATTATTAGGACCACTTAGTATTAACGACCATGAATCTTCAAGTAAAAGAGGATAAACTTTTTGTGTTTCTTTATGAAAGCCTGCTATCGTTAACTCTTCATTTGGCGGTACATCCCAAAGGTGCCACATCCACTTTTGTCTATCTAAGCTCGGCATATCTGCACCGATAACACCGGATTTATTTTCATTTCCGATGACACCATATTCACCAAATTCAACTGCTTTCTTTTGCCAATCAATTTTTTTGAAATTACTTTTTTGAATAAAGTCAGGTGCAGTATCAGGAATTTTCACCTCTTGATTTGTACAACCAGCAGCAATTAGTAAAGATAAAAATAAAACAAATATCTTAGTGAGTTTATTCATATAATCGCCCCCTAGTTTTAGAAAAATCTTATATCATAATTAGTTCAATAAATTCCCGATGATCACGATAACGATTGAAATGGCAAAAAAGCCGAATACGAAATAACCAAAGAATCGCAACGGTTTAGGCAATTTATTCATTTCGATTTGGGCAGGCACACTTCCTTCTATATTACTCATATGGTCAATTACATCATTCATCGGTTTTTTATCTGTCATTCAAATCCCTCCTGTATTGGATTCCCATCTTCATCGAAATATTTAAAATCAAATCTTAGGCTATCTTCATCATCATCATTAGTTTTCGCTATATTTATCCAGGATACATTGCTTTGATTCACATCAAATTCCTCTTTAAAAATGCGTTTA
>JBFILZ010000279.1:0-2490 GCA_041611945.1 Bacillus sp. (in: firmicutes)
AGTCTATGACAATATACTCTTTCATGGCAGGGCGTATACCTGATTTTTTATTCCTCTTGTTTCCGCATGCATTTTTGACTTTATCAACACTGAAAATTGAGTATGTTGATTGTTACAAAAGGGATGATCGCTGTTTCGCAGGAAGGGAGGTGAGCCTCCTGCTATCCCGCAGGCTATTGAATACGCTTCCATTAATTCTCACTGCTCAAACAGAATTATTTTTGAACTATCTAGGAATTTTTTAAATAGAGAATAAGGAGGATTTAAGTTTTATTACAAAGTCAAATGGCTAAGACACAACATATATTTAACTCGAAATATATAGAATGAAAACTATTGATTTAAACTGGTTTACACAAAAAAATAGCCACTCTTTATTAGAGTGGCAGAATAGATGTATATAGAGCAGCAACAAATCTAACATTAAAATTCATTCTTTACGTCCTTTTGAGGTCACCGTAAAACTTGTAGTCACTAAAATCAGACTCTTTTGCATAATATAATGCTTCGTCTGCATACTTGACCAATTTTCTTTTACTCAATGAATCTTCCGGATATATGGCGATTCCAATACCAGCCCCCATACTTATCTGATGACTGTTAAAAACTAATGGCTTATCAAAGCTTTGAATAATATTAACAGCTATTTCTTTTGCTATTTTTTTAGTTTCTATTATGGGTAATATTATAGCCATTTCATCACCACCAAAACGTGTCACAATATCCGTTTCTCGTACACATTTTTGAATTCTATTGGCTAACTCTTTAATCACTGCGTCTCCTGCATCATGCCCATAAGTATCATTGATTTTTTTAAACTGACGACCATCTAACATCATTACCGCCATCATATTGTTTGAATTTTTCGCTTCTTGCAAACTCGTATTCAATTGGTCATCAAATAGACGACGGTTTGGCAAGCCCGTTAAGTGATCATAGTATGCTAATTTTTCTAGCAGTTTCTCTTGTTTCTTTTTTTCAGTTATATCTCTTGCTACGATAACAATTCTGTCTATTATGCCTTTTTCATTCATCACAGGTGTACCGTGTGCATCTAACCAAATCCAATGACCATTCTTATGTTGCCTTCTATATTCTAGTTTGCAATCTTCACCATCTTGCACTGTTTTATTAAATTTTTTTGCTATTATTTCCCGGTCATCTACATGAACATCTTCTATAAACAAGCGATTGAAAAAGCAAACAGATGCAAATCCGACAAACCTTTCATGTGAAGGTGAAGCGTATAATATCTTTCCCTTGGAATTTACCACCTTAATCATATCTGAAGAATGTTCAGCAATAAGTCGATATTTCATCTCACTTTCTTTTAATTTTTGTTCCGCCACTTTTCTTGCTGTAATATCTCTAATCATGATTTGAATGGAAGGCTTTCCATCAAAAATCACAGGCATAGACTTGACTTCAACTTCAATTACTTTACCATCTAATCGAACCAATTTTTCTTCGACAAGATCGACTTGATGTATTCCTTTACTATCGTTTTTCATTCCCTCTTGAGTCACATCATTTATATAAGGATAAATAAAGTTCCTAACGTTTCTACCTACTATCTCTTCATTACTCTTGGCTCCTAATAATGCAACACCCGCTTTGTTCGTGAAAGTTATTATCCCATCTGTTATCACCCCAATTGGTTCAGGAGATAATTCAACTAGAGACTCATATCTTTCTTTACTTTCTTTAAGTTTCATTTCTGCATGTATTCGAATTGTAATATCCTTATAAAACGCGATCGCTCCAAATATATTTCCATAAATGTCTCGTACTGGAGTGTAAGATGCCAATATGTTTACAACTTTTCCAGTTTTCGTTATCCTTTTTGTCTCATAAAGGGACACACGCTCCCCATAAAGAATACGGTTGTTCATTTCTCTTTCTTCATTCAACAAACTTGATGGAATGATTTTATCTTTTGTACCTCTAACTTCTTCTTCACTAAATTCAAATACTTCTTCAAATGCTGGATTGACCCTTTGTATCTCTCCTTGGTTATTCACATATAGCATAGGATCAAGTGAATGTTCCCAGAAAATTTCATGTTCTATTTTTTTTTGGAACATTTCAACTTGCATATTTTTATTTGTAATGTCCCTCATAATTCCATGTATCCCCATTACTTGTCCATTTACAATAATGGGAATACTCACAAAAGAAATTTCTATATATCGACCATCCATATGACGAACCACAATATCATAAGTCTCTTTTCTCTTATCTTTAATCGTTTTTTGGAAATGATTGATTGTTTTTTTCAAATCAGCTGATTCTACTAAGTGAAAAAAATCCCTACCTAATAATTCAATAACCTTATAACCTATAATTATTTCTACAGAGGTGTTTCCATTCACTATTAATCCTTGAGTATCGAAAGTTAGTATGCCATCAGGATGATTTTCAAATAAAGATTTAAATCTTTGTTCACTTTCCAACAGAAGATAATCTGTTTTTTTCTTGCAACTAATGTCA
>JBFILZ010000280.1:0-2468 GCA_041611945.1 Bacillus sp. (in: firmicutes)
AAAATGTTCATCCACACTTCTAGCGCCAACTAAGCCAATTTCCTCCTCTACAGTAAAGATAAACTTCACTTTACCATTGAATGGAATCGAATCGAGGTGTTCAGCTAGTTGCAATAATATTGTCACACCAGCCCGGTCGTCTGCCCCTAAAATTCCTCTACTGCTAGACCAAATAGGACCTTCCCTTTTAATCATTCTCCCTTCTTCAAAAGCATCAACCGTGTCTAGATGGGCATTCAACAAGATAGTCGGACCATGTCCATTTCCATAGATTTTTTGGGCTAGTATATTTCCTGATTTGTCCACAGTGAGATCATCCACAAAAGGAGTAAGGTTTGTCATGACATATTGCCGTATACTCTCTTCATTTCCACTTTCGCCGTTAATGGATAAGGACTCTTCAAGCTGACGAAGAAATAACTGCTTCTTCATAAACCCTAGTTCCTTGTCTATCCACTCTTTTTGAATAGTGTTTAATTTCTCTGCAACTTCCAGGAGCTTATTACGTTGAATAAACATCTTCAGTTGTCGATTTCTTATTGTGACTTTTGATACACCTGCTGCCTGTAGAACCTTTTCTGCAGCTTCTAGATCCACCCATTCTGCAAAGCTAATCATCGGTATTCTTCGATCATGACCATCACAGCAATATTCTGTATGAAGGCCAAGTCGATTCAATTGTCGTACAATTCCTGCTATATAGGTATCAAGCTCCCTTACTTTTGGCTCTTCCTTCCCTGGACGAAACCAGAGACCTTCACCTTTCCCTCTATAGGTAAAATCAACACACTCTAACCACATGACTTCTGAAACAACCGGGCTACTAATTGTTAATAAACCCTTTTCATACTTATAAGTAATCGAAAGCTTTTGAAGACATTCTTGTAAAAATATTCTGTTCTCCTCAGTTTCTTTTGTAAAAGTAAACACATTGGATTCTCCCTCTTCCACCATAAACCCATGACGTATAAATAATCGATTCCAATTTTCCATCGTATCATCTCCCTATTTGGTATAGGTTTATTATCGCAAAAGAGCGATGACATCCTTGTCATCGCTCTTTTCATGATCTATATTCAATTTCTGACTTACCCCAGGGTACGATAACTTAGGGGGGAATTCTAAGTAGAAAAGTAAGTTGTTTCGCCTAGGAAATTTGAGATCATTGTTTGCTTACACGAAAAATATTACATGGGAGCGATGGGAGGTGAGGCACTACAAACCGAGCATCCTCCAGCAGTACTCAATAGACAAGGTTAATTAATGCTTAAATAGTAAAAGAAAAACACCAAGTATGAGAGTATGCGAGCTTTATTAACAATATTACCCTTTTATCTAGACTTCACCATTCCTATTACTCGATTTATTACGACAAACAACCCCAGTTAAAAATTGCAGCCATCCATAAACACCGATTTTGACGGTTTCAGAGACTGCAGAATCCTTACTTGGATCTAAACATACAAAGTCAATATGATGAACAGAAGGATGTTTTCCAATTTCAAGTAAAGAATCGAATAGTTCTTCCGTAGATAAGCCTCCCGGTGTTGATGCCGGCACTCCTGGTGCAACTGATATATCAAGAACATCCATGTCGACCGTGACATAGACTCGATCAACTTTCTGAGCTAACTTATGTAATGAATCCTTAACGGTTTGCACAAATCCAACTTTACGAGCATTTTTTAAAGTAACCATTTGAATGGAATTTTCTTTGGCGTAGGTTATGAGTGGTTTCGCGTTAAAATAACCATGTAAGCCAATGTTTACGATATTTTCTCCCTTGACAGTTGCCCCATCTATCAATTGCCGGATGGGTGTTCCATTTGCAGGTCCAAGTTCAGCTGGATCCCTTACATCAAGATGCGAGTCTAGCTGTAAGATTCCAATTGTTTCGTTTGGATAAGCATCTTTAATCCCTCTCACGGCACATGCGGTTATTGAATGGTCTCCCCCAATCATTGAGGTAATTGCTTCAGGATATGTTAACGTCAAATAGGTTGTTGTGTCTTGAATTCTTTGATGTGATAAGGGAATGTCAGTGGTATGCATCATAATATCCCCAGCATCCGCAACATTGAAATCGGCTAAATCAACGTCCTCATCTATGTTGTAGGTGGCAAATCCCTTCCACATTTTCCGAAACTCTAATGGGTAAAGCGATGCACCTGATACACTAATCGAAGATCTTGATATCGGTGCACCATACATGATCATACCTGGTTTATCCTTCAGATCACTTAGTTGTTGAACCCAGTGATGGACGTATGTAGGTTCAGTTGTTTTTACATTCCATAACCATTCTGGTGGTTGAAGCCACTCTCTATTCATAATTACCCTACCACCTTTACACCATTTTTCCAGACTGCTTTAAGATGGTTCACACCAAATAAATATTGCAGATCCTGATAACTCTTCACATTCCATAAAGCTACATCGGCCTTCTTTCCTACCTCAAGAGAACCGAT
>JBFILZ010000281.1:0-2455 GCA_041611945.1 Bacillus sp. (in: firmicutes)
TCGGTGTTTCAGATTAGATAACGTGACGAAATCACGCCCTATCGCTGTCACTTTTCCTTCTGTATATATAACCTCATCCCCATGATTGGTGTAAACCTCTACCTGTTGGTTACGTTTCATTCGAAAGAATTTCTTTAATGTTAGGACTTTTCGTTTCGACTGATCTGCAGCAATAAGATTAAATAAATTGCTTTGCCCCATATATTCCATTAAAATTCTAGTTTCCTCAGAAGATACTGCACTAGTAGGTGATGGCAATCCAATTTCCATATTTAAATCACTGCTTTTCTTTTCATTTTTATGAATCATCTCTTTTTTTCTGTTTTTTAATAACTTTTTAACATATTCATTAAATCTAAGTCTAACTGACATTTCCTCCCTCCTTTATCCTCTAACTTATCAATAGTTTATGGAGCATACGAAATTAAGGTTCCATCATACACAACACAAGTTCTATCTTTCTTTTTTATGGTTGCTACTATTTATTTAGTTTCCTCTTTCATGATTTGATTGATATCATTTACTATTTTTCGGATATTAATTTTCTTTTCACCAATAGTCATATTATGATAAGATCTAATTTCATTTTTATAGTCAAGTAAATACATAGTTGTACTATGAGTAATAAAACCAGAGTCATCCTTTTTATATACCATTCGGAATTGATTAGCCATTTTTCTTGTTTCTTGTGGATTTCCTCGAATCATTATCCAGCCTTTATGATCAATAGCAAAGTTCTCAGCATACTCTTTTAGCCTTGCAATCGTATCGACTTCTGGATCAAGTGTCATCGAAACGAGCCTTACCTCATTTTCATATAAATCCATGTCTTCAAGTTCGTTTTTTAATAGGTTTAAATCAATGAAGGTCATTGGACAAATATCTGGACAGTTCGTATAAAAAAATGTAATTAGTTTAATCTTTTTCTCAGTAATATCATAAGTGTCCCCTGTTACACTTTGTAGAGGTTGTTCGGTTATACGTCCTAAATTTGGTAAAGAGTCCACTTTTGGCCAAAATAATAAAGTTAAAATGAAACCTGAGAGTATGGCTAATGTAATAGAAAAACGTTTAATCACGCTCTTACCTCCTTAAACACGCAACGAAAATAAAATTAACCCAATTGATACGATAAGGAGAATAGTTCCAAATAAACTAAAGTATATTGAATTTATTAGTAAGGAATATGCAGTATCCTGTGGCAACCCACAAAGCGATGGGTTTCTAACAACTGCTCCTACCATTGAACCCATTATTCCACCCATAACACCTCCAAAAGCACCCGAAAGAATAGAATGAAAGCGTATCATTGTTCCAAAAGCTAGACCTATGACAATGCCTACTATTGAATTTATTATGAGTAATAATGTAAATGAAGTTGAACCCAATAAAGATAATTGTAAAGTTAACGGGAGTGATATTAACATTGAACTCGACATAGCAATCGTCATACTATACCTGTTATCAAACAACTTCCTTTTTTTGTATAATTCTTTATAACAGATCAACAACAATCCAATATTAATTACTAAATTGATGAAGATAAATACACCCATAAAACCTCTCCTTATGAACGCCTTATGGAGATCATTACTAATACTAATGAAACAATGAGCAAGCTCTCTAAAAATATGATGAAAGATATATAAGTCTCGATTAACGCTCCAATCATTGGTGCCATTACCCCCATAAAAACACCATTTGTAAATCCAGTTAGAGCCGTTTGGTAATCAAACAACAAACCAAAAAGTGTGCCTATTGACATTCCAACAAAGGTTGATACTATCGTTACCGGTGTAAAATAAAGAGGGAATTGTAAGATTAATAATATCCCTGTTGATAAAGCTGCCAGTCCACCGACAACCATCGCAATATTCATCCCAAGCTGAAAACCGATGAGCTTCCGTATTTTTCTGATGTGAAAATATAACCAGCCTACGACCAAAATATTTGTATACAAAAGAACACCTACCAAAGAATGAGTCATCGAATTCACCTCACTATAGTCTATGACAATATACTCTTTCATGGCAGGGCGTATACCTGATTTTTTATTCCTCTTGTTTCCGCATGCATTTTTGACTTTATCAACACTAATAATCGAGTATATTGATTGCCGCGGAAGGGAGGTGAGCCTCCTGCTCTCACAGGCTATTGAATATGCTTCCATTAATTCTCACTGCTCAAACAGAAATTATCTTTCAACTATCTAGATATTTATTAAATAGAGAATAAGGAGGAATTAAGTTTTATATCAAATGGCTAAGACACAACATATATTTAACTCAAAATATATAGAATGAAAACTATTGAATTAAACTAGTTTACACAAAAAATAGCCACTCTTTATTAGAGTGGCAGAAAAGTTGTATATAGAGCAGCAACAAATCTATCATCAAAATTCATTCTTTACGTCCTTTTGAGGTCACCGTAAAACTTGTAGTCACTAAAATCA
>JBFILZ010000282.1:0-2425 GCA_041611945.1 Bacillus sp. (in: firmicutes)
AAATTTAAATATCAAATAAAAGAACAGTTGATTCCATTTTCACGCGAGCTAGATTATACGAAACATTACTTGACCATTCAGCAGATTAGAAGTGGACACAGATTGTCAATTTCATATGAGATGGATGAAAACAGCAACCTTGACGCGCTAATTCCACCTTATATGCTCCAAACTTTAGTTGAGAATGCGTTTAAACATAGCTTGGATAAGAAAGCAGGTAAGGTGGAACTTGTGATCCGCTTTAAAACGGAGCGTTCTTTTGGATTTCTTGAAGTTCTTGATAATGGGGTCGGAATAATCGAACATGATTTTGACATCCAAAAATGTAATGGACACGGTTTAAGGAACATTCAGAACCGACTCTCCCTGCTATTTGGGGTAGATGCCTCTATTCACTTAGAACAATATGCGACAGGTGGGGTACGGGCGGCGATTACCTGGCCCTTATCAAATGTTGAAATATAATTTTGTTAATTCTTAATGTGGAGTTGTATAATGATTCATATAAATTAAATGAGCCTTGTTAGGATGAGATGAATGAATGTATTACTTGTAGATGATGAGCCTATTGTGCTGGAGCAACTCGATTTTTTTATCAAACCAATATGCCCACTTTGGAAATTACATCCGGCGATGGATAGTAGCCAAGCACTGCATCTGTGTAAACAAATAGACTTCCAACTTGCCTTTCTAGATATTGAAATGCCTGGTAAGTCAGGGCTAGACCTTGCCTATGAACTGAAGACTATCTATAAAGACATTCAAATAGTTATGATTACTGCCCATCAAGAATTTGACTATGCCAAACGAGCGATTCAAATTGGCGTAGATGACTTCTTAACAAAACCGATCATTGAAAATGAACTCAATGAGGTTATAAAAAAATATGCGAAGGATATTCACTTTCTTTCTTTTTCTAAAATTGTCTCAGAAGCATTAAGTGTTATTCATAATAACTATATGCATAAACTCAATCTGTCTACGGTTGCAAATGAAATTCATGTGAATTCTTCCTATTTAAGTAGAAAGTTTAGTGAAGAGGTGAAGATGTCATTCTCCGATTATTTGATTGACTATCGAGTCGAAGTCGCCAAAACGTTACTTTCTAAAGAAAACTATTCGATTTCAGAAATTGCCGAATTAGTTGGCATTAACAGTTTGCATTATTTTAGCTCAATCTTCAGACGAAAAGTTGGAATGACAGCAAAAAATTACCGAGAAATGAGGACTTAGAGTGTGCGTGGTCATATTTTTGGAAAGTTAGGTATTGGCATTACATCTGTCCTCTTTATTTCAAGATGGATGTCAACAAATGCAATGTTCACTGTCTCAGAGACAACAGTAAAATACGGTATAATCGCTGGGCAGCTTTTTGCCTTAATGGGTGCTTTAGCTTTTTTTGTTTTTGGGTTCATCGGTAAAAAAGCTAGAGAGCTAGAGCAGGATCGTTATTCACTCATGGATTTCGTAACTGAAAAAATTGATAATAAAACGAAAACCGTCCTCTTTCTTTTGATGGGATTTGGGTATGGATTGGATCTTTTATTACTCGCAGTTGGAGCCAGTATCATTTTGTATGCAACCATTCTCTTACCACCAACTCTTGGTGTGTTCGTGTTTATCGTTATTGGGCTATCTCTATTTTTTCTCAAAACTCATAAAGATTATGGGAAATACACTGTTTACAAAATCGGTATCTTTCAATCCGTTATGATTATCATTGTTGTTTTCTTATTTCTAAGAAGTAACATGGAAGATATGTATTTTAATATGAAGCTTTTTCATCCCTATTTATTTAGTTTTCAAAAACAAGAGCTTGTTCTCTTATCACTCTCTGTATTTGTCATTTTCCTCGGAAAGTTAGTCATCGACCTAGGTTCATGGAGTCTTCTACTTCGTGTGAAGAAAGGGAAAATTGGCCAAAGCTTACTTCTGACTGGGCTTATGTGGGCATCAATCCCGCTGACATTTTCGATCATTATGTTTCCCGTTCTATCGCAAGGAGGATTTAATACAATCTATACCTTGTATCATGACCTTTTGGTCTCATTTCACTCTGATTTCCTATTGTTGCTAACCGCAGTTACGATTTTACTAACATTAATCACAACCTACTATACGAGGTTACAAGATTTTATAAGCTTATTAGAAATGACAAAAATAAATCAACAAAAAAAATCCGCAGTACTTATGACAGTTGGCTGCATAGGTTTACTACTTGGAGCCTACTATTACTTCCAACCGAATTTACTAGAGTTGTTTTTCTTTTCAGGAATTTTAAGTTCCTCTTTACTACTACCGATTTTATTTCTCATTTTCTCGAAAAAGAAAAAACAAGACCGAATCACAATCGTGACCATACTTACCGGTATCCTCACTGGATTTAGTTCCATTTTTCTAGTACCAACCTATGTAAGTGTACTCA
>JBFILZ010000283.1:0-2369 GCA_041611945.1 Bacillus sp. (in: firmicutes)
CAATTAATATAATCCAAGTAAATTTTTTATCGCTCACTATTTGACCTCCTTAGAAGTTGAAATATAGAAACTCACTAACTTGTTGAAGCTGCATAACACTGTAAAACAGTAACAACGCAATGAATACAGCCATTCCAGCAGAGCGTTTGTGTTGGTCTACTATCTCCATTGAGTTTTTAGCAAACCAAGCTAAACCTAAACCGAACAAAATGAGCAACAGTGTTTTCAACATACTCATTGTAGTAGGAATGTCGAAGTCAATCATAAACATCTTTTGGAACATGATAAATGCTTCATCGATACTTACCGCTCTGAAGAATACCCATGCGAAATGGACAAACATGAACGTAATAAACCACGCTAACCATTTGTTCATTTTATAACCAGCAACTTTCCAGAAACGACAGATAATACTAGCTATTCCATGCAAGGTTCCCCATATGATAAAAGTCCAACCGGCTCCATGCCAAATACCACTGACTAAAAAAATGATAAAAATGTTTACGTAGGTCCGAACTTTCCCTTTTCTATTCCCACCTAAAGGAATATATAAGTAAGTTGTTAGAAAACTAGATAAGGTGATATGCCACCTTCTCCAAAAATCTTGAATATCTACCGCTTTATAAGGAGAGTTAAAGTTTATGGGCATCACAATATTAAAGAGTAAAGCTAGACCAACAGCCATATCTGAATACCCACTGAAATCATAATAGAGTTGCAGTGTATAGGATAAAGTTGTAACCCAACTATCAATAAACGATAGGGATTCTACAGATGCGTATCCATCATTTGCCCACTTAGCAAAAGTATCGGCAATAGCGACCTTTTTAAATAAACCAATAGCAAAAATCATGAGTCCCTTTGAGAAGTTGGAATAATTAACGTAATACGATTCTTTTTCATTAAATTGTGGCGCTAATTGCTTATGATGAACGATTGGACCTGCAATTAAATGCGGAAAAAATGTGACAAATAAACCATAGTTTAAAAAGTTGTACTCTTTTGTTTCCATCCGAAAAGAGTCTACCAAATATGCAATTTGAGTAAACGTGTAAAAACTAATAGCTAATGGAAGCAAAATTTGTTGCAAAGGTAAATTCGTTTCAAAAAATCCATTCACATTCTGAATAAAGAAATCGAAATATTTATAATAAGAAAGTAAACCAACATTGAAAATAATGCCAATAATTAATGCGGTTTTCCGCATTTTCGCTTTGTTGCTTTTACTTAAAAAAGAGCCTATTACATAATTAATGATCATTGATATAAGCACAAGTGGTAAATAGGATGGATTCCAATAGGCATAGAAAAAGAGGGAAGCTAATAAGAGCCATGCCTTAGCAATGGGGATATTAAATCTGCCAATGCCATAGAAAAGAAGCAATACAATTGGTAAAAAAACAAATATAAATTCAAAGGAATTAAAGATCAAATTAAGTCCGCTCCTACTATAGTAAATTAATACACCATCCATAATTTTAACATGGTGACAACAACAGGTAAATAACCTTAAGGTACTAAGCATATACACTGGAAATCGTTATAACTCTCTCTTTTTTTAAGTAGACATATGTATTCGTTCACGCACTATCAAAAGCATGGTATCATAGGGAAGATGTAAACATTTAATTAACTGGAATGAAAGAGGAGATTTATACATGCAAGTAGCTATATTAATACCTTGTTATAACGAAGAACAGACAATTGGAAAAGTTATTACTGATTTTAAAAAAGAGCTTCCTCAGGCACAGATATATGTATATGACAATAATTCAAAAGATCGGACATCAGAAGTTGCACGTGAACATGGGGCAATAGTTAAATTTGAACCAAGACAAGGAAAAGGAAATGTTGTTCGAAGTATGTTTCGTGAGATTGATGCAGACGTATATGTAATGGTAGATGGCGACGACACATATCCTGCAGAATATGTGCATGAAGTGATAAAACCAATTATTGAAGGTACAGCTAACTTGGTTATTGGAGATCGTTTAACAAATGGAACATATTATCAAGAAAACAAACGACAATTTCACGGATTTGGTAATCAATTAGTTAAAAACTTAATTAACAAACTATACAAGAGTAATATTACAGACATCATGACGGGTTATCGTGCATTCGATAAATTATTTGTAAAGTCTATGCCAATTACAAGCCCTGGTTTCGAAATAGAAACTGAAATGAGCATTCATGCTCTCGATAAAAAGTTTTTAATTAAAGAAGTAGCTATTGATTATAGAGATCGTCCAGAAGGTAGCGAATCGAAATTAAATACGATTTCAGATGGAATTAAAGTTTTGCGTATGATTTTCACTTTATTTAAAGATTACAAACCTATGCTTTTCTTTTCAGTATGGTCGGTTTTA
>JBFILZ010000284.1:0-2359 GCA_041611945.1 Bacillus sp. (in: firmicutes)
ACTTTAAGATTTGTCCATTAATTTTATCTATTCTTTCTTTTATCCTATTAATAATATTACTGTATTTGAGAAAGATAGGAAGTAACAGACCAATAATATCACAAACATTACATTTGCGAAGGGGCTCATATGCAGGAAACATTGAAAGAATTACTCATAGTCTTTGGAAGAATCATTACCGTTCTACCTCTAGTTTTAGTGATGACGCTGTTTATGGGAAGAAGGTCAATAGGTGAACTTCCTGTCTTTGATTTCTTAACGATTGTTACACTTTCTGCTGTAGTGGGAGCTGACATAGCTGATCCCAAAATTGATCATATTCCAACTGCATTTGCTATTGTTGTTATTTCCATTTTTGCTAGACTTGTCGCTTATATGAAAATACATAATCGAAAGCTTGGTAAGCTAATAACGTTTGAACCAATCGTAGTTATTCTGGACGGACAAATTGTAAAAAAGAATATTAAAAAAATCAGATACTCAGTAGATAACATATTGTCGTTATTAAGAGAGAAAGATATTTTTGATATGAGCGAAGTACATCTTGCAATTATTGAAGGTAGTGGTAATATATCTGTTCTTAAAAAAGGAGCAGTTACTACTGTTACACGTAACGATATGTCTATAATCAATGAACAAGTTTCCATAGGTTTTCCACTAGTAGTCGAGGGACAGCTTTATGAAGGCGTATTAAGGGATTTTTCGCTTGACGAGGATTGGTTGCGTCGGGAGCTTATTAAAAAGGGAATCAACCGGATAGAAGACATCTTCTACGCTTCAATTGATACTAATAAGCGATTACAGATTACTCTTCAACAACAATCACTCTCTCCTCCTACCTTTTATCATTAGGTTTTGTTAAAGCTTGTTGTTGATCTTTTAAATAGGGTTGAAAAGCGTTCACTTCCCGTGCGCTGACTGCCAACCCAAGCGCAAAAGTGCTTATGATAAAAATATCACACCTAAACAAAGAGATATTAATAAAAATGTGTATGGTCCATTCCGATTCATCTTATATCGCCAACCAACTATATTTTATTTATACAATCATGAAATGAATATACCTAAGGTAAGAAATTCTCTAAAGGATAATCAATCTAGAGAATTCCCACCAATCGTTCGCTAAAACTTCCGTAAAATAGCACTGGCGTCTCCGATGGCCAGATGCTCCGACTGGACATTGAATATGGTACCAAGAGTTCTCACCGCACGAAGCAAATTCGATGGCCCTTTTTGACGATTCTCACACCATCACTTCTTTTAATCCAGGTAAATTCATGATAAAATTTGTATACACGCAACTTCCATTCTCTACTTGTTTCTCGACAATTCAAGTATAAAAGAATTGGATGTTTGCGTGTTATTTTTTTGCAAACAATTGGGGTTACCCCCCAAAATATTATAGCGCAAAAAAAAATACAAAAAAACCTCCTATATCGAAAGTGTGTAAGTCATTATACGGTGTAAATTCTTACATGACCGATATTCTGACTTTTTTACTAAACAATATAAGAGGTTGATATGACGCTTTTTAATAATTATGGTATGGCGTCCCAGGAGAGATTCGAACTAGCAATGTAGCTTAATATTTTATAAATCACCTTCGTTGGATTGACACTATTATAAATTGGCCTGACCATATAAATATAAAATGATATTTATTAACATTAATGAGGACTACTTTTAAAAAGTAGTCATATCTTTTTATTAGCATGCTTGGTTACAGGTGCATAAAATGCATAGGGGTGTTAATCTAATGTCAAAGTTGCTATATATTAAGGCAAATCCTCAGCTAGAGGAAAAATCTTTCTCTTTAAGTGTGGGTAGGGAATTTATTGATACCTATAGAAAAGAAAGTGATTTGAACGAAATTATAGAATTAAATCTTTATAACGAGTATATTCCAGAAATTGACTTAGACGTTTTAACTGGTTGGTCTCAATTAGGGACAGGGACTGATTTTAATAATCTTCCTCTAGATCAAAAAAAGAAGTTAGCAAGAATAAATGAATTAACAGAACAGTTTATTAGCGCTGATAAATACGTTTTTGCAATTCCTATGTGGAACTTTGGAATTCCTCCTCGCCTGAAAGCTTATATAGATACTATAGTAATTGCTGGAAAAACTTTTATTTACACCACTGAGGGTCCTCAAGGTTTATTAAGTGGAAAGAAAGCTGTCCTAATTCATGCCAGAGGTGGTGTCTATTCTGATGGCCCCATGAAGGAAAAAGAATTCAGTGAACGTTATCTAGATGCAATCCTCAGGTTCATTGGTATTGATTGTGAATCAATTGTAATAGAAGGTCAAGCATACCAACCAGAATTAGCAGATAATATTAAGGTTCTCGCAATAGAA
>JBFILZ010000285.1:0-2353 GCA_041611945.1 Bacillus sp. (in: firmicutes)
ATAAAAAGGATACTAGGAATTTTTGAAAATGTACAATTTCAGAAGAGACCTTTGAGAATTCCTGTTCGGTTTTCGAAATTATTTGCACATTTAAAAGGGTTTAATCTATATGAGTATTATTTTAAAACTTTAAGTAAGAAATACTGTTTGTAAAAAAACCCTCATTACATAGTAATGAGAGCTCCAACTAATATTAAGAGATACTTTCAAACCAAAGATCACGAATTGCCCCGGAAAAAATAGGAGTATGCTCTACAATGGACATAGCAATAAATGAATTCTGCATAAGAGATTGTAATTTCTCTACTGGAACTAAAGCTCCTATATAAAGTAAAATAAATACGAGTAAGTATACTTCTATAAGTCCCAATACACCACCAGCCCACCCATTAATTTGCTTGAGAATGGGAAGATGTGCTAAGAAATCCAGCATAGAACCGAGTATTTGCATGATAATTTTTGTAGCAAAAAAAAGAAGCGCAAACGCAATTGCACGATAATAGGCAATTTCTAAGTTATCACTACTGAAAATTAGTGCTATCATACTGCCATCACTAAGTTCGGGATAAGGAATCCACAGCTCTAGCTTAGGGGCAAGATCATCAAAATATAAATAAGAAACTATAAATGCAGCAATAAAGCCAGTAAGATGAACAATTTGGAGAATAAACCCACGTCTTAAACCAATGATAAATCCTATACCAAGAATAAGTAAAATTGCTAGGTCTAGCATATTTTGTCAACCCTTTTCAGTCTTAATTTTTTCTTTTAATAATTCTAGTTCTTCTTTTACTTTTAAATAATCATGAACGACGTTTACTGCGGTCAAGACGGCAATCTTACTAGTATCAAGCGCTTGATTCTTCCCACTAATTTCTCTCATTTTATCATCAACTATTGAGGAAACTAATCGAATAAAACTAGTACTTTCACTACCTACAATTGAATACTGCTGTCCATATATATCTACAGTTGTCCTTGTCTTTCTCTGTTCAGACATAATAGTTGCCTCCCGCGTATACAAGAATCCTACATCATATGATAACATGAACCCATACTATTGGAAAGAACTTGTAAGATTGATGTATGATGATAGATATGAAGATATCTGAACTAGGAGGAAAGCTCTTTTGTCAACAAAAGTAATCGTAGTTAACGAAGTTACAATGTCTCAATTAAAAGAACATTATAAAATTAATTTATTAGACAAGATCCCACCAGGAGGATTGTTTACCGCGAAAACGGCAGCTTGTATGATTACCGCCTATCGTTCTGGGAAGGTTATGTTCCAAGGAGCGCAAGCAGAACACGAAAGTAGTAAATGGGAAGGTACTTCAACGGTTACTAAATCTAAATCAACGAGTCCAAAAACGAGGAATGATATTTACTCAATTCCAGCAGATATTGCGGAAATGGCCATCTTGGGATCAGATGAGGTTGGAACAGGAGACTATTTTGGTCCCATAACAGTGGTAGCAGCTTATGTGGCACCTTCTCAAATGGAACTTCTAAAAGAACTCGGTGTAAAGGATTCTAAGGATCTTAAAGACCCACAAATTGTGAAAATCGCAAAAGATATCATTAAAATTGTCCCTCATAGTTTGCTTATTCTACCAAATGAAAAATATAATACTCTACAAGAAAAGGGAATGACACAAGGAAAAATTAAAGCATTACTACATAATAAGGCATTGGCACATGTTTTGGATAAAATTTCACCTTTAAAACCAGATGGCATTCTCATCGATCAATTCGCAGAACCCGATGTGTATTATCGACATATTAAAAATGAAAAGCAGATTATTAAGGAAAAAGTCTATTTCAGCACTAAAGCAGAAGGTGTTCACCTATCTGTTGCTGCTGCTTCTATCATTGCTCGTTATGCTTTCGTAAAAGAATTCGATAAGTTAAGCGAAAAAGCAGGGATGGTTCTCCAAAAAGGAGCTGGTCCTGGAGTGGACAAGATTGCCGCTCAACTAATAAAATTAAAAGGAGAAGAATTTCTTCGAAGTACAGCAAAAGTCCATTTTGCTAACACACTAAAAGCTAAGAAGCTCGTTAGATGATATATTTTAATCCTACTTCGAAGTTATTCTTGTGATAAATTAGAGATTTGTTTATGTAAGTAATCTATTACATAAGCAAATCTTTTTTCTATTATTTAAATTACTTGGGTAATAGGGTGAAAAAAGTCAAAAAGCAACAAAGTATGCGGAAAACCTCAATATTAGTAAGTTGAATAACCACTCAAGCTAGATTAAAGCCTTTCAATTTAAGAGATGAACGTCTGAATTTTTTTATTGTTAAAGCTCAATGTTGATTTTTCAAACGAAGTTGATTGAAGTGGAAGGAT
>JBFILZ010000286.1:0-2324 GCA_041611945.1 Bacillus sp. (in: firmicutes)
GGCAAATGCTCCGGTTACACAACGTCCAATCATCTTATCTAATGGCACACCATCGTCAACAATTACCGCTGAGTTTGAACCAAGCTCAAGTGTAACCTTCTTTAAACCTGCTTTATTTCGGATAGCTATTCCTATATCCGGACTACCCGTAAATGTAACCATATTTACTCGTTCATGCTTTACAAGGGCATCGCCAATAACACTTCCTTTTCCGGTTATAACATTAAGTGCACCTTTAGGTAAACCCGCTTCTTCAGCAATTTTCGCTAAAAAGAAGGCTGATAGAGGCGTCTGTGAAGCTGGCTTTAGAACAACTGGATTACCCGCTGCAATTGCAGGTCCAACTTTATGAGCAACCAAATTCATCGGAAAATTGAATGGAGTTATCGCTGCTACTACTCCAATTGGTTCACGAACTGTATAAGCAATTCTATTTTCTCCACCCACAGCTGCGTCCAAAGAAATCGTCTCACCATGAATTCTTTTTGCTTCCTCTGCAGCAAACTTATATGTTTGAATGGTTCTTTCCACTTCTCCCCTTGCAGTTTTTATAGGCTTGCCGGCTTCTAATGAAATTATTTCTGCCGCTTCTTCGAACCGTTCTTGAAATAAGCTAACCATTTTTTCAAGAATCGCAGCTCGTTCATGCGCAGCCATTTTCCTTAAAATCTCCTTCGTATTAAATGCTGCTTCAACTGCCTTTTCGACATCCTCAATAGTTGCTAAAGGTATGTCTCCCAATATTTCTTTACTAAAAGGTGATTCCAATTGGGTATATTCCTTCGTTTGAACCCATTCTCCATTTAGGAATAGTTTTTCTATCTTTGGCGAATAATTCTTCATAATTTCCCCTCACTATTCTTTCATTTCTTTTTAGTCAATGTTTCTTTTAGAGTAACACTGTTAATTTCAGCTGCAGGATGCTCGCTTTCCGTGGGAAGACGATGAGCAAACTCGGCTCTTGCGCCTTCAGTGTCTTACTTGTCCCTCTGCTCCCACTTTTGTCCCAGAGCCATTATATTAAGTAGTTCATTCTCACAAGTGATCCGAAAAAGTTAGTCATACCCTTTGGAACAAAAGTAAAAATATTTTAACCTTCGCTTTTTTAAATCTATTTTGATAAGTGAATTCAGTTTACCTTTACTATTCAATCTTGTAAGGGGATAATCCTTCAAGTGTTTTTCCATTCGGAGAGTGCAAGCTAACTTCAGTTTCACTTTACCCCTGATTCTTTCATTAATATTTGTTGCATCATTCATTTATGAATAATAATTACTGAGTGTGTCTGAATGAGATACTTGGAAGTCAATATTTTCTCTTATCATACTTTTTTGTTCGATTCTGGAAAAAAATCTAATAAAAAAGTTTCTCTAATTAAGGCCGGTGTACCTTTCAAGATTGCAGGTATTTCATAGACTAGTAATATACGTTTTTGCGTCAAAATCAAATTTTATTTATTTTGGAGGAATTTAGTATGAGTAATTGCTCGTATTGTGGTCATCGGTCTCACTCTAGCTGTACATCCAAATTCGGTTTTAATCCGATTTCCCATTGTCGTCATTGCCATTCACACAATGATTGTCATCATATGAGTTCTCATTGTGGATGTAGTAGAAACATTTGCTCAGATGACTTTAGATTAAGACTTGGGGGACTACAAAATGGAATGAACTTTAGACTTCGTCAACTCATTGGTTGTATCGTGAAATTGGAACTTAATGGTGGAAAAAAAATTGAAGCTGAAATCTGTTTGGTCGGCTCTAATTATGTAGAAGTAAAAGTTCTAAGCGAGGAAAAAAAGCATACACATTCAGAGGGGAACGATGAGGAATTTACAGAAACAACTATAGAGAAAAATGAAAAGAAGTTAAGAAATTGTCGTTCTTGGATTTTCCCAACCGATCAAATTAACCATATAGAACTTAATTCCCGTTGCAATTGTGGGAAGCGTCATTAAAGGAATCTGCACCATCTAAATGGTGCATTGCCTCTTCCTTAAGAAAGATGGGTCATTAAGTATAAAGTATTTCGTTTAGATGTTTGATTATAAGGGTCCTTCCAATATCAAAGCAACAGTTGATATCGGACATGTGCATTGCGCAATAGGTATTTAATAACGGAACCTTCCCTTGATCTTAAAAGTACAGGGTTGCAATTAATTGCAACCCTGCTCCTATTTTTTAATGGTTATATATAATACACTATCTAAAGGAATCTCCTTTTCTTCACCTTCCTTCACAATTGAAAACGAATCACTACTCACTTTACATAGTTTACCTGACCTTTTTTCACCATCTTTAAAAATCACATCAATATTCTTTTCA
>JBFILZ010000287.1:0-2324 GCA_041611945.1 Bacillus sp. (in: firmicutes)
AAAAGGAAAGGAAGTTCATCATAAGACTTGGTCACAGTGACACCCCTTCATCCCCTATGTTTTCTTAAGAATTAGGCTACCCTGAAAATAAGGGGATCTTCGTTCCAGAACACTCGCTTTCCGTGGGGCGGGCGTATTTTCGAGGAGTCGCGCGTCCTTCCACTTCAATCAACTTTGTTTGAAAAATCAACATTGAGCTTTAACAAAGCCATGAATTAAAAAAATGGGACAAGGTGCCTGTCCCTCATGTCCCCCTCATGTCCCTGTCCCCAATCCCTTAATAAACTATATTGAAATTCAAGAAATACTCTATTGTTATTACCTCCTTCCCAGTACGGAAAGAAGAGCAATAAAAAACCTCACACTATTCAGGGGCTATTTCAGGAGATTATATACTTCCATAAACCTTACCTAACAGCATTCGACAACTTCCGGGGCGTCACTATGACCATTAAAGTAACTATTACCAAAAAAAAATTAACGTTCAAGGTAGCAAAATACAATCTAAATTTAGTAGAATAACCATATGTGACATTAGATAAGGGGATAAAAAAATGAGTGTATTAAACGTTCAAAATTTAAGTCACGGTTTTGGTGATCGTGCGATATTTAATGATGTGTCTTTCAGGCTTTTAAAAGGAGAACACGTTGGACTAGTTGGAGCAAACGGTGAAGGTAAATCTACTTTCATGAATATTGTGACTGGGAAGTTGCAACCCGACGAGGGGAAAGTGGAGTGGTCACGCAAAGTTCGTGTAGGTTATTTAGATCAGCATGCTGTACTTAAAAAAGGTACAACAATACGTGAAGCATTGAGTACTGCTTTTCAATATCTTTTTGATGCGGAAGCAGAGATCAATGAACTTTATGCCAAAATGGGTGATGAAGGTGCTGATATCGAATCATTGCTTGCAGAAGTTGGAGAGTTACAAGAAACCTTAGATAGTAATGATTTCTATCAAATTAATTCAAAAGTTGAGGAAGTTTCTCGTGGTCTAGGATTAGATGAAGTCGGACTTGATCGAGATGTAGATGATCTTAGCGGTGGGCAACGTACGAAAGTTTTACTAGCTAAGCTTTTGCTAGAAAAGCCTGAAATCCTATTACTAGACGAGCCAACGAACTATTTGGATGAAAACCATATCGAATGGTTGAAGCGCTATTTACAAGAATATGAGAATGCATTTATCTTGATTTCTCATGAAATCCCATTTTTAAACAATGTTGTTAACTTAATCTATCACATGGAAAACCAAGAGATCCATCGCTATGTTGGTGACTATGATAACTTCATAAAAGTATATGAAATGAAAAAGCAACAGTTAGAGTCTGCATACAAACGTCAACAACAGGAAATTGCTGGTTTAAAGGATTTCGTTGCACGAAACAAAGCAAGTGTAGCAACTCGTAATATGGCTATGTCTCGTCAAAAGAAGCTCGACAAAATGGAAGTTATCGAATTAGGTAAAGAGAAGCCGAAACCAGAGTTCATTTTCAAAGAAGCTCGGGCAGCTAGCCGTTGGATTTTCACGACTGAGAATCTTGTGATTGGTTACAATGAACCTCTTTCTCGCCCTCTTAATTTAAAAATGGAACGTGGACAAAAAATTGCGTTCATGGGTGCAAACGGTATTGGTAAGTCTACTCTTTTAAAAAGTATCCTTGGGCTGATTAACCCCATATCAGGCAACGTAGAACGTGGCGATTATCAACACATCGGTTACTTCGAGCAGGAAGTGAAACAGACGAACTACAATACTTGCATTGAAGAGATTTGGAGCGAGTTCCCAGGTATGAATCAGGCGGAAGTCCGTGCTGCTCTTGCAAAGTGTGGATTAACGACGAAGCATATTGAAAGTAAAGTCGAAGTCCTTTCTGGTGGTGAAAAAGCCAAAGTTCGATTGTGCAAAATAATAAATACAGAAACGAATTTATTAATTCTAGATGAACCTACAAACCACTTAGATGTGGACGCAAAAGAAGAATTAAAGCGTGCTTTAAAGGCATATCGCGGAAGTATTTTGATGGTATCCCACGAACCTGATTTCTATCGTGACATTGCGACCGATATTTGGAATTGTGAGGATTGGACTACGAAAGTGTTTTAAAGATTGAGGGGTACCCGATGGGGTATCCCTTTTTAACATCTATGCAAATTTTTATAAACCTACAGGCGTTCCCTCCTTATGATTTAGGAGACAAGGGCAGAGACCCTTGGTTTGGTTACGGCTTAGTCCAATCTCCATTTCTATTTCGGGATATATATGGACACTGGGCCAATCAAGACATTATTAAAATGTATGAGCTTGGTTGGATGAAGGGTA
>JBFILZ010000288.1:0-2276 GCA_041611945.1 Bacillus sp. (in: firmicutes)
GCAATCCCTTCAAGGTATGGAACGCTAAGTTCAGCTTCTAGTAACTCTTCAATAAACTTCTTAATCTGTCTACTTGCATAGATAGTACTTGAAATAGAAAGTAGTTCATGAGGGCTTAGTGTACTTCCAATTTTCGCTCTCTTAGCAAATCCTCTAATATCATGTATTCCACCAAGGGGTATATTCCCCTTTAACCGAAGAACCATTGTTGCCTCATCAGTCATTTCCTGCCATTGAATTGATTCCTCAAGGGAAGTTGTAGGAGTTAACTTTTCTACTTTTTCTTTTCCAAGTGATGAAGATGTATGTTTAGCAAGTTGCGCTTTTACTGCCCCATATTCCAACACTTTTAATGTTCGCTCAAGCATTTGTTACAACACCTTTCCCTATGTACTTCTTATTGATGTCGACGTAAGAATGTTTTTAATCCTTCTATATCTAATCCATTCAAAACAGTTTCTTTTCTAATCCAACCCTTTTTAGCTGCTGAGACGCCTAGCTCCATATAATTTAACTGGTCTATATGATGAGCATCTGTATTAATGACGACTTTTACTCCAGCATCTTGTGCTTTTTGTAAGTAAGAGGATGAGAGGTCTAGTCGATTCGGGTTGGCATTCAATTCTAATGCTGTATTCGTTTCTTTTGCTAACTCAATTAACATCTCAACATCAACGTCATACCCGTCACGTTTACCAATTATTCTTCCAGTCGGATGAGCAATGACATCAACATGAACACTGTTTAAAGCATTCTTTAATCTTTTCATAATGCTCTCTCTGTCTTGAGTGAAACCAGAATGAATCGAAGCAATTACGAGATCCATTCCTTTAAGTATCTCATCATCATAATCTAAACTTCCGTCAGGTAATATATCCATTTCAACACCTGTAAGGATTGTAAAATTAGGATACTTTTTATTTATTTTTTTTATTTCTTCGTGCTGTCTCATTAACCGGTCAACCGAAAGACCGTTAGCAACACGCAAATATTTCGAATGGTCAGTGATAGCGATGTAGGAATAACCACGTTTAATAGACGCCTCTACCATCTGCTCAATTGTATGTGTTCCATCACTCCAAGTTGAATGCATATGAAGATCGCCTTTAATATCGCTTAACTGAATCAAAGGAATGCTTTCATGAAAAAGGTCTATTTCTTTATCTCCAGTGCGAAGCTCAGGTGTAATATATGTTAATCCAAAATACTGATAAAATTCTTCCTCAGATTCAAAAGTTATCAATTCTTCACTCTCTACATTCTGAACACCATATTCGCTAATTTTTAACCCACGTTCTTTTGCAAGTTGTCTCATTTTCACATTATGTTCTTTAGAACCTGTAAAATGATGAAGTGTTGTAGGATAGGCTTTGGGCTCTATAAGTCTAAAATCAACAGAAACCTCATATTCATAGTCTAGCACTAAAGAAACTTTTGTTTCCCCACTTGCTATAACACTTTTAACTTTATTTATTTGAAGTAGTTTTTCTTTTACAGCTCTTGGGTTATCTGTAGATATGATAAAATCAATATCTTTTATGGTTTCTCTCATTCTACGCAAGCTGCCCGCACGTGAAAATGAAACGATATCTGACATACTCCCAAGCTGGCTTTCAATTTCATCTGCAATTGGAAGGATGAATGCGATTGGTAACCGGTCTGGTCTATTTCCTACCTCTTCGATAGCTTGCTTTATCTTTTGTTCAGACTTTTCACCAAAACCTGTCAAACCTCTTATTTTCTGTAGTTTGCACGCTTCCTCCAAAGAACTCATGTCGATAATGCCTAGCTCCTTGTATAGCTTAGCAATCTTCTTACCACCCAGACCTGGTAATTTCAATAACTGAATTAGTCCTTGTGGAACCTGACCTTTTAATTCTTCTAATACATTTGAGTAACCTGTTTCCATATACTCGACTATCACAGTGGCTGTTCCCTTCCCAACACCTGGTAAGGCCGTAACATCTCCGATTTCTGTAATAGGGCGTTCATCCTGTTCAATAGACATGGCAGCTTTACGAAAAGCTGCGATTTTGAACGAGTTCTCACCCTTAAGTTCCATATAAATTGCAATCGTTTCTAACAATTCAATAATATCTTTCTTATTCACACTTACCACCGTCCATAAAGTTTATATAAAAAGGATACTAGGAATTTTTGAAAATGTACAATTTCAGAAGAGACCTTTGAGAATTCCTGTTCGGTTTTCGAAATTATTTGCACATTTAAAAGGGTTTAATCTATATGAGTATTATTTTAAAACTTTAAGTAAGAAA
>JBFILZ010000289.1:0-2266 GCA_041611945.1 Bacillus sp. (in: firmicutes)
ATTCGGCTCAGTTAATCCAAAAGCACCAACCTTATCTCCTTTTGCCTGTGGTGTAAGATATTTTTTCTTTTGAAATTCATTTCCCCATTGTAAAAGTGTCATGCAATTTAGCCCTGTATGAACTGATACAGCCGTCCGGAAAGCTGTGTCTCCTCGTTCAAGTTCTTCACATACAATGGCTAGTGAATTATAATCCATTCCACTTCCACCATATTCTTCGGGTATACAAACCCCCATTAAATTAAGTTCACCTAGTCTTTTCATTATATTAGTAGAAAAATGACCACTACGATCCCATTCTGCTATTGATGGCATGATTTCTTTATCTACAAAAGATCGAACTACCTTTCTTACCATGTTATGTTCATCGGAAAATTGAAAATTCATTAATAATCGCTCCTTCTACCTATTTTTTTAAAATCTAATAGACTATATTCTTGAGCGACACAATAATACCTTTATTTATAATCGCAAAAAAACTGAATTATCAAATTTATTTTTACAAAAGGCTCTGTTAAACGTTGTTGTTGATTTCAGCTGCAGGATGCTCGCTTTCCGCGGGGCGGGCGGTGAGCCAACTCGGCACTTGCGCCTTCGGTGTCTCACCTGTCACGCTGCTCCCGCCGGAGTCGCGCATCTTTCCACTTCAACCAACTTCGTTTGAAAAATCAACATTGAGCTTTAACAGAGCCTTACACAAAAAAATGAAGGCATTTTCCTAATCTTTAGATAAGTCCTTTCAAAAGTCGATTTTGTAACTAAATGAAGTTCGTTGTAACAGTAAGTGCGAGAGTTCTGCAGAGGGTTACCAACAACAACTTAAAACTGAGTCAAAAATTAAAGAATTTGGTAATTCCGTTTCCGTCCAGTTTATCCTTACTTAAAATCATCAACAATTATAGACTCGATTTACTTATCGTGGTAAATCGCATTAACATAGCAATAGACACTTACAATATTATTTTTTTTGTCAGAGATACTTTTGATTAAGCTTGAAAGTAGTTAATCATGCTTTATTATTTTTCTAGCTAATTAATATTATTTTATTAGGGTTTAACAACACCAAAAACGTCTATATAGATAATAGAAGTTTATTTAATAAGCTATGTTCAAGTTCCATTTTGATTTCTAAACGAACTTGATTGTGGCAGTTGCTCTGAGACTCATGCAGTGGAAAGCAAAAACCATGTAGTACAAGTCAAAAAAGAAAGGAGGGAATCAAATGAAGATAAGAGTATGTGAATATATTAACGAAGAACACCTTATTAAGGATGTAATTAGACTAATTGCAAAGGGAATCAAAAAAGAAAGAATCTACGTGATTTCCAATATTCAAAGTCGGAAGAAAAGATTTTCAAATGGAGCAGTTACTTATACAAAAGGATTAAAAGAAAAGGGAATATCTCAGTTTGTTGGAACACTTCTCGAGGGAAAGGTAGAGGAACTAAAATCAAATATCAAAAAAATCGGACTTACCGAACGAGAATTTGAACATTATGAAGATAGACTTGATCAAGGGAATATATTAATGCTAATTAAACACTAAACAGAGTTAATTAATGTTGAAATAGGTGAAAGCGACATGATATGTGAAAACACCTTTATTTTAAATTTAAATAAATAACAAAAACCAGTGAATGTTCACTGGTTTTTACTATTTTAAAGTTAAATATTTTTTAATATCTCTTCCCTAACTGATTCAATTATTGTTTCCGAGAGGTTTGCCGGAACGGATTTATTCCCATCAAAATACCATGTATTAATAATTTCAAGATCAGATTTTGTAAAAGTTACTTTATATTTTTTTTGATTGAGAGTAAAATCCGCTGTAACTGATTCTTCACCGTTAAACTCATCATCAATAATCATATGATTTATTAGAAATTGATCCACCTATTATTCTCCTTTTGAAAATTATTTTTATTTAATTTTCCATACCTATTTAGAATGAACCATTCATTATTGATTATGCATGTCTTATACATATAAGTAGAAAAGTTGGTTTATCAAAGAAAGTTGACTACTATACAAAACACTTCAAAAATAGAAAAGAATTG
This sequence comes from Bacillus sp. (in: firmicutes), assembly GCA_041611945.1. Lineage (GTDB taxonomy): Bacteria > Bacillota > Bacilli > Bacillales > SA4 > Bacillus_BS. The sequence goes on from JBFILZ010000289.1 coordinate 2,058, forward strand.
ATGGGAGATAAACCACTCACATAGCTAAAAAAATGTTTTTCTTGGTTAGTAAGATCTTGTGGAAACAGCTTGACATCCTCCCCCACCTAAAATCCTAACGGATTTTTGAGGAAGGGGATTCCAACGGAGAAACCACTGAGACCAGTAGCCCTTGTTAGATAGTTACCTTTACCTCTTCTCAGTCCCGTTCACCGTTTGCACGAAGTACG
>JBFILZ010000290.1:0-2242 GCA_041611945.1 Bacillus sp. (in: firmicutes)
CACAAATTAATAGCTACTCCAATACCTCGTTCAATAGGAGCAATTAAAATAAAAAACCACTAAAATTAGTGGTTTAAATAGTAGACTGTTCTTCTTGACGTTGTTCCATTTCTTCCTTTGAATAGATGACTTGCATTGGATTTCCACCAACAAATGAACCTGCAGGAACATCGCGATACACAAGGGTCCCTGCTGATACAATTGCACCATCACCAATTTCTATTCCTGGCAGAATAGTCGTGTTGGCACCTATCATAACGCCATCACCAATCACGACCTCTCCAAGCCGATATTCCTTAATTAAATATTCATGTGCTAGGATTGTTGTGTTATATCCTATTACTGAATTTTTACCGACGCTTATTTTTTCGGGGAACATAATATCAAGCATGACCATAAGGGCAAAGGCTGTATTCTCTCCAACTTTCATTCCAAGGAACCTTCGATATAACCAATTTTTCACCGGGAGAAATGGCGTATACCTGGCCAGTTGAATGACAATAAAATTCTTTACAACCTTCAGAAATGGAACCGTTTTATAAATATGCCATAAGGAATTCGCTTCGGTCACCGGAAACCGGGTAGTCCTTCTCACAATTATTCATCTCCTAGAATCGTGAGTAAATCCTTCATGCTATGCAGCATATAATCCGGTTTAAAGGAATCCAAATACGCTATACCCTTCAATGACCATGCCACTCCAGCCGTTTTTGTCCCGGCATTTTGTCCCGATACAATATCATGGTGATTGTCCCCGACCATAATTGTTTCTTCTGGCCTTGATCCAAGCAAGGCTAAAGCTTTTTCAACAGGTTCAGGATCTGGCTTTGCATTCGTTACATCATCCAATGTAACCACAACATCAAAAAACTGATCTAACTTTGTCAGCTTGAGTCCCATATTTACTGTACCTCGAAGCTTAGTAGTGACAATACCCAACTTATAACCTTGTTTATGTAATGTTTCAACAGTTTCAAAGACACCTTCAAATTCCTTCACAAGCTGATCATGGTGAGATAAATTATGCTCACGATATGTTTTAATCATTTCGTCCACACGCTGTTCATCTATGGCTACAAATGTATCATATAGAGGAGGTCCGATAAATTGTATCGCATCCTCTCGGCTATATTTTTCTGGGTAGTATTGGTCTAACGTATGCAAAAATGAGGTAATTATTAAATCATTTGTATCTATTAAAGTTCCATCTAAATCGAATAATAAAGTATTAATTTTCATAAGTCGTTTCCTTCCTTTTCTCACGCTGCACTTTATTCCATACAAAAGCAACAATGACAGTTAATAGTATAGCCACTCCTAAACGAATTAATAGCAATGGCCACACAGGTATTCCGAGTGGGATGAAAATAAGAGTATCCTCAATTACAGCATGACAAGATACGAGAAAAATGAATGCGAGTGTTAAATCCTTCTTACTCACTCCATCCTCCTTTGCAGCCTCTATCATTACACCTGCACCAAAAGCTAATCCAAATAGGAGGCCTGATGCTAGAGTAGTAGAAGTATTTTCATTCATACCGAGAGCTCTTGTAAAGGGCGACATCCATTTAGAAAAAACATCCAACCAATTCAAATCCTTCAACACCTGAATTCCAATCATTAGTGGAATTACAATGATTGATAATTGAAAAATACCTGCCAAAGCTTTCGTTACGGCATTTAATAGAATTGGCCACCATCCAGTTATGAGAACTTCTTGTTTCATGATAAATCCATATTGGGCAAGTTCTGTACCACCATTCCAAACAAGATTAATAACAACGGCTGAGATGAGTGCCAAACCTAAACGCACGAAAACCGTTAAACCAACACTTACCCCGACTCTTTTCGCTACCGTTGATTCAACTAACAAGTTATGTGAAAACGAGAGCATGACCGCTAAAATAAAAATTTCTTTTACCGTCAAATCTAATGATAATATGGCTCCAATGGCTGCATATAGGTTTAAAAAATTACCCAATACAAGTGGAATCGCTGCATCTCCCGATAATCCAATATAGCTCATTAACGGCGTAATTCCGTTTATAACCCAATTCATCACTGGAGTATATTGAAGTAGTGTTACGATAATCGTGATTGGAAAAATGACCTTACCTAATAACCAAGTTGTCTTCAACCCTACAAAAAAGCCCCGTTTCATACTTCCAACCATTTTCTTTTCTCCTTTTACCTAGTGCTCTACTTATGGTCTTGATCCAGATACCTTGAGTTTGAATATCCC
>JBFILZ010000291.1:0-2204 GCA_041611945.1 Bacillus sp. (in: firmicutes)
ACCTTATTAGTTTCTCCATATATGGCGGTCTACCGCGGGTTTTTTCAAGGGCATCAAAACATGACCCCAACTGCGTTTTCCCAAGTCATTGAACAATTAATTCGAGTGATTTTAATCCTTGTTATTGCTTACTTATTAGTCATCTATGGATATTCAAACAGTGTTATTGCTGGTGGAGTTATGGTTGGTTCTTCAGTAGGAGCTCTAGTCTCCTTGATGTATTTAAGGGCTACCTTTACTACTTTCAAAAGGAAATCAGCTGATCATGTAAGACAAGCCTATCGTTTTACTGATTTTGTGAAAATGAGTAAAAAGATCTTGAAAATCTCGCTACCGATCAGTATAGGTGCTATTACGATGGCACTAATAAATGTCGTTGATTCGTTAACTGTTCCATATAGTCTTCTACAAGCAGGTGTCGAGCAAGGGGAAGTGATGTATCAGTACGGTATTTATGGTAGGGGATTAGCACTTGTTCAAATTGCTACTGTATTTTCTGCATCTGTCGTACTTTCGCTAATCCCGTTGATTTCAAAATTATTAACGGAAAATAAAAAGCTAGAAGCACAACAAACGATTGAAAAGACATTCTACTTAAATCATTTACTATCCTGGCCAATTTCGGTTGGACTTTTGGTACTGACATTACCTATTAACTTGAGTTTATTTACAAACTTGGAAGGTAGTGATGTATTAGCCGTAATTAATTTTAGTTCAGTCTTAACATCGCTGGCGATTTTAGGAACAGGGATCCTTCAGGGTTTAAATAAGGCGAAACAAGCAGCACTAATAATTGTTATTGCTGTTGGAGTTAAAGCAGTCTTTAACTTTATTTTAATTGGTGAATTTGGGATTGTTGGGGCAGGATATGCTACTATCATGATTTACCTACTTATCTTGATCGTGAATTTAATGGTACTTCGAAAGTTCCTTACATTCCATTTTTTAAACAAACGTTTAATTAAAATCATTACGGCCTCAATTATGATGGGCGTTTTGCTGTACATCCCACAAGTTTATATTGACTATAGTGGGTGGTCACGTCTGATGTCCCTTTTATACGTAATCCTATCAATCGGATTAGGCGTCATTGTATATGGTGCAATACTTTTAGGGTTAAAAGTATTCACATTAGAAGAGATCAAGAGATTGCCATTACTCAAAAAGTATGTTCTTAAAAAGAATAGAAATACTAAAGAAAATTAAAGGGGGGGATCATATGAAAAAGATGCCATTATGGATACTACTAATTGTATTATTTGGCCTTATAATCCCAGGAATTTATCAACGTTTTTATTCAGAGTGGAAAAATAATAAGTATGAACTAGTTATTCCTTATGAAGAAATTATTGATTTAAGTGATGGAGATGAGAATTGGCCAACAGAGAAAATCTTAAGTCATCTTCGTGAAGTGGGTCTAGATGCAGTTAGCATAGAACCAGAATCCCTTAAAACACTCGTTCAAAAGGGTGATGTTACAGTTTTAACGACTGAAAGGGTCAATGAACTAGCCTTACTTAGTAATGACTTCGCCAACCTTGAAGCTCAGGTTACTACAAAGGGAGTCTTCATTCATATAAATAATGAAAATAGTGTAACACAACAAATTTCTACAATATTTAATGATGCAGAACGATTGTTTGCAAGTAATAAGGAGTTTCTCTTTATTACTGATGTTGATGATAAGACGATGGAGATGCCTTTAGGTTTTCTCGAGGAATCAGTTGAGCACATTAGAAATCAACATATTAAAGTTATTCCAAGAATACCAAATTATACAATAGAGGATAATCCATACTTATATAATCAATTGTATGAAATAGGTAAAGAGAGTAATGTATTATTCTTGGGCAGGGAAGTATTAGGAGCCGGTGAACCAGAAGTAACAAAAAAGGTGATCGATGATTTCAATGAAAATAAGATTGGAGTCTACGGAATTGAGTTTGCAGAATTAAAAGGTTTATCAACCATTGCCCATGGTATTGATATGAATGTAATCCGATTACACAGTATGGACTTAGAAAAAATTACCTCATCAGAAGAGGCAATCGACCGAGCGATACGTGCTGTAAAGGAGCGTAATATACGATCATTATTCATTCGTTTGAAAGACGGAGAAACGAATGAGGTTGTTGAAAGCACTAGGTTATTTCTTGGAAATGTCCAAGGGGGCATGCCAAGAATGTATATGGATGGGAACCCAG
>JBFILZ010000292.1:0-2173 GCA_041611945.1 Bacillus sp. (in: firmicutes)
ACGAAGGAAATGCGGGAGTATTTTCGAGGAGTCTCGCGTTCTTCCACTTCGATCACTGCTAAAGAAATATATTGCTTATTTTCATACCTCATGGTGCAAAATTGTTTTGCATGAAGGTCTCTGTTAAACGTTGTTGTTGATTTCAGTTATAGGATGCTCGCTTTCCGCAGGGCGGGCGTCCTTCCACTTCAATCAACTTCGATTAAAAAATCAACATTGAGCTTTAACAGAGCCTAATATAAAGAAAAATACAAAAAAACATGCATTTCAAATTTGAAATGCATGTTATGATATAAAGTTCGGTGAAACAACATAAAGTGGATTGACATCTCGTACAATGTTTTTGAGTCTCATTAATAAAGGATAGTAAAGAGAATAGGCTGAAATTAATACTGAAAAGTTAATCTATGTATAGAATATAAGTATCTTGTCGCTGAACATTGCATAAAGATTCTAGCTTTCGTACACCTTACACAGGATAATTGAGTTCCTATTATGTGAAAGTGAATCTAAAATTAAATAGTGGAATTAATGTAATGTGCGATAAACCCCAATAACTTTTCCTAAGATTGAAACTTCTTTTAGTATAATTGGTTCAAGTGTAGAGTTTTCCGGTTGCAAACGGAAATAGTCTTTCTCTTTAAAGAAACGTTTTACTGTTGCTTCGTCATCCTCAGTCATAGCAACTACAATATCTCCATTATTGGCAGATTTTTGCTGGCGAACAAGAACGAGGTCCCCATCAAATATGCCTGCTTCTATCATACTGTCTCCCATTATTTCTAGCATGAATACCGTTTCATCTGGAGATACATAACGATTGGGAATAGGAAAATAATCATCTACATTTTCAATAGCTGTTATTGGTTGTCCAGCAGTAACTTTACCAATAATGGGGACGTTGACAATAGAGCTGTTGAATAACAGACTTGAATCATCCTGGTCCAGTATTTCAATTGCTCTTGGTTTAGTTGGATCTCTACGAATAAGACCTTTACTCTCTAATCTAGCTAGATGACCATGAACTGTTGAACTTGAAGCAAGGCCCACAGCTTCTCCAATTTCTCGGACGGATGGTGGATACCCTTTTAATTTAACTTCTTTCTTTATAAATTCTAGTATATCTTGCTGCCGTTTTGAAAGTTTCTTCATTAAGTATACACCCCATTATTTCATTTTTCTTTTTTATTTATTATATCAGTACATTTTCAGAAATACAAACATAAGTTCGAAAAAACTATTGACTAAAACGTTTGTTCGTATTATCCTAATAGTAGATACGAACAAATATTCTGTCGGGGGTTTTTTCTATGAATATAAAATTTATGAATCTGTCATTTTACATAGTGTTCTTCGCTTTAATTTCACTTTTAGTTTTCTTCGCTTATATCACGAATAATGTAAAGTTAGAAGAAAAATATGTACAAGTGGAATTGTCGGTTGATGATACAATCTGGAAGTTAGCTGAGGAATACGCTGATAAACATACTTTAACTAATACTCAATTTATTAGTTGGGTAGAGCAGCATAATCATGTTAATGCAAATCACGTTAGGGCAGGATTAAGCATTTTTATCCCAATAAAAATAACTGAAGTTGAGAGCTCATTAATGGCTGTCGCTGATAATCGTAGCTATTAAGTAATCGTAGGTACTTGCGAGAAGCAAATATGTATAAAAATTGAATCAACTCTTAGTAAATAAAAACTAATCATACAAGTAAAGGACAAGTATAGTTTGTTTATGAACTTATATATATCAATTAATATTGCGTTTAATTTTTTCGGAAAATATGTTCCAACTAAAGTAACCTGCTTGATACAAGCAGGTTACTTTAGTATTATACGGGTATGATTTAAGTCCCAAGCAAAGGAGAATACTAAACGATGTTATCGCAAGAAAAAATGGCAAGAATCAATCATTTATCAAAAAAATCAAGAGAAGTAGGTTTAACTACCCAAGAAGTATCTGAACAGAGTCAATTAAGAGAAGAATATATTAAAACAATTAGAGGCCAAATGGTGGACCAATTACATGCTATAAAAGTAGTTGATGAGAAGGGTAATGACATTACGCCTTCAAAATTGAAAAAAAGTAAAAACATAAGGAATAACTTGCATTAATTCTTAATTTAAGTTGTCTAATGGGTACGAACAAGTTAAACTTGAGCTTAA
>JBFILZ010000293.1:0-2122 GCA_041611945.1 Bacillus sp. (in: firmicutes)
TAACTATATGGAAATTTAAAGGTTAACAGAGACCTTCATGCAAAACAATTTTGCACCATGAGGTATGAAAATAAGCAATATATTTCTTTAGCAGTGATCGAAGTGGAAGAACGCGAGACTCCTCGAAAATACTCCCGCATTTCCTTCGTGCGTTGAGAACTCATGGAAGCCTATTCAAAGTCCTGTGGGACTAGCGGGACAGGTGAGACCTGAAGGCGCTATCGCCGAGGGGCTCACCGCCCGCCCCACGGAAAGCGAGTGTTCTGGAACGAAGATCCCCTTATTTTCAGGGTAGCCTAAGGGAAAAGTGATTCTTTGTTGTAAAGAGGTTTAGAAATAGAGTTGAGAAGGAGAGAAAAATGACAACTAATAAAATGTATTATCTAGATTCTTATTTGCAAAATTTCACAACAAAATTAGTACAGCAGAAAATGGATGAATTTGGAGGTCATTATGTAATATTAGAAGACACAGCTTTCTATCCCACAGGTGGCGGACAGCCAAACGACATAGGTACTATAAATAACATAGAAGTAACGAATGTTGAAGAAATAGATGGAGAAATTCGACACTATACAGAGGGTCCCATTTCAGGAATAGATATAATAGGCAGCATTAATTGGGGTAGACGGTTTGATCATATGCAACAGCATGCCGGTCAGCACATTCTCTCTGGAGTATTTTCTGACTTATTTGGATATGAAACGGTAAGTTTTCACCTTGGGAAAGAAACGCTTACCATTGATTTAGAAGTAGAGGAATTGACTGAAGCAGAAGTCAACAAAGCTGAACTTATAGCAAATGAAACTATTCTCAGTAATAAACCAATCCATACAAAATGGGTTAGTAATGAGGAAGTGAGTAATTATTCCTTACGAAAACAACCGTCTGTAACAGAAGATATAAGGCTAGTTATTATCCCTGATTTTGACTACAACGCATGTGGAGGAACACACCCAAATTCAACAAGCGAAGTAGGTACTATTAAGGTTTTAGAATGGGAACGTCAGAAAAAGAAGGTGCGCATACATTTCATATGTGGAGGACGTGTTCTCTCTCAATTTCATAAAAAAAATATAGTGTTAAATAAAATCGGTCAATTAATGAATACGTCCGAACAGGGGTTAGTGACATCGGTCGAAAGACTTCTTGGAAAAAATACTGAGCTTGAAAAATCATTGGAGCAAGCGAGGGATGTTATTCTTCAGTATGAAGCAAGGGCTATTCTCAATAATAACAATAATAAAATTATAAGTATGGCGTACCACAATCGAACCATGCAAGAATTACAGAAACTTGCACGTTATTTAGTAAATCAATCTCCAGAAGTAATAGTTGTTTTAGTAAATGAGAATGAGAATAAACTGAAGCTAGTTCTTGCTCGTGGAGAAAATCGTAATATTAACATGGGGAAACTTTTAGGAGAGGTATTACCTTTAATTAATGGGAAAGGTGGGGGGAATGAGTCCGTTGCCCAAGGTGCTGGTGAGAGGATTTTAACTGGAAATGAAGTATTAACAATGCTCTTAGAAAAAATAAATATATAATGAATATTGATTAGTAAAATAAGTATCTACTTACCCCCATATTGAAAATCATAGTAGCGAATCTTATCATAGAACAGGATTTTTATGAGGGGGATATCTATGAAAGAGCAGAAACGTGATATAGATAAGCTACTAGAGGCTACCTTATATTTAGAAGAAGAGTGTTGTGTTTTATTTAATGAAATCGATATAGATAGATTGCTCGAACGTACACGAGATTGGTAAAGCTAAGATATTTTCTTAGCTTTATTGTATTTAACAAGAAATTAATTGTGAAGTAATAAACCATTCACTATTTAAATACCTTTTCTTCCTAAAGACATCTTTTTTGATCAGAAAAAATGATTACCAAAACAGGTTAATTAAAAAATTAAATTAATGGATTTATCCCTTTTCCAAATTCCTCGACTAAAAACATAATATATGAAATTTGGTCATCGTTTAAATTGAATTTTTCTCTCACTTTTTCTTCTAAGTTGTTAGTTACTCTTCGTTTTCCTAACTCAACTAAGGCAATTAAAGAGTAACTACATTGTATCGCTGAGGCGAATTCTCGTTGGGTCATTTTATAGTGA
>JBFILZ010000294.1:0-2040 GCA_041611945.1 Bacillus sp. (in: firmicutes)
AAGCATTTAAATCACTATTTAATAAATCTTTTTTATGATTTAAAGAAGTGATGTCTTCTCCTCTCTCTACATCTCTAACTACTAAAATATCTTTGATATAAACAGGTATATCCTCTCCTTCAGTTATATCATACTTTGTGGTAAGTCCATTTGAATATTCTTTATAGGCACCTGGTATGTTAGGTACTGCTGCATTCCACATTTCTTGTTTCTCTTCATCAAATAGATAAACACCCGTAATTAGGTCTGGGAACTTTTGTTCCATAATTGTACAGTACCTGTTCAAAAGAATTTTCATTTCAATCGTTATATACTCTGATTCCCCAATTAAATCCTCTTGATAAAACTTATGTAACACCACAGATAAATCTTGTGGATTCGTGGAGGAATTTATGGATTTTATCATATTCTTAATATCTTTTGTTAATTGGTACTTTTTAAACGACGTTACAATTTCTTGCATATGAACCTCCGTAATTAGCTTTATACTTTTTCAATTTACATTATAACTCAGTTTCACTAGTTTTCTTACCATTTAATACTGATTTTTAGATTGAAAGAAAAGATAAATCAGACGATCAAGCTCTTCGCTACACTTTAATGTTTCTTGATTTTGCAATCCTTCTCGCTCTGCCACTTCAATAAGCAGCATCCTTCTTGCTTGTATATCCTTTAATAACTGCTCACATTCGTTCATTTGTATTACCTCCTAAATGAATATTTTTTTGCAATACTATTTTCTAATCAAAAGTAGTATGTTAAAATACTTTACGACTCCATTAGAAGTCTTTAGAATGTAATATAACTATTCTATTAAAATGATGTATGTAAAGGTTTTCATTTCTGGTTTGAATTTTGTTTGTCCTACGTTCACAAATTTTGAATGTTTACTTAAAGAAAGGTTCCTCATATGGTACTTATTTCGACACACGTTCACAATACGAGAACTTATTCTACATTATATACTAATATTCTTAATATTCCAATAAAACTTACTTGTTATGAAACATTTTTTGAAATGTGAGTATTAGTCACATATAAATAATAGATAATAAATAGAAAAAGGAAGTAACAATTTAATTGAATTGTTACTTCCTTTTTTTTATTTTACACGAATGGTTTTTAGAGCATTTGAAGGATTATAATTTGTTAAATTTGTAGTTGTGGAGAAATTATACGTTCCCTTTACTGTTTGTTTCGTAACTACCATGTTGTAAGAAACTACACCTTTTTTGTTAGTTTTCAAGGTTACAACCTTTGCTTTTCCATTTGGAGGACTGATAGTTAAGCTGATGTCCCCATAAGCAAGAGGCTTTTTAGTTGATGTGTCGATCGCCTTTAAGTTAATCCTAATTGTGTTACCTACAGAGTAGGTAGAGCGAGTTGTAGAAACGGTAGATGTAGATGTTAGCATTTTCTTTGGTATTGGTTTTACAACTGCTGGTTTAGGTAAAGTCATAATGGGTTGTTTAATGGGGCTAACTACTGGAACTGGCTGTAGTATGATTTCTTCTTGAACTTGTTCTTTCGTATGTGTCGGTTCTAATTTTGAATCAGTTGGTTCTGTATTGACTGGTTTCGCATCTTGTGAACCCAGTGGAGATTGAACCAAACCATTTCCATAGAATGGGTCCTTTCCTGAGACACCTAAATCAACTGTTGTTTCGTTTAATAACGTTCGTAATTGTTTGTTTGTCATTTCTGGGTTAGCTTGCTTAAGAAGGGCAAGTGTTCCAACTACATAAGGAGTAGCCATCGATGTTCCACTCATACTGACATAACCATTATTCAAGTAAGTGCTCATAATATTTACTCCAGGAGCTGTGACTTCAATTGTACTCCCTGTTGCCGAAAAACTACCACGCTCATTTCTCATATTTATAGCTGATACGGCAATAGTCGTTTCGAATCTTGCCGGATAACCCACTGTATCACCTGAGCCATCAACCGTACCGTTATTACCTGCTGCTGCAACAACTAGAATCCCATTATTATAGGCTTTATCAACAGCTTGATGTAAAGCAATTGACTCATTTGGTG
>JBFILZ010000295.1:0-2009 GCA_041611945.1 Bacillus sp. (in: firmicutes)
AAGAGTGCTTTTGGAAGAACCAGATCTATTAAAGAGATGGGATCCCGTGTATGGTGATCGAATAACTGAAATTGTATTCATCGGACTCGATATGAAGCAACATCAGGTTGAGACTTCACTAGATCTTTGCCTATTAACAGATGAAGAAATTGAGATGGATTGGAAATCATTTAATGATCCACTTCCAGTCTTTACTGTTGCGATTTAAAACATTAAAAACAGATAAGTGTCCCTTGGTTACTTATCTGTTTTTATTTACTACTTTAAACGTCCAATAATTATTTAAGAAGAAATTAGTAACAGGAATAATAATGTCGGTCACAATTTCACCAATAATATAATACATGATGAAAAGGGTAAAAATGGGGACAGTCCTATTGTTTCTTTCGTTTCGCTAAACGAAGCAAACAATAGGACCGTCCGTGTTTTATTGTTCATTATAATTTGCACATACTCTATTTCTTCCTGAACGTTTTGCCTTATATAAACATTCATCTGCAGTGTCCACAATTTGACTAGTATCGTTCACTGTTTCGGGATATGTTGCGACACCAATGGAAACAGTTATGTTAATCGTTTCATTTAGTGATACGCGGAATTTGTGTATTTCCACTGCGGTCCTTAAACGTTCTGCTATTTCTATTGCTTGCTGATGTGGGCAATCAGGTAAGATAGCGGAGAATTCTTCTCCACCGTTTCTAGAAACTACATCAAATGAGCGAGTAGTACTTTTTAGAATTTTTCCTAATTCAACTAAAATCCTATCACCAATTGGGTGTCCAAATGTGTCATTTACATTTTTGAAATGGTCAATATCAATGATCAACAACGATAGTCTTTCGTTTTTAATAGTAGCATTATTAATAAGTGTATTCCAAATGGTATCGAATTGACGTACATTATTTAAGCCAGTAAGAAAATCAGTTGTAGATTCTTTTTCATATTTCATTAAAAGATATTGAGTTTTACGTATATACTCGACAAAGAATACAGAAGTAAGACCACCTATAATAGAGATAATCCAATAGGAAGGAATTAAACTTTTCAAAACTTCGTAATCCTTAACAAGAAGTGAAATGATTATACTAATTACAATATTTGAGAATAGTATCATACACAGGCTTTGTTTATATGAATTTTGATCAAGATTATATTTTTCATATAATTTAATAATTAGTATATATCCTACAATCAAAATGGTCATTAAGATCATTGCTGCAATAGCAGAAGTAGTTATACCGAATATAAACCGTCCGATTATGATTAAGAGTGCACTAATTACAGCTTGAGGTATCCCTATAAACATAATTATAAGCATGACTGGTATATAACGTAAATCAACAATGGTTTCAGTAGTTACCTGTATAGAAAGTTTCATTAAAATAAAACCTAATAAACCTCCTGCAAATCCATCTACTATTATTGAGTAGAAGTAAGACTTTTTTACTAAATTGAAATTCCATCTTAATTGTAAATATATAAAAATTAAAGAAACTAATACACAAAAATTTATAAACAAATCATAAATTAATGCCAACAAAATAATCCCCCCTATGCCAAAACCTTTTAAGGTATTCACTTTTTATATCCACTCGCTATTTTACCACTATTTATAGTAAGCTTCACAGTTAAGTTTGTGGGAATAGATCCGTCCTTTTCTTATGGCTCTGTTAAAGCTCAATGTTGATTTTCAAACGAAGTTGATTGAAGTGGAAGGTGCGAGACTCCTCGAATGCTTGCGCAGAGCTATAGAGGAATAACCGTTTCTTGTATGACGCAATTGTGATATTTAGTAACAGACGTCCCGATTTCACCGAAGCATACTCTAGAAGCAGTTCAATCGGTACGCTGGAGTATTGTCATGGAAGCCTATTCGGTCGTGCTATCGCATTTTCTTCGTGCGGGTGAGAACTCATGGAAGCATATTCAAAGTCCTGCGGGAGCAGCGGGACAGGTGAGTCAACGAAGGCGCAAGTGCCGAGTTGGCTCACCGCCCGCCCCGCGGAAAG
>JBFILZ010000296.1:0-2000 GCA_041611945.1 Bacillus sp. (in: firmicutes)
AACAATTTTGCACCATGAGGTATGAAAATAAGCAATATATTTCTTTAGCAGTGATCGAAGTGGAAGAACGCGAGACTCCTCGAAAATACTCCCGCATTTCCTTCGTGCGGTAAGAATTCATGGATGCATATTCAAAATCCTGTGGGACTAGAGGGACAGGTGAGACCTGAAGGCGCCATCGCCGAGGGGCTCACCGCCCGCCCCACGGAAAGCGACTGTTCTGGAACGACGATCCCCTTATTTTCAGGGTAACCAAACAAAAAAGGAGAATGATTGTTAATCATTCTCCTTTTTTGTATCTATCCTATTTATTTAATACGAAGTTCTGATTCTTTATCAAAGAAATGAGATTTATTCATATCTATTGCTAAGTCAATATTTTGTCCTGGTTTAACGTCTGTACGTGAATCTACTCTAGCAATAAAATCTTGTCCAGCAACTTTAGAATAAAGCATTGTTTCAGCACCCATTAATTCAGAGACTTCAACTTCTGCTACTATTTTAGTGTCTTGAGAAGACTCGATGAAAACAGGCTCATCATGGAAGTCTTCTGGGCGAACCCCAAGAATAACCTCTTTATTCACATAACCTTGATCACGCAATGGTTTCATTTTACCTTCTGGAACTTTAACAGTGATGTCTCCAATTGTGAAGGTACCATCATTAAGTGTTCCTTCAAAGAAGTTCATTGCAGGTGAACCAATGAATCCACCGACGAAAACATTATCAGGTTTTTCGTAAACATCTTTTGGTGCGCCGACTTGCTGAATCAAGCCATCTTTCATTACAACTAAACGAGTAGCCATAGTCATTGCTTCTGTTTGGTCATGTGTTACATAGATCGTTGTTGTTTGTAAACGGTGGTGTAGTTTTGTAATTTCAGCACGCATTTGTACACGTAGTTTTGCATCAAGATTAGATAAAGGCTCGTCCATTAAGAATACTTTTGCATCACGAACAATGGCACGTCCTAAAGCTACACGCTGACGCTGACCACCAGAAAGTGCTTTTGGCTTACGATCTAAATAATCCTCAAGTCCTAAAATTCGTGCAGCATCCCTTACTCGGCGTTCAATTTCATCCTTTGGTATTTTACGAAGCTTAAGACCAAAAGCCATATTATCATATACGTTCATATGTGGGTAAAGGGCATAGTTTTGGAAAACCATGGCAATATCACGGTCTTTTGGTGCTACGTCATTTACACGGCGATCATCAATGTAAAAGTCACCTTCTGAAATCTCTTCTAATCCAGCAATCATACGTAATGTTGTGGATTTACCACACCCTGATGGTCCAACAAATACAACAAACTCTTTATCTTGTATATGAAGATTAAAATCATTAACTGCCGTAACTTTTTTATCATAAATTTTGTGAATATGCTCTAAACGTAATTCTGCCATTGGAAGACCTCCTAAGATTTAAATATATGTTCATTGTACCCAATTTTACTAATTGAGGGTATGTATATAGTGCACAAAAATTCAGAGCGGACTTTGGGCATGTATACAAATAAATCTAATAATTAAAACCGAATTACAAAGGGAAAATGTTCTTTTGAATGGGCTCTGTTAAACGTTGTTGTTGATTTCAGCTGCAGGATGCACGTTTCCGCCGGAACAGCGGGACATTGAATAAGCTTCCTAATATCGGGACGTCTGTTACTAAATATCACAATTTCGTCATACAAGAAACTGTGAGTCCTCTATAGCTCTGTCCAAGCATTCGAGGACTCAGACACCTTCCACTTCAATCAACTTTGTTTAAAAAATCAACAGGGAGCTTTAACAGAGACCTTCATGCAAAGCAATTTTGCACCATGAGGTATGAAAATAAGCAATATATATCTTTAGCAGTGATCGAAGTGGAAGAACGCGAGACTCCTCGAAAATACTCCCGCATTTCCTTCGTGCGGTGAGAATTCATGGAAGCCTATTCAAAGTCCTGCGGGAGCAGCGGGACAGGTGAGACCTGAAGGCGCTATCGCCGAGGGGCTC
>JBFILZ010000297.1:0-1925 GCA_041611945.1 Bacillus sp. (in: firmicutes)
AATACTTCAGTGATGTCTTCTTTTTTCACTAGAGCTTGCATGATATCTGTTGTAAACTGGTTCATAGGGAAGGCCTCTTTTCTGTGAATTGGTTGTGGTGACTTAATTCTACAAGAAAAGGTCTTCCTTTTTCTATTTATTCATTTACACAAGATATTTTACGCTCTCAAAAAGTAAGAAGGTACTGAAAATTTAATTAATAACTATGATTTTGTCAATGTATTTAATAGTCACCTTTGACATTAGAGATAAGCGTGGGGGTGCCTGTGTAAAATACTAATCAGTTCATTTGCTTAATGCCTAAACATTTAATCGAATCCGAAGGAGATGGAATTGATTAAACTGACTCTAAATAATACTTCATGCTTGATAATTTCCATTTCATAAGTAGGTGACACCCATAGTAATTTAATGGGTATATCAAATTGAAAGAGTAAAGGTTATCTTTTATTTGCACTCGCTAGCAGGAATATTGTTAAGATTTCTTGAAATAGTATAAAAATGGATTTTAGGAGGAATTGGATGGGAATTTTAGATGGTTTAATGGGTAATGCATCAGAGTTGGAAATTGGTCAAGTAGAAAAAGAACTTAAGGATTTGCTTGCCCCTGCTGAAAAAGTGGAGCATGCGTATAAGCTTATACGAGATCTAATTGTTTTTACGGATAAACGATTATTACTTATTGATAAACAAGGTATGACGGGAAAAAAGGTAGAATATCATTCAATACCATATAAAAGTGTGGTGCATTTCTCTATTGAAACGGCGGGCACTTTTGACCTGGATGCAGAATTAAAAATTTGGTTATCTGGAAGTACTACTCCTATACTGAAAAAATTCAATAAATCCTTAAATATATACAAGGTTCAAAGTGTGTTAGCGGCATACGTCATGAAGTAAATAGTAATGAGTGGTTGGGCACACAATCCAGATTACAAACTACTATTGTGTAAGTGGTTTTTTAGTAGTTCACGTCTCAGGGATGGAAGTAATTATTAACTTATACTCACATATTCGTTCATTATAACTTGAACATCTAAACAAACGAAAAATGGAGAAAAGATGCTTTGGTATAAGCATTTTTTCTTTTTATTTATGCTCGAACATTCTATTCAAAAATATAGGACAGCGCTTTGATGGCCTGGTCGCAAGTTTCGACTGTGGCACTAGCTCTAGCGGAAAGCTCCTTCAACGGATGATGCAATTTCTCTGGACGAATGATGATGACATGCTTGCCGCTTGCAATTGCAGCACTTGCGTCCATTGCTGTATTCCATTGTTTATATTGCTCGCCGAACAATGCTATAACCAGATCGGGTTTATGCATTAATATACGGGTACGCAGATTATTGAAGCTTGAAGCGGCAGCATCTTTTAATACAGGACTTGGCTGTTCCCCTAAAATTTCTTCTCCAATATTATCTGAACGGTCATGATTCTCCATTGGACCGATAAAATCGATAGACAAATCGAGCGAAAGGACTTTCTTTTTGATTTCGTCCCGCCATATACTGTGAATTTCTCCTGCAAGATAAACGGTCAGTCTCATAATACACCCTCCGATATGGTCGAGGACCACCCAAAATATGAAAGAAATCTACTTGAGGACAAGATACTTTTTCATCCGAGATACACAAATTTTCAAATGGGAGAACAATGTATTTAGACAAAGAAAGTGGCAGAAACAACGTTAAATGATGCAAGTTTTTATGTTTTCATCAATCTCCGAACATATTATTAAAGCGGCTGAAGAATAACTCTTCAACCGCTTTTTTAGATTAATAAGCTTTCAGCTGACGTAAATTCTCTTTGAATTAACTTTTCAAATTCAGTAGGATCTAATGGTTTTGAAAAGAGATAGCCTTGACCGATGGTACAGTTATTGGCTAACAAAATTTGTCTTTGGTTTTCATTTTCGATTCCCT
>JBFILZ010000298.1:0-1910 GCA_041611945.1 Bacillus sp. (in: firmicutes)
CAGTTTCGTTAGCGCAAGCAAGTATCGAATGAACTTGGACAACACGCTCGATTTATCATGACGATCAATTAATTGGCTTTGCCATGTATGGGTATGCGGAAGAAATGGGAGCCTATGAAATTTGCCGACTCATGATTGACTATACGCAACAAGGTAAAGACTATGGGAAGCAAAGTATGGCCCTCATTCTTGACGAGTTAAAGAAGATTGAGGATTGTAAAGATGTCCTCATTTGTTTTGAACCAGAAAACGAAATCGCTAAAGCACTTTATGAACAAGTTGGATTCCACGATACTGGCCAAATAACACATGGAGAATTGGTGTATAAATTATCTTTTAAATGAGGAAGTGAAACTCGATGACAATGGAAGAAGGAACCATGGGATTATTAGAAACAAGTATCTCTATTATCTTGGCTATTTCTATAATGATTGTTATTTTTTTATTCATATCCAAAAACAGAAAACCATATCGAATGGCATATGGATTCGTTCTTGGCCACCTCGTATTCCTAAGCTTGGCAATGATTCCTGCTCTAGCTGCAATCAAGTTTAATGTAAATCACCCAATGGCTTCAGAAGAAACTACCCTGTTTTTCGGAATAGCTGGTGGTTTATGGACTATTAGCATGGTGTTTTTACTTGTAGGATTGGTGAAGTTTTCTAAGGGAACAGTAACTTAGTAGGGTCAGAATAACTGCCGGTGTAATCTTTGAACAATACTCTAGAAGACAAAAAGAAAGCTGTGAACTCACCGTTCACGGCTTTCTCTGTTTAAGTGGTGATTATTAACCCTTTTTAACAAACTCCGATTTCAATTTCATTGGACCAAACCCATCAATCTTGCAATCGATATCATGATCGCCATCTACTAAACGGATGTTTTTCACTTTAGTTCCTATTTTCAAAACAGATGAACTTCCTTTGACTTTTAAATCTTTGATGACTGTAACTGAATCTCCATCAGTTAAAACATTTCCGTTTGCATCTTTAACGATTTTTGTTTCTTCACTATTTTCAGTGTCTCCAGCTAACGTCCACTCATGTGCGCATTCCGGACAAACTAAATGGCTTCCATCTTCATACGTATATTCTGAATTACATTTTGGGCAATTTGGTAAAGCATTTGTCATTCCATTTCCTCCATTACTGCATTTCGTTTTAATCGTTTGCATTAAATATCTCTTTAAGTATACCGTTCTTATTCCCAAAAAATAATGGTTTCCAAACTTTGATGTATATTCGTAGTAGGTTTTCATCTACAATAAAAATGTTAAAATGTGTAGCTGGAAAAAACCCGGGTATACTCGGAATATAAAAAGGAGTGTTTAATGAATGAAAAAAATGCCAAAACATTTAATACTTGCACCTGCTATTGCCCTACTTTTAGGAGCATGTTCAGATTCTCAAACAGATCATGACAACATGGAAGATACAGATCACGAAAATATGGAAATGGATCATTCTTCTTCTGGTGAAGTGCCAGAAGGATTGAAAGACGCAGAAAATCCAACATTTGAAGTTGGTAGCCAAGCTATACTTGAAACCGACCACATGCCAGGAATGAAAGGTGCCGAAGCAACGATCGTTGGTGCTTTTGATACCACAACCTATTCTGTTGGGTACACTCCAACAACAGGAGGAGAAAAAGTAACCGGTCATAAATGGGTGATTCATGAGGAACTTCAAGATGTTGGCGAAGAAACGCTAGAGACAGGAACTGAAGTTGTCTTAGAAGCAGATCACATGGAAGGTATGGATGGTGCTACAGCCGAAATCGAATCAGCAGAAAAAACAACGGTTTATATGGTTGACTACACCCCTACTGAAGGTGGAGAAAAAGTAACCAATCATAAATGGGTTACCGAAAGCGAACTTTCTTCTAAATAAGGTCCGACAATTTGATATGTA
>JBFILZ010000299.1:0-1878 GCA_041611945.1 Bacillus sp. (in: firmicutes)
AAAAAGTTTAAAGGGTTTATTGATAAAGCGTTTAAACAATCTGGTGGTAAATATGCCATTGTTGAAGAGTTTACTTTGCCAACCGATTTTAAAACGATTTCCGAGTTCAAGGAAGGCGACTATTTGAAAGTGGTCTTCATTCAGAAATTACTTAATACAAACTAAAATTCTATATATTTACTTGTAAAGCATGTCAACTTGATTTAAGTTGACATGCTTTTTGTCTTTCTAAATTTAAACCTCAATTTCGTGGATGAATTAAAATTCTAACTATATCGTATACACTAGCTTTGGGGTACATACATATGAGAAGTGGGAATTGAAATGGAGAGTGAGAAATGAACTGTAATCTAAAAAGAAGTATAACCAGTCTAGCATTAATATTCATGTTGTTTGTTGCATTTATCGTACCAAATGCTACAGCAAGTTCGGTAACTTTAAACTATTTGGCCTTAGGTGATTCTCTGGCTGCTGGGGTAACACCCCAAAAAACAATCGATAAGGGTTACGCGGATCTTGCAGCTATGACCTTACGTGAAAAAAATGTACTTGGAACATTCTCGAAGGATTTTGCAGTGCCTGCTGATAAGACGAGTGATGTATTAGAGGATATAACTGTAAATGCACATTTAAGAGAGGCTATAAAAAACTCAAATACGATCTCAATTTCAGCTGGTGCGAATGATTTACTAACACAAGTTGACTTCACGAAAAATCCTATAGTAATTGACCTTAATCTTGTTAAGACAACACTTCAAACCATTGGAAATAATTACAAAGAAATTCTTGAGGCTATTAAGGAACTGAATCCGAACGCAAACGTATATGTGATGGGATATTACTATGCTTTTCCATATGTTTCGGATGATCAAAAGCCTCAACTTATTCAATTGACACAAACGCTAAATACGACAATTCAAGTAAGTGCTAAATCTCTAGGTGCAAATTTTGTACCTGTATATAAGCAATTTGGTGATGATTCAAAACAGTTCCTACCCAATCCTTCCGACATTCATCCGAACTTAGAGGGATACAAAATAATGAGTGAAGCATTAGTAGAAAGTATTTTAAACGCTCAGTTTGAAAAAGAAACGCCGATTGCTAAAGATATTCCTAAAGATTTTTGGGCTGAAAAAGAATTGAATTTACTGCTAGCTAATGGTCTTTACAAATTGGATGAGAAAGGGCATGTCAATCCTGGAGTAGCAATTAGTAGAGCTGAAGTGGCTGACATCCTGTATAAGAGCATACCTACAATAAAGTCTACTCCAGTTAATCCAGGATTTAAGGATGTACCGGAATCACACCCTTCTTATGAAGCGATTGCAAAGTTAACTGAGGTTGGAATTTTTGCTAAAAGTGATAAATTTAATCCAGATGATCCAATTACTAGGGTGCAAATGGCGAAGGTTATGTCTCTTTCCTTTCAGTTGAAAGGGAATGGAGAGGTGCCGAATTTTAAGGATATTAATGCTAAGTATTGGGGAACACCTTACATTAGTGCAATGTCTTCAAATAAAATAATGATTGGTTATTCTAGTGGGACATTTGGTATTAATGATAAAACAAGTCGAGCTCAATTTGCAGTCATATTGGTTAGAGTTCAAAATAAAATAGTAAATAACTGAAACGGGAATAGGACTGTACCTAGTAAAAGGTGCAGTCCTATTTTATTTGGCATAAAAGTTCTCTGTATAATAAGGTTGGTGTTCTTCGTTGAAAGCGACTCCTACCCCCAGTAGAGAGAAATCTGGTTTTAATAAGTTTTCGCGGTGTCCAATTGAATTCATCAAACCTTCATGCGCGAAAATGCTGCTAGATTGACCATACGCTAGGTTTTCACCAGCGACTCTATAGGAGATTCCGTCACTGGTCATA
>JBFILZ010000300.1:0-1732 GCA_041611945.1 Bacillus sp. (in: firmicutes)
AAAAGAAAAAACGCAAAGAGAAATAGCAAAACAGCTTGGGATATCAAGAAGTTACGTTTCAAGGATAGAAAAAAGAGCGTTAATGAAGATGTTTCATGAATTTTTTCGAGCAGAGAAAGAACGGAAAAGATCTTAGTTTATAGCGAAAACCTGTATAAACAAAAAGGTTCTCTACAGGAGAGTAAATAATAAAATGAATAGTTAAAAGACAGACCAGTAGCAATTTATTGGTCTGTCTTTTTTGTTAGGATTTATTAAACCTTCCTGATAATATTACCCTCGGTGAACTTGGTAAAAAAATTAAATCTGATTTGCACTTTACACAGGACCAATAGTTATTAAGTAATAAAAGATGATATTACCCATTCCTTCATATAGTAAGAACTTTCTTCTAAAAAATCTTTTATAAAAAATAGGCAATTCCCACAGAACTTATCCATATCTATTAGAAAGGGGGGACAAAGATGGAACTTTCTACAATAATTATTCTGATTATTGGATTCATTACATTCTTTGGAATGGTATGTCATCTACAAACCATTCAAATATTAAAAAGCTGGCAACGAGAATTGATCAATCTTGATGATCAAAGGCTATCGATTTCATCAGTTAGTTGGATTAATAAGGTGATGAAAGAATATGAAATATATAAACAGCTTCAAAATAACTCAATGAATACTATTTCACTTGTCGAAAAGCACCTTTTAAAAGAACCTATTCGTTTATTTGGTGTTTCAAAAACCCCTGTAGGAAATATAGTTAAGCTACAACAATTACTTCCAATGACATCCATTATATTTGGAATATTAGGAACGTTTATAGGACTTACCCTAGCTATCTCGTCGATGGAGGAGACGTTAACTACAATTGCTACACCTGCAGGAGACGTATCAATGAACAATATTGTCTTAGCAATAACTTCCCCTTTTCAAGGTATGAGTCTTGCTTTTATTACAAGCATAGCAGGAATCTCTAGTTCCCTAATTCTAAGTCTATTCCAGTCGGGATTTCTTTCAGGTGGGACTTCAATTAGCTACTACAAAGCTAGTATTTTGGCAGAGACGGAAAGTTTATTAGATCATTCATTTTCGAGTAAGATTGAAAATGAAAAGCCTAAGGATTTAATGGAAAAAATATTAGATAGGTTTTCAAGTAAGGTTGAGGATGCATTTCAGAACTCAGTTAGTGCATTCGGAGATAAGATGCTCGAATTAACTCAAGAATTGAGTGGTGTGACCAATAAATTAATGTCAATGTTAACAGAGCAAAGCAAAGCAAGTGAAAGCTTTGCAAATAGTTCAGAATTACTTAAAGAGTTTAGTGGGGAGCTCACAGAATCAATAAGGTCATTAATGAGTGTTAGAACAGGGGTGGATTCTGAACTCCATACACTCCAAAAGACAATTAAAGGACTTGAGAAGCAAATTCAAGGCTCTATTGAAAAACAAGAGACAGGCCAAAGACGTTTTGAACAAATGCTACAACGTTCAGATCAACTCCTAAAAGAGTCGGCGGGTAAGACAGCCGAAATTAGTCAACTTTACTTAAAGGGTTTAGATGAACAAATGAGTCGAGGATATGCGAAGCAAGAGGAGATGGAGCGAAGATTATATCAAAAGCAAGAAGAGATGACATATGTATTTCAGGAAAAACATTCTCAGTACTCTCATGCTACCCAAGACTTCGCTTCATCAGTTCATCAGTTAGAAAAAGCTTGGCATGATGTGGTAGA
>JBFILZ010000301.1:0-1694 GCA_041611945.1 Bacillus sp. (in: firmicutes)
TATGCAGGGCGACTGTAATTGTTGAAGTGGCTAATAAAATATCAAATACAACAGCGATTTTACCTTGTCCCATTTCCGTTTCATCTATTTCTTCTTTTTTCAATAACAGATGAACTCTCATCACACACACTACCTCATTTCGGTTATTCCAACCCTTTACTAGTAAATGATGCATGCTTGATTAAACTATTTACAAATAAGTGAAAATTAGCGAACCGCGGATCCTTTGTCTGCCCTTTTTTCCATCTATAGTAAATTTGCTGGCAGATAACTGCTAGTTTAAAATAAGCAAAAGTTGTATAGTAGTGGATATTTGTTACGTCTCTTCCACTTTTTTTCGCGTAAAGTTCTATAAATTCTTTTTTTGTAAAAAAGCCATCACGAAGCGTTACTGAAGGCTTCCCTAAACCGAGCTTGAGTAATTCAGGGTCATCTGCCTCATTCCAATAACTCATCGCTGCGCCAACATCAGCAAGTGGATCTCCAACAGTCGTCATTTCCCAATCAAACAAACCGATCATTTCGGTTGGATCCTCAAAGGAGAACATCGAATTGTTTAATTTATAATCGTAGTGTATGATTGTTGCTTCCTGCGATGTTGGGATATTTGACACTAACCATTTAGTTAATTCATCTACACCTTCCACTTCATGTGTTCGAGCCTTAATATAACGAGCAATCCAACCATGAACTTGCCTCTCCATAAATCCTTTTGGATGCGTGATCTCAGCTAATCTAGTATTCTTATATTCAATAGAATGCAGGTTGACGAGAGTATCGACCATTGTTTCTGATAGAGAGCGGCAGAATTTCGTAGATGCATTAACCTCATTTGGAAATGAAGTGTCATAAACAAAGCCCCTTTTTCTTTCCATTACATAAAATGGACTTCCTACAATTGATATATTGTTCGAAAAGAGGTAGGGCTTTGGAGCTAGTGGGAAAACATGATTAACATCTTGTAAGATACTGTACTCTCGTTCCATATCATGAGCCTTTGGAGCTACTGGTCCATGGGGTGGGCGTCTTAATACAGCCTCCCACTCCCCAACCCTCAATTCATACGTTAAGTTAGAGTGTCCAGAACCAAATTGCTTGATTTGCAAACTCTCATTTTCTAAATTAAAGTGCTGCTCAAGAAATGGCTTTAACAACTCAGGATTTAAGTTTTCACCAGAACGAACTGGGATTGTATCTGTAAACCCCCTTGTATCCTTCATCTCCTCACCTCCACATGTACTCTCATTCTATTAATTTTTGGCTACTTCATAGAATGTGAAGATTCGTAATCATAGAAACCTTTTCCGCTCTTTTTTCCTAAATGACCTTTTTCAACTTTTTCTTCTATACACCGAGGAGGCTTATCTTCAAGCTTTCCTGTTTCAGCAAACCGTTGCTCCATAATATAATAACCGACATCAATTCCAGATAAATCCATTAGTTCAAAAGGACCGATTGGATGATTTAGTGCTTTACGACAAATTATGTCAATATCCTTATAGTCAGCAATTCCTGATTCATAAAGAGAAATTGCTTCTCGTTGAAGCGCACCCAAAATTCGATTAGCAACAAAACCAGATATCTCCCTATTTAGCAAGACTCCCTTACGGTTCATTCTTTTACAAACCTCTAATGTGGCATTAGCTGTCTCTAATGAAGTTTGATCACTCACAACTACCTCCACACAATCCATA
>JBFILZ010000302.1:0-1659 GCA_041611945.1 Bacillus sp. (in: firmicutes)
CCTTGTGGCATACAACTAATTTCTGAGTCAAAAGGAAAAACTTGCAGTCCTTCGACCATATTACCTGCTGTTATCGCGCCTTGATACGTCCCGCTAATTCCACTGGATAAATGGATACAAATCACAGCATCATACTCCTTAGCAAGCTGCTCAAACAACTCAACAAACATTCCAATTGCAGGCTGTGACGTTTTCGGTAAATCACCTTCACCCTTCACTTTTTCATAAAAAGCTTCACTCGTTAATTCCGTTTCTTCTTGATAAGACTCATTCCCGAATACAACATTTAACGGGAGCATATGTATATTCCATCTTTCACGAACATCCTTAGGTATATAGGCTGTACTATCCGTTACAACGGCAGTTTTCATAGGTTGTACCTTCCTTACTTCACTTTTTAATAAGTATTCCATCTTCAGTTTACATGAAATCAATGTCAGTTGCATTATTAGGATTAAAAATTTAATTGATCTCTTCATTATTGGTTTCACTATTCTCCAAAATAAGAGAATACTCATTAGTTTCACCAACATTCATTCAAAGAATCACAACTTTTAATACACATATACTAAAAAAAAAATTCTCGCCGTTTATTTCTTTGATTTTTAACCTGATTCTCGATGATCGCGAGCTACAGATAGCTCAAAACCATTATTCAATTCAAGGAATTGCACCTATATTTCTGTTTTTTGCACAAATTCGATCTGGGATTGCACCTCTTTGGAACGGAATTGCACGACTTTCCCATTAATTGCACCACTTCGGACCGGAATTGCACCACTTTCCCATTATTTGCACGACTTCGACCTGTAATTGCACCACTTTCCCAATAATTGCACAACCCCTATCTATTTCCATAAAAATTACCAATTACCTACTCATCCACACAAAAAAAAGACAACCAGTTTTCTAATCTGATCATCCTTGTCCAAATAAATTATTTGACTTCGACCCAGCCGTTCTTTATTGCTACGACTACTGCCTGGGTTCGGTCGTTTACGTTCATCTTTGTTAGTATATTACTGACGTGATTTTTCACTGTTTTTTCACTAATGAAAAGGACTTCCCCAATACTTCTATTGCTTTTCCCATCGGCTAGTAGCTGAAGGACTTCGCATTCGCGCCTTGTTAAGAGGTGAAGTGGACGTCTAATTTCAATTTCCCTTTTGACTTCCTTTTGATGATTGGATGCCAATCGGCGGTATTCTTTCACTAGGTTGTGGGTTACTCTTGGGTGTAAATACGATCCACCGTCTGCCACAACTTTGACTGCCTCAATTAGTTGTTCTGCGTCCATTTCTTTCAGTAAATAACCTTGTGCACCAGATTTTAGAGCATGTGTAACATAGTTTTCATCATCGTGAATGGATAGGATGATAACCTTCGTCTCTGGATATTCCGCAATTAGTTGAGCGGTTGCCTCTACACCATTTAGCATTGGCATATTAATATCCATAATGACTACATCTGGTTGATAATCTCTTACTAATGAAACAGCTTGTGTTCCGTCGTCACCCTCTGCTACAACTTCAAGTGTTGCCTCAAAATCTAGAATTCGTTTGACACCTTCTCGGAATAACTGATGATCATCAATAATTACAACACGTATTTTCTCCATCTATTTCGCCTCCCAGAGCGCTTTTACGATTAGAAATTGTA
>JBFILZ010000303.1:0-1626 GCA_041611945.1 Bacillus sp. (in: firmicutes)
AATTTAGAATAGTTTTTAAAGGTGGTATCTGAATGAATTATTTAAATGACACGCATCCAATTGAAACAATATCCTTGGTCGTTGAATCTACTCCAGTCTGGGAATCAATTTTAGGCATAACTGGATTCACACACTCGCAATTAAGACACACGTTTGAGTTCGACGAATGGTGGACATCGGAACAAAAATCTATGTCAAATTTACTCATTGAGCATTTAGAAGTAATCGAGAAGACGAATTTGTGGTTTGGCTTAATATTGCTCCAGGAAAAATTTTCAGCTACTTCAATTACTGAGTTCTCTAAACGTCTTAATGAAATGACGATGAACGAATTTTATCGAACTGTTTTACCATATAAGGATCGTTTTTCTGAACCAATTCGAAAATCTCTCGCAGCACAATATAAAGACGGGGATTCTTTTGAAACATATGCCTCTTACTTTCATGGTCATGAATATTTAGAGGAATATGTTCTCCATCTTGGTTACTTATCACATCAAGAAATATGTGATTTATACAAGAGCATATTAGAAGAATGGTACAACTGGATAATAAAGAATCCGCAATGGGACAAGTGGATTCGCGCTTTGAATCTTGAACAGAAACAATATAGTTCCCTGGAAAGTGATAAACCTTTGGAGATGATTGAAGTAATTACAGGAGGAGTCAAATATATACCCGAGCCTTCCGTATGGACTGTCAAAATGATTCCTCAAGTAACGTATCGCCCATGGACATTAGTCATTAGAACACCAGATACAAAATTATACTTTTATCCTTTGAATGAAAAATATTTGATAGAGGCAGGTAGCCCTTCTACGGAATTGGTTCGAGGACATAAAGCGCTTGGTGATGAACTTCGGTTAAAAATACTTTATCAATTAGTCAATAAAAACTCTTCGCTACAGGAATTGAGCAATCAATTTAATATTTCTAAGACGACACTTCATCATCAGCTTTCTTTATTAAAAGCGGCTAAGTTTATACAGGTTGAAAAAGGAGTCTACTCTGCCAATCTATCTCAGATTCAATCATTTTCTAAACGTCTCAATCAATACCTTGTTGAGCCAATATGAAAAAATACTCTAAATCCTTTAAAGCACTTTGGATAGGAGAAATTGTTTCTGAGTTTGGAGGTGCAGCAGGAGCAATTGTAAACGGATTATTGCTCTATGAATTGACGGGCTCAAAGGAATGGATGGCTGCCATCTGGCTGATCTATTTTATTCCCTCCCTACTATTACAAGTAATAAGTGCACCATTTCTGAACCATGTCGTGAAGGAGAAAATGCTTCGCAACATTCAGCTAATCCGTTCATGTGCATACCTTCTTCCTCTAGGTGGATATTTAATAGGATCAGACATAGGAATTATGATCGGTTTGGTAGTACTTCAATTCATTTTGGGATTGATGCAACCCATTTTTGCTAGTCTATCATTTTCCCTACTACCTGAGATTTGCAATGAGGACGAGCTTGTTGAAGCAAATGGCGTTTTGGACACTACACTTCGACTCATGATTATTATTGCTCCAGGTGTAACCTCATTATTGTTACTGGTAATACCAATGCACTTTATTTATGGAATTTCCTCGATTATGTTTTTGGTTAGTTTTTTTGCACTCTC